>JAYWCL010000236.1:0-33338 GCA_043780595.1 Limnoglobus sp.
CGAGAAGCGCAACTTCAAAACGCGCCAGCGAGGCGAACCCGCGAGAAGGCACGACATCGCAGAAACGACAGTAATCCCTCGCTAGCGCGTCGGGCTAACGTGTTGTGATTTCCAACCGCGAGCGCATACGAGCCACCGGGCTTGTCCCGGTGGGAGACTCCCACCGGGATGAACCCGGTGGCTCGTTGTGGGAGACTCCCACCGGGATGAACCCGGTGGCTCGTTGCAGACTTCGGCGCAAATTTTTGATACGATGCAGACAGTTGGCGATTGACTACCCGGTAAAGTTTGCCTATGCTGTGCTGAGTCGGTGTCCTCACCCGCCTGCTGCGCCCGCTTTGTCGGGCGATCTCGATCTTGCGATTCCGAAACGCAACCTATAATGGCTGCGGCAGGAATTATTTTTGCGGAACTGGAAACTCAAGCTCGACCTTCAACGTCTTATGCGGCGTCGAGGGTGGATCGCCGTTGAGTGTCCGCCAGATTACTCGCTTCACCGATTAGGAGATCCGAACGTGACGAACCCACTCAATTGCTTAGGCTCGCCGCTGCCCCGTCGCACGATGCTCCGCGTCGGATTCCTGGGTGGACTCGGGCTGTCGCTCGAAAGCTTCTTCCGGATGCAGGCCGCGCAAGCCGCCGCACCATCGACGGTTGCGGCACCCGCGAAGGGGCCGAAAGCCGAGTCGATCATTCACATCTACCTGCCCGGCGGCATGGCCCACCAAGAGAGTTGGGATCCGAAACCGTATGCCCCGATCGAATATCGCGGCGACATGACGCAGATCCAGACGAAGCTCGAAGGTGTGCTCTTCAGCGAAAGCATGAAGCAAACCGCAGCGATTGCGGACAAGATTACCGTGGCCCGTGCCATGACGCACGGCGAAGCTGCCCACGAACGCGGTACGCACAACATGTTCACGGGGTATCGCCCCAGCCCGGCCATCACCTTCCCCAGTATGGGTAGCGTCGTCAGCCACGAACTCGGCGTGCGGAACAACCTGCCACCGTATGTGGCCGTGCCGAACGTCGTCACCAACTACGCACAAAGCGGTTACCTCTCCAGCAGTTACAGCCCGTTCGCTCTCGGTAGCGATCCGGCGAACGGCGGCTTCAAGGTGCAAGACCTGCAACTGCCTAGCGGCGTGACGCCCGAGCGATTCGATGGCCGTCGGTCGATGCTCGAAGCGGTCAACGAGCACTTCGCGAAAAAGGAAAAGTCCGACAACCTCGCCGCAATGGACACGTTCTATCAGCGTGCGTACGGCCTGATTTCGAGCGACAAGGCCCGTGCGGCGTTCGACATCAACCAAGAGACGCCGAAACTTCGCGATGAATACGGTCGAAATGCGGCTGGACAGCGATTCCTGATGGCGCGTCGCCTCGTCGAAGCGGGCGTGCGATTCGTGACGGTTCACTATTCGGGTTGGGATTATCACAACCAGATCACCGCGAACATGCGTGCGAATCTGCCTGCGTTCGACCAAGCGTTTGCCCGCCTGATTCGCGACCTCGAAGAGCGCGGAATGCTCGACAAGACACTCGTGATGGTGAGCAGCGAGTTCGGTCGTACGCCGAAGATTAATACGAATGCGGGCCGCGATCACTGGCCGAAAGTGTTCAGCGTCGCTCTCGCGGGTGGCGGCATCAAGAAAGGTTCGATTTACGGCAAGTCCGATGCGACCGCCAGCGAACCCGACGAAGACGCACTGACCGTCGAAGACTTGGCACACACCGTTTACCACTGCATGGGTATCAACGCCGAGAAGAAGCTGATGTCGCCCGGCGATCGGCCGATCGACATCGTTCGCGAAGGTCACACGCGAAAAGAACTCTTGGCGTAATTGTCCGAACCTACCCGGCCGCGTGAACGAACGATGAGCATTCGCTCTTCCTCGCAACGCGGCCGATTCATTTGAGGCCCGCAACCATGCGCCAGACCCTCCGATTCCTGCTCGCGTTCTGCCTTCTCGGTGGCAGCATCGGCTCCGCGTACGCCATCGATCCGCACCTGAACAGCATCAATCCCTACGGTGCCCAACGCGGTACCACCGCGACGCTGTTGTTCAACGGCGCGAACGTCAACGATGCGCCCGAACTGCTCGTGTACTATCCGGGAATTACGGTCGCGAAGCTCGAAGTGACGAGCAAGGACCAACTGCGAGCGACGCTGACGATCGCAGCCGATTGTCGGTTGGGCGAGCATGGGTTTCGCGTGCGCACGGCATCGGGTATCTCCGAATTTCGCACGTTCTGGGTCGGTGCGTTACCGATAGTGCAGGAAAAAGAGCCGAACAGCGAGTTTGCCCTGCCGCAACCGATCGCGATGAATTCGACCGTGCAGGGTTTAATCACGTCCGAAGACGTCGATTATTATGTGGTCGAATGCAAAAAAGGTCAGCGACTTTCCGTGGAAGTCGAAGGGATGCGGCTCGGTATCGGCTTCTTCGATCCGTACGTGGCGATCCTGAACGACAAGCGTTTCGAGTTGGCGCTCGGCGACGATTCGCCGATGTACACGCAAGATTGCGGCTGTTCGATCCTCGTTCCCGCCGACGGTAAATACACGGTGATGGTCCGAGATAGTGCCTACACGGGGTCGGGTTCCTACCAGTTACACGTCGGTAATTTCCCACGTCCGACGGCGGTCATTCCAGCGGGTGGCAAGCCCGGCGAGGAACTCGAAGTCCGCTTCATCGGCGATCCGAGCGGCGAAATCAAACAGAAGATCAAGCTACCGGCAACGGGTGGCGACCTATTTCGCGTGCATTGCACGACGCCGGATGGCATCAATCCGTCGGGCATGAAGTTCCGCGTCGTCGACTTGCCGAACGCGAACGAAGTCGCGAATGCGAACACCGCGGCCACGGCGCTCGCAGGTACGGCTCCCGGTGCGTTCAACGGGGTCGTTTCGACGGTGGGCGAAATCGACTACCTGAAATTTGCGGCAAAGAAGGGACAAGTCTACGACTTCCACTGTTACGCGCGCCGCCTCGGCTCGGCACTCGACCCCGTCATGAATCTGAACCTCTGGACGAACAACGCGATGGGGACGAACTTCGTCGGCAACGACGATGCAATTGGCCCCGATAGTTACTTTCGTTTCACGATTCCGCAAGATGGCGAATACGTGTTGTGGGTACACGACCACCTGAAAAAGGGCGGGATCGACTACTTCTATCGCATCGAAATCACCGTGCCCGTCGCCTCGACATCGACGGGCATACCGAAGGTGGATGGGAATAACGTCTCGAATCAGGATCGCCAAGTCATCAGCGTGCCGCGCGGCAATCGCTTCGCAACGATCGTGCAAGCGAACCGTGCCGACTGGGGCGGGCTGGCGACGATCGCGTTCGACAAACTGCCACCCGGCGTGATTGCCACTGCCGATACCGTCGACCCCGGTCAAGGCGTCGTGCCAGTCGTATTCGAAGCGAAAGCCGATGCGGCACTCGGCGGCGTTCTCAGCGATTTCCAAGCGAAACCGACCGATCCGAAGGTCGTAGCGACGACGCGAACCGCGCTCGATGTGAACTTCAATATCGGCTTGAACAATGTACCCTTTCACCGCCACATGACGGACCGAATCGCGGTGGCCGTCACCGATGTCGCGCCGTTCAGCATCGATGTCGTCGAGCCGAAATCGCCGTTGGTTCAGAACGGCTCGATGTATCTGAAAGTGATCGCGAAACGGGCACCGACGTTCAAAGGTGCGATCACGGTTTATCCGTTATTCACGCCGCCCGGCACCGGAATTGCAGGTCAGACAGTCATCCCCGAAGGTGCGACCGAAGCGCTCGTGTACACGAATGCGGCCCCGAACGCGGCACCGCGCAAGTGGAAGACCGCATTCATCGCCGTTGCCACCGCCACCGGCGGCCCGACGCCGAAACCGAACGACCCGACCACCGCCGCGAGCAGTGGGCCGTTGTGGGTGTCGTCGCAGTTGTTCACGGTGGAAATCGCACCGCCATTCGTGGTGTTCGCACAAGACCGTTCCGCCGCCGAGCAGGGTCAGAAGACGCAGATCGTTTGCAAAGTGACGACGAACACGCCGTTTGAAGGCAAAGCGAAAGCCACAATAGTCGGCCTGCCCGCAAAGGTGGTCGCGACGCCGATCGAGTTCACGAAAGATCAGAAAGAACTCGTCTTCGATTTGACGACCGACAAAACCAGCCCCGCCGGGAAGCACGGCACCTACATTCAGGTGGAGATCGTCCACAACGGCGAGAAACTATACCATTCGGTCGGCGGGAACGAACTGCGTATCGACGTGCCACTGCCGCCGAAAGTCGTAGCCGTGGCGGTCGCGCCACCGAAACCGGCGGCACCCGTACCGGCCGCAGTCGTCGCCGTCGCTCCGCCGATGCCGAAACGACTCACCCGCCTCGAACAGCTTCGGCTCGAACAAGAAGACCGCGAAAAGGCCCTGAAAGCCGGGCAACCGGCTCCAGTACCTCCACCGGCAGTCGTTCCTAAGAAATAGACACGAATGTTAGCGTTAAAACAACCGGAACCACCACGCATGAGGAACTTCAACATGCGATTAGTTACTACGATACTCGCGTTTGCTGTCGCAGTCTCCTCGGCTATTGCTCAGGCCCCCGCCCCTGCAAAGCCCGTCGCACCCGTTGCGGTTGCGCCGGCAGCGGTCGCACCTATGGCGGCTCCGGCTGTCCCTCCTGCGCCGCCCGCAGTGGTGGGCGTGAAGGTTGCGGTTTACCCGCCCGATATTAACCTCGAAACGTCGCGCGATAAGCAGACGTTCGTCGTGCAAGTGACGGAGTTGTCCGGCATTACGCGGGACGTCACCGAACAAGCGCAGATCGCATTCGCGAACCCCGCACTCGTCAAACGCGACAACTTCACGATCACGCCCGTTGCCGATGGCGTAACCGAGATGGTTGTGGTGTTCGCCGGGCAGACGGTGAAAGTGCCGGTCAAAGTCGTGAATGCGGCTGCGGATCGCCCGATCTCGTTCAAGCTCGATGTCATGCCCGTCTTTTTGCGTAGCGGTTGCAACGTCGGTGGCTGCCACGGAGCCGCACGCGGCAAAGATGGATTCCGGTTGTCGCTGTTCGGCTTCGACCCCGATGGCGACCACTTCCGCCTCACTCGCGAAATGAACGGGCGACGCATCAACCTCGCGTTGCCTGCAGAATCCTTGCTCATTGAAAAATCGACGGGCAAAGTGCCGCACACCGGCGGCAAAAAGATGGCAGAAGGCGACGAGTATTACACTGCCCTCATCCGTTGGCTCGAAGCCGATGCCCCGATCGACCTGCCCACCGTGGCCGCGCCGGTCAGCATGGAAGTCTTCCCGCCCGGTGGCGTGCTCGATGGCAAAGGCGAAAAGCAGCGCGTCGTCGTACGTGCGAAATACACCGATGGCACGGATCGCGACGTCACCTCGTTAGCCTTGTTCCTCAGCAACAACGACAACGCCGCGAAGATCGATGGCACCGGCAACGTGTTGGCGGGCGAACGCGGTGAAGCGTTCATCATGGCTCGCTTCGCGACGTTCACCATCGGCGTGCCGTTCATCACCCTGCCGAAGGGGATGCAGTTCGCGTTCCCGAACGTGCCCGAAAACAATTACATCGACACGCTGGTAAATGCGAAGCTCAAGAAGCTCCGCATCGAACCATCGGAACTGTGCGACGATGCGACGTTCGTACGCCGTCTGTTCATCGATGTCACGGGCGTGGTGCCCTCGCCAGAAGAGTACGCGAAGTTCATGGTCAGCACCCTGCCGAACAAGCGGGAACTGCTCGTCGATGAACTGCTCGACCGCAAAGAGTTTGCCGAGCTTTGGGTGTTGAAGTGGTCCGAACTGCTTCAGATTCGTTCCGGCGGCATCACGCAGGTCAGCCCGAAGTCGATGCTGCTTTACTACACGTGGTTGCAAGACAAAATCGCCCGCAACGTACCGACGAACGAGTGGGTGAAGGAACTCCTCGGCGCGAGCGGCGGCACGTTCAAAAGCCCCGCGACGAACTACTATCAGATCGAAACCGACATCGTCAAAGTTACGGAGAACGTGGCGCAGGTGTTCATGGGAATGCGCATCCAATGTGCGCAATGCCACAACCACCCGTTCGACCGCTGGACGATGAACGACTACTACGGTTTCGCTTCGTTCTTCAGCCAAGTCGGTCGTAAAGGTGCCGACGACCCGCGCGAATTGATCGTGTTCAACGCGGGTGGTGGCGAAGTCAATCACCCGCTGTACGCCCGTCCGATGAAGCCGAAGTTCCTCGGTGGTGCGGAGCCGGATGTCGTCGGGAAAGACCGTCGTGCGGTACTCGCCGAGTGGCTGGCTTCGCCGGAGAATCCGTACTTCGCGAAGAACCTCGCGAACATCGTCTGGGGGCATTTCCTCGGCCAAGGCATCATCAACGAAGTCGACGATGTGCGGATCAGCAACCCCGCGAGTAACCAAGAACTCCTCGACGAACTCGGCAAGAAGTTCACCGGCTACAAGTACGACTTCAAGAAACTCGTCGGCGATATTTGCAAGAGCCGAACGTACCAACTCAGTACGCAGGCGACCAAGACGAACGAAGGCGACACCCGCAACTTCGCACGTGGGGCGGTCCGCCGGATTCGTGCGGAAACGTTGCTCGACTGCATCAGCCAAGTGACGGAAACGAAGAACAAATTCCCAGGGTTACCGTCGGGTGCTCGAGCCGTGCAGATCGCCGACGGCGGTACGAGTACGTACTTCCTGACCACGTTTGGCCGGGCGACGCGCGACACGGTGTGTGCGTGCGAAGTGCGACTCGAACCGACGCTATCGCAAAGTTTGCACCTGATGAACGGCGACACCGTCAGCCCGAAAATCGTGCAAGGGGGCTTGGTGGCGAAGATGCTCCAAGAGAAGAAGTCGAACGGGCAGATCATCGAAACGATCTACGTTCGCTGCCTCTGTCGCCAGCCGACCGCCGCCGAACGAGCGAACCTCGAAGCGATGATCGCCAACGCGAAGAATCCGCAAGCCGCCCTCGAAGACGTCTTCTGGGCCGTGCTGAACACCCGCGAATTCATGTTCAACCACTAACGACGATTCGTTAAAAGTCAGTAGTTGTCAGTCGTTCGTTCATAGTTGACAGTTGGATTCTCCACCGTCGAGGCTACCATGCTCCGCTACTGCTTGACGATTGTAATTCTGATACCCGCGTTGGCCCTCGCCGATGCGAAGAAGCCGACGTTCGACGAAGATGTGATGCCGATCTTGAAGCAATCGTGCATCAACTGCCACAGCAACGACAAGCAAAAGGGCGGGCTGAACATGGCGACGTTCGCCGCCACGATGCAGGGCGGTTCGTCCGGCGTGGTCGTTGCGGCGGGTAACCCCGATAAGTCGCGGTTGTTTACGATGTCTTCGCACAAGGAAGAGCCGGTGATGCCGCCGAGCAAGCAGAAGATTCCCGATGCGCAGATCGAAGTCTTGCGATTGTGGATCGAGCAAGGCGCACGCGAGAATCTCGGTAGCAAAATCGTCGCCGTCAAACCGAAGATGGACATCGGTTTAAAGTCGGTTGTGAAGGGTCGCCCCGAAGGCCCACCGCCGATGCCCGTTGCAGGCAAACTGAAAATCGAACCCGGCATTAAGGCCCGTCGTCCCGGTGCGGTTCTCGCGCTGGCCGCGTCGCCGTGGGCACCGCTCCTCGCCATCGGCGGGCAGAAACAAATCACACTGCTGAACTCGGACACGGGCGACACCGTCGGCCACATTCCGTTCGAACACGGGCAGATTAACGACCTCAAGTTTTCGCGCAACGGGCGGCTGTTGATCGCCGCCGGTGGCCGTGGCGGTCAGTACGGCAAGGCCGTACTGTATAACGTCGAGACTGGTGAGAAGATCACCGAAGTCGGCATTGAAACCGATGCGATTCTGGCGGCGGACATCAGCGCCGATCAAACGCAGATCGCCGTGGGAAGTTCCTCGAAACTGATCCGCATCTACAGCACCGCCGATGGCTCGGTAATTCGCGAAATTAAGAAGCACACCGATTGGATCTGCGCCGTCGAGTTCTCGCCCGATGGCGTGTTGCTGGCGACGGGTGACCGCAACGGCGGGCTGTTCGTGTGGGAGTCGTACACGGGCCGCGAGTACTTCAGCCTGCGTGGGCACACCGCGATGATTACCGATGTCTCGTGGCGCGACGACTCGAACTCGCTGGCGTCGTCGAGCGAAGATACCACGATTAAAACGTGGGAGATGGAGAACGGCAACCTCACGAAGAATTGGGCCGCGCATCCAGGTGGTGCGGCGAGCGTGCGCTTCAGCCACGATGGCCGACTGGTATCGACGGGCCGCGACAAGATCACGAAACTCTGGGACCAGAACGGCGGGTTGCAGCGTCAGTTCGAGGCATTCGCCGACCTCGGTTTGCGCGTGGCGATCGCGCACGATAACGCCAAGGTGTTCGCGGGGGATTGGGCGGGTATCGTCAAGGGTTGGATCGCGGTCGATGGCAGAACGTACATCACCGCCGACACGAACCCGAAGACGGTCGCCGAGCAAATCGTGCTGGCCCAGCAGGCATTAACCGCCAGTGACGCGAAACTGGCGCAAACGAATGTCGCACTCGCCGCAGCCAAGGCGAACGCCGATAAAGCAAACGCGGAACTCGCACCGTTCCAGAAAGCGATCGTCGACCTGACTGCTGCTGCGACTGCCGCGAAGGTGGCGTCCGATGCCGCAGTGACCGCCGCCGCAGTCGCCACGAATGCGACCGTTGCGGCACAAGCGATTGCGACCGCAAAGACGACCGGTTCGCAGATATTTCAAGAAGCGGCTGCGAAGTTGCTCGATGCGGCGAACAAGAATGCGGCGAATGCCGAGTTGAAGATTCAAGCGAAGAAGGCCGCCGACATTGCGAAAATCGCCGCCGACGAACTCGCAGCCGCGAACAAGATTCTCGTCGACACCACAGCCACCCAGAAAGTGGCGACGGACAAAGTGCCCGTGGCCGCCAAGGCCGTCGTCGATGCCGCCGCGAAAGTCCCCGTCGCGCAGGCGGCGTTGGTCGCACAGCAAGCGGCCCGCAAGCCGGTCTTCGATGCGTTCAACGCGGCACAAGTCGTTGTCACCGCCGCCACCGCTGAAGTCGTCGCCGCGAAAGCCAAGCTCGATAAACTCAAACCGCCCGTCGTCGTTGCGGCACCTGCGCCCGTGCCCGTTCCGCCGAAACCTGCGGTAGTACCGGCTCCCGTGCCCGTTCCGGCTGCTGTGCCCGCACCACCGAAACCTCCGGTAGTACCGGCTCCCGTGCCCGTTCCGCCGAAGAAGTGACATGCCGCTATCGCTAAGGTTACCGATGCTTCGTTCGCTCGCATTGCTTGCGCTGTCACTGGCTTGTTCCACGACGATGGCCGACGAGAAGCTGAAGGGCATTGCGTGTCGCTCGGTTCACCTCGGATACGACGCACCGAAAGGCACCGCGTTCTACAACGAGATGACCGTCGATAATTCTGCCGACGGCACGTACTTTATGGCGTGCGGTTGGAACAAAGGCTACTTCGGCATCCAAGAACTCGCGAACGGCAAGAAAGTCGTGCTCTTCTCGGTGTGGGATCCGAACTCCGGCGAAGACCCGAAGAAAGTGCCCGACGAAAAACGGGTGAAGATGTTGCACAAAGACGATGCCGTCCGCGTGGGCCGTTTCGGCAACGAAGGCACCGGCGGGCAGTCGTTCTTCGATTTCGATTGGAAGATCGGCACCACCTATCGCTTCCTCGTTACCAGCACGCCCGATGGCCCCGAACGTACCGCATTCGCGGGCTACTTCTATCAGCCGGAAAAAAAGGCGTGGACCCACCTCGTCACGTTCTCCACGATCGCCGGTGGCAAACCGCTCTCGGGGTATTACTCGTTCGTCGAAGACTTTCGACGCAATAAAATCTCGACGACGAAAGCCCGCAAGGCACACTTCGGCAACGGCTGGGTGAAGACCGAAGGCGGCGACTGGAAAGCGATTACCAAGTCGCGCTTCACCGCCGATGCAAACCCCGTCACGAACATCGACGCTGGTAACGACGAGGCCGGGTTTTACCTCATCACCGGCGGCAACACACAAAACACGACGACGAAGCTCGCGGAAACCATCGAGCGAAAGCAAGGTTCGGAGAAGCCACCCGCCGACCTGCCGAAGTTCGACGCGAAGAAGTGATCGATAGGCGATATACTTCCATCATGACTCGCGCAATCCTATCGCTGTTGCTTTTCGCCATCGCGTGGCCTGTGTCGGCACACCCGTTTCCGAACTTGCGGTGCGACCGCACGGTCCACGTTCGCATCTCGGCGGTTGGCACGGTCGTGAAGTATACCGTCGAATGCAACGCGATGACGATGATGATCGACGGCAACACGTTTCTGAAGGCAAGCGATACCGCACAAGTCAAAAGTATCCGCACCGACTACGTCCCGGTTTACGCGAAGAAAAAAGCGACGTATCTCGCCGATGAACTGATCGCGTCCCTGGACGACAAAGAGTTGAAGTTCCGGCTCGATAAGCCGGTCGAGATCGAGTTCGAGGGCGATAATCACATCCGACTTCGCTATCAGTTTCGTGCGGACATTTCACCACCTCCCGGCGTGCCGGCGAAGTTCCGTTTTGAAGACCTCAACTACGACGGCCAGCCGGGGAAGATCGCGCTAACGTGCGATGTCGAACCCAGTTTGACCGTCCACGATCTCGAAGAACCCGGCGGCCTGCGCGGGAAATCGCAACTCGATTTGAAGCCCGGCGAAGAGCGTAAGCTGCGCACCGCCTCCGCGATTATCGAAGCACCCGCTACTGCAAAACTCGTCGCAATTGAAGTTCCCGCAACGATTGGCGAACCGGTCATTGTCAGCGGCGAGAAGCCTGGCCTCGTTGCGGATTTACTCGATCGCGGCCTGACGGCGCTGTTCGATTCAACCTCCGGCGTTGGCGTGTTGTTATTCGCGGCGTTCGTCTTCGGCATGGGCCATGCCTTTACGCCGGGGCACGGCAAAACGCTGGTGGCGGCGTACCTCGTCGGCGAGCGCGGCACGATGCGACACGCGCTCGTTCTGGGCATCACGACGACACTCGCACACACCGGTTCGGTGATCGGCGTCGCGTGCATCCTCTGGTGGTGCTACCGCGATGGCGTACCCGAAACGGCGCAGGGTTGGCTCCAGTTCGCCGGGGGAATGCTGATCCTGATCGCGGGTATGTGGCTACTTTCGCGGCGGATTCGCGGCAAAGCCGATCACGTTCACTTCGGTGCGGGGCACCACCATCACGGCCCCGATTGCGACCACACGCACGAACCCGATCCGTCGCCCAAATCGTTCGGCTGGCTGCGGGTGATTCTCCTCGGCCTCGGTGGCGGGCTGATCCCGTGTTGGGATGCGGTCATGCTGTTGTTCGTGGCGATCTCGGCGGGTCGGTTGGCGTTTGCGGTGCCACTGCTCATCGCGTTCAGCGTTGGCTTGGCCGTCGTGTTGGTGGCGCTCGGCGTCGGGGTCGTGCTGGCGCATCGGGCCGGTGCGACGAAGTTTGCCGAACGGCGTTGGTTCCAACTGTTGCCGGTTTTCAGTGCGGCCCTACTCATGGTCATGGGGTTGTGGCTTGCGCGGGAGGGCGTCCAACGCCTCGTCGCCGGTGCGACGGAACGCGACACACCCGCCAGTAAAGGCTGAAATCGTATGCGCGTCGTCGAACTCTCGGCTCATCACGTCCGCATTCCGCTCCGCAAGCCGATCAAGCACGCCTCGCATTCCCGCACCGAAACCGACAACCTCGTCGTTCGTTGCGTCCTCGGCGATGGCACCATCGGTTACGGCGAAGGCGTGCCGCGCGACTACGTGACCGGCGAGACGATCGACACCGCAATGTCGCTCGTTCAGCAAAGCGATTTGAAAAGCCAACTGCAACCGGTGCAAAACTTCGCCGAAGCGGTCGATCTCGCCGAGCGATTTCGCCTGAACGACGTCCCCGGCGACGACCGGCGTTGCCAGGGGAACGCGGCCCGATGTGCCGTGGAACTCGCGATCCTCGATGCCTACGGTCGATGCTTCGGCGAACCGCTCATGCACGTCACCAAGTTGTTGGCACCGGAACTTTACGAGCCGAAAGAGCGGGTGCAGTATAGCGGAGCGATCCTATCCGCGAAGGGCTGGAAGGCACGGGTGCTGTCGTGGGGAATGCGGTTTTACGGCTTCCATCAAGTCAAAGTGAAGGTCGGCATCGCGGGGCAAGACGACGCGAAACGGCTGGCGATCATCCGCAGTCGCGTCGGGAAAGCGATGGATCTTCGCGTCGATGCGAACGAGGCGTGGACCGCCGAAGACGCGGTTGCGAAGATTCACGCACTCGAAGCGTTCGGCATCACGAGCGTCGAACAACCGATCCCGCACGAAGCGGTCGAAGCACTGGCCGCGATTCGCAAACAAATTCGCACGCCGATCATGCTCGATGAATCGCTGTGCGGCGAAGTCGATGCCGAACGGGCGATTCGCGGCGGTTGGTGCGATCTGTTCAACATTCGGCTCTCGAAGTGTGGCGGATTCATCCCGAGTCTGCGTCTGGCGCAACTAGCCGTACGAAATAACCTCGGCTATCAACTCGGCTGCCAGGTCGGCGAGACGGCGATTCTCTCGGCTGCGGGGCGGCAGTTCGCGACGAGCGTAAAGGGCATTCGCTATCTCGAAGGTTCGTACGATCGGCATCTCGTTCGCGAAACGTTGAGCCACGAAGACATCACGTTTCGCCGTGGCGGTTGGGCACCGATGCTCATCGGCTCCGGCACCGGTGCGACGATCGACGCCGCGAAACTGACAGCCGCGACGGTTCGGCGGGAGGTCGTCGTTGGTTGACGCGACACTCTGCACGTTCCGATCGTCCGACGGTTACGTCTGGTACTATCGGCGTTACCTTCCCGTCGGTCGGCCGATTGGGCGGATCGTGTTTTTGCACGGTATTCGCAGCCACGGTGGCTGGTATACGCGGTCGTGTGCGAAGTTCGCGGCGGCGGGTTTGGAAGTCTATTTCCTCGAGCGCCGCGGTTGCGGTCTGAACACGTCGCGGCGTGGCGACGCCCCGAATTTTCGCCGACTGTTCGACGATGTCAGCGAGTTTTTGTTGAATTTGCGGCAAGAGAAAGTGTGGCTGCCGATCCATCTGGCGGGCATATCGTGGGGTGGAAAACTCGCGGCGGGGTTGCCGTACCGCAAGCCGGGGCTGATCGATTCGCTCGTGATGCTCTGCCCTGGGTTGTGCCCGAAAATCGCCGCGCCGTTCCTGCAACGGGTGGCGGTCACCCGTGCGCGACTCCGCGACCCGACGAAACTGTTCCCCATCCCGCTGAACGACCCGGACTACTTCACATCGTCCCCCGAGTGGCAGAAGTTCGTCGACGAGGATCGCTTCGGATTGCGACAGGCGACCGCACGATTTTTGTTCTCGAGCGTGTCGTTGGACCTGTATTTGAAGCGTGCGATTAAGCGAGTGACCGTACCGACGCTGTTGCTGCTCGCGGGGCAAGATCGCGTGATCGACAACGTGCGAACGCGGAAGTTGTTCCTGAACTTCGCTGCCAAATCGCGCACGATCATCGACTACCCCGACGCGCACCACACGCTCGAATTTGAACCCGACGACCACCCGTTCGTGAGTGACGTGGTGCGGTGGTTGTCCCTGAAACGCGAACCGAGGAGCGACCTGTGAACGAACCGTATCTTGCGATTCAAGTCGTGATGATGCCGAAGGACACGAACCCATTCGGCACGATCTTTGGCGGCGTCATTTTGAGCCATATCGACATGGCCGGGTCGATCGCCGCACGGCGCGAAGTCGAACTTCGTGGCGGCGTGAAGGGCGCGCAGTTCGTGACGGTGGCAATCAATCGCGTCGAGTTCAAGAAGCCGGTATTGATCGGCGATGTGGTGAAATTCCTCGCGACGGTCGTGCGCATCGGGCGGACCTCGATTACGATGCGGATCGATGTGGTTGCGGAACGCGGTTCGGAAACGATTTCCGTGACGGATGCCGAAGTCGTTTATGTGGGAGTGCGTCCCGTTGGAGAGGATCGGCAACCCGTACCGCTTCTACCGCAGGCATCGGCGTGAACTCGGCAAAATCGCGATTCGACCCCGTTTGTTCGTGAAGGCGGGAAGTATACAACCGAATTGCTAGGATAGAAGCGAACGAACCTGCGTACTGCTGAGGCCGAGATGGGTTATTCCGAGAATCACCTCTACTTCGACGACATGTCAGTCGGCCAGGAATGGGAATCGGGCGGTCGCACGGTTACGGAAACCGACATCGTGAACTTCGCGGGGTTCAGCGGCGACTTCAACCCGATTCACATCGACCACGAATTCGCCGCCAGTACGCCGTTCCGCAGGCCGATTGCCCACGGCATCGGCGTGTTCTGCATCGCCAGCGGCCTGAGCGTTTTGTCGCCCCCCGTCCGCACGATTGCACTTCTCGGCGTGCGAAACTGGCTGTTCATCCTTCCGGTGTTCCCCGGCGACACCGTTCACACACGCACCAAAGTCGTCGAGAAAACGCTTCGCGGTCGCGGCAAACGCGGCGAAATCGTCTGGCATCGTTCGATCGTCAACCAGGACGGCAAAATCGTTCAAGAAGGCGAAGTCATCACGCTCGTCGAATGCCGCCCGCTCCCCCGCCCGCTCGCCACACCCGAAGTTCTGGCGATCGCCGCCGTTCTTACCGAAGCGAGTGGGCCGATTTGACAACCGAATCGAACGCATCTTCGCCGCGCATTTGGCGGGACATCAAATCTTGCACCGCCAGCAATGGCGACTTCTTTTCGTAAAGCACCGCGTAGACACCCGACATGATCGGCAGGTCGAGGTCCATCTGCACGCGGCGTTGCTCGATGCTGCGTGCGGTGGTCACGCCCTCAGCGACTTGCGGCCCGCTGAGTATCTGTGCGAGCGTGTCCCCCTTCGCGAGTCGTTCGCCGACGCGGCGGTTGCGGCCATGTTTGCTGAAGCACGTCGTGATGAGATCGCCGATGCCCGCAAGGCCCGCGAAGGTGGCGGGGTCCGCACCGAGCGCGACGCCGAAGCGGGTCATCTCGACGATTCCTCGCGTGAGTAATGCGGACTTCGCGTTATCGCCGAAGCCCAGTCCGTCGCACAACCCCGCGGCAATGCCGATGACGTTCTTGAGCGCCGCCGCGATTTCGACGCCTTTCACATCGAGGTTCGTGTAAACGCGGAAGCGGTCCGTACCGAACGCACGCTGGGTATCGACAGCAAACTCCGCATCGCGGCTCGCCACCACCACGGATGTTGGCATTCCCCGCGCCATCTCCTCGGCATGGCTCGGCCCACTCAGCACGGCGGTCGTGCAACCGGGAAGCAACTCGGAAAGTATCTCCGTTGGCCGAAGGAACGTATCGGCTTCGATGCCCTTCGTGAGGCTGACGGCTCGCAGGTTCGGTTTCGCGAGTGCCGTAAACGGAGCGAGCGTGGCCCGAAGGTATGCCGTGGGAATCGCGATGATCCAGGTGTCGGCGTCCCGTGTGGCTTCGACGGGGTCGTCGTGGATCGCGATCGTTTCGGGGATTTTCACGCCGGGAAGTTGGCGTAGGTTCTCGCGATGGGCACGCAATGCGTCGGCGGATGACTTCGTGTGCGCCCACAGTCGCACCGCGTGTTCGGGGCGTTTCGCAAGGTGAATCGCGACGGCGGTGCCCCAGCCACCGGCTCCGAGTACCGCATACGTCGTTCGCATTGTCGCCCTCTGGCCGTTACAGTCGCTACAACGGGCAAGGTTGCCGATCGTGCAAGAAACTTTCCAATACGGCACATTTTACCGAGTGTCGGTCGCGCTTCGCTCAGTTCGTGAAATTGCGCTGAAGTCGATCCACTACGCAAGTCGAAACCTGAAGTATCGCAATCCGGCACGGGGGTAAGGCTCGGGTTGCATGGGGCGGGTCGTGGATGAGCGACCCTTTGTTTACGCAGGAGGTTGCATCATGGTCACACAATTGCGGGTGTATCGCACGCCAGACGAACGAGACCAAGTCGATCCGCTGCAAGACCCGAGCGTTCGCGTTCGGCTCGGCGATCTGCTGCCGCTCGTGGCGTTGGGCCAACGGCTCAACTTCATCTGGCTCAAAGATTTCCTCGACGACGAAGTCTGTATCACGCAAGATCTGCAAGACGTCCTCGAAACCTTCCGAGGCGTCCGTCCGTCGGCGTGATTACTCGCCGTCTTTAATATCGCGGAACATCTCGGGTTTGCCGAACTTCATCGGGTCGAAAGTCCCGCGAAGTTCGGACTCCGCGATGCGTAACCGAGCATCCATGTCGCGGAACTTCACTTTCAGCATCTCCAACTGCGTCGAAATATCATCGCGGGGTCTCGGCTTCGGCACCTCGGGGTAACCGAGTTGCCGTTGCAGTGCCGCAAACAGGAACAACGGGTCGCGGCCACGGCTGGCCTTCGCGATCTTCCCTTCTTTCTCGGCAAACAACGGTGGCACGGGCGGTTCGTAGTTCGGCCGCGAACGGCGTTGATCGATGATGTACAACTCCGAACGCACGTAAACCAAGTCGCTGAAATCGAACGTGCCGACCTGGCGTTTCACGAGGTCGATGTAATCGCTCCAGTAGCCGTCGAAGAACGGATCGCCGCCGGAGGCTTTCAAGCCGTCGTCGTAACCGAGTCGGTTGCGGGCGATCGTCTCGAAGTGAAAAACGAACAAACCCGGTGGCGTCGGCTGGTTCGCTTTGTAAGCCGCTTCCCGTTCGAGAACGAGGAATGCGGCGGGCATCGAGAACTTGCGTCCGTCGAGTTCGGCTTGCGCGACGACGAAGGTTTGAAACGGCGTGAAGTAGTGCGGTAACCGGGCGAAGCCACTCGCGAGCAACCCCGTATGGCGTAACTCGGCGCTCAGGAATTGCACCGCCATCGGCAGTTTCGTCGTGGCCAGCAGTTCCTCGTCGGCACGGGCGAGGATTTCTTGTGCGGGGATGTTGTCCGCAATCCGTTCGCGGCACATGCGAAAGAAGTACGCTTGCTCGATGCACTCATCGCGGTCGGGGGTGACGCTGTTCCTCATGTGAAACAGTTTACGAACGGTCAGTGGGGCGGTGTCGGTTAATCCGGAAGGGCGCTGCAATCATTGTGAGACGATGCGGGGGACCGTGTCAGTTTCGCGGTCGGGGGAGGTGGGGAATTCGGGTGGAACGTAGCAACCCGAGTTGGCCCGACGCAAACGACAAGGCAGATTGTACGGACGGAATCGTGTCGCGATATTGGCGGCGTGACTTCAACACGATGGAACGCCACGATGTGGGGTACTGTATGAACCGGACTACGTTGAGCATTGCGATGTTTGCGCTGTTGGGCGCAAGCTCGTTTAGCAACTTGCAAGCGGCACACTGCGGCCTGTGCCGTTACCCGCGACCCTGCGTGGCCGCCGAACAGTGTATGCCCGTCATGGCACCGACGGTGCAGTATCAGTCGGTCGTCGAACAACAATCGGAAGTTCGATACCGCCCCGTGCAACGCACGGTCATGCAGGCGCAACCGCACACGACCTATCGGCCCGTCCACGAAAACCACGTCGAAGCGGTGCCGTACACGGTGAATCGCCAAGTCGTGGAAGCGTTCGACACGGTGCAGTGTTACACCGTAAATCGGCCAGTTTACGAGTCGCACGTTCGCGAAGAACGCTACACGGTCAACGTGCCTTACGCTCGCGAATACACCGTGTCGATACCCTATTCGACGCACCGCCAAGTCGTCGAGCAGCACGTTCGCCAAGTGCCGTACACGGTGAATCGCCCGGTCGTTCAAGAGTATCAAGTGTCGATCCCGTACTCGACGTATCAGCGAGTGTATCAGCAGCATATGCGGGAACAGTGCTACACGGTGAACCGCCCCGTCGTGGAGGAATATCAAGTTCCCGAGTGCTACACGACGTACAGCACCGTGTACGATCAGCACGTTCGCGAACAGCGATACACGACGTATCACACGCAAGTCGAATGCTATCAAGTACCCGTCACGCACACCACGCAGCACCCCGTGTACGAGCAGCATAGCCGCGAACATCGCTACACGACGTATCGCAACGAAGTGCAAAACTATCAGGTGCCCGTTACGCACTGCACGTATCGCCCCGTGTACGAGAACCACACGACACACACGCCCGTTACGATGTATCGAACCGAGACCGAGTATCGCACCGAAACGCGAACGAGCTACACCTGCGAACCGGTGATCACACAGAAAATTAATCGCGTCTGTTCGGGGCGCTACGAGACGATCGCGGAAGAGATTCCAGGGCCAGTCGTCACGCAGTGCGTGCGGCTACCCGGCACGTGCGTGTTCGACCCCTGTACCTGCACGAGCCGCTATTGCCCCGGTCCGGTCGTTCAGCAACAAGTCCAGTGCCCGAGCCGCACGGTCTGCCGACAAGTGTGGGTGCCAACTGAGGAATTCCAGACGGTGAACGAAACGCACTACGTGCGAAAGCCCGTTTGCACCACTGTGCAAATTCCCGTCTGCCGAACGGTGCCTTACACCGTCATGCAGCCCCGCACCCACACGACTTGCCGCATGGAACGCCAAGAACACACGCAAATGGTGACCCGCCAAAACTGCTACCGAGTGGCCGAAGAACGCGTCGTGCAGATTCCGTATACGACTTGCAGAATGGAATGCCGCCAACACACGCAGATGGTCACGAAGCAGCGTTGCTACAAGGTGGCACAAGAGCACGTTCGACAAATTCCGTACACGACCTGCCGCGTGGTGCCGCAGCAGAACACGCGAATGGTTACGAAACGCCGCTGTTACAGCGTGCCCGAAACGAAGACGGTGCAGATCCCTTACACGACCTGCCAGATCGTCAAGCACGATCACGTTCGCTACGAAACGCGCCGCAACTGTTACAACGTGCCCGAAACTTATGTTCGCAATGTGCCTTACACGACGTGCCGTACCGTTCGCGAAGATCACGTTCGCCAGGAAGTTCGTCGCACCACGGAATGCGTCCCCGAGCAGCGCGTTCGGCACATCCCGTACACGACGTGCCGCATGGTCCCCGAGCAACACCAGAAGGTCGTTCGCCAATGCGTGACGCGGTGCGTGCCCGAGACCCACGTGCGTTACGTGACGCGGACCTCGTGCCGAATGGAAGCGGTGCAATCGTGCCGAATGGTGCCAGTCACAACGTGCGAAATGGAAGCGTACACCGTAACCACCTGCGTACGCCGCTACGTGCCGGTCTGCATTCCTGGCTGTAATTAGTTCCCGCTGAGGATCGCGCCGACTTGCTGAATCGTGGTCGGTGGCGGTGCGATTGAAACATTGCCGCTACGCACCAGCGTCTCCCATTTTTCCGGTTCGGCTGGCATCGACTGCCCCGTGAGATTTACCAAAGACTCATGCGCTCGCCCGGCGAGTGCGGGGTCTTTGCCCTTCTCTGCCGATAATACTTTCGTCAGCGCGGCGACCGATTCGGGAACGCGAAGTTTCGTTAGGCCGCGTACGGCAACGAGGCGAGTATCGCGGTCCGCAGCCGAATCGTCGGTACCGGCTGCAATTCGCGTCATAATCGGCACCGCTTCGGCACGGCCGGTGTTCGCTAACGCTTCGACGGCGCGGCTACGCACCATGCTCACGACTTCCGGTGCGAACCCCGTTGGCCCCGTTAACGACATGCGATCGAGAGACATACCGAGCGGTCGCCCACCGGCACCGACCTGCGTGATGGTGGCCGGATCGACGGCTTTCGGCTTGATCGCCGCACCGCTCGATTGGTGGTATGCCGCCGTCAGAATCGGCACGGCGCGTTCGTCTTTGAATCGCCCGAGCGCATCGATCGCCGCGACTCGCACGACCGGACTCGGGTCCGATGTTGCGGCCTGCGACAATAACTCGATGGCTTGTTCTTGATCCTGCGCGTTCCCGGATAATGCCGGTTCCTTCAGTTTGCGCATCGCTTTCGCACGCTGATCGCCTTCGGGGCTAGTCCGCATGACCGTCATCGGGTCTTCGCTTTTGAACATCGTGTGGAACGGCTCTTTGCGGAACCGTCGGCTCGTGATCGTGTCCCACGTGCCCGCGCAACCGACCAGAACCTGCGTCGCCGCCATTGCCACCACTACCCGCAGTAACGATCTCGCCACGGCAACACCCCCCACGTTCGACACAATTCGCACCAGAATCCGTTCAATAACGCGACGCGGGCAATCGGTCAACAGCAGGTGGCGGATCAGTCGCATTTTGAACTACGGTCGCGTCGAGGCTACACTATCTCCATGAATGCACCACACGCTATCGGTTCCTCCCAATTCGGTGAATCTCGCCTGAAAACGCTTCGCGAGCACCTATTGGCCGTCCGTGAGTTGCGGCATTTGCTCGTCGAATCGCGCGAGGAGCTGACGGCGGTCGCCTGTGCGGAAGTCGATCGGATTCCGCATGAAATGATCGCTACGGACCTGCTACCCACGGCGGCGGCGTGTCGATTCCTCGAAACCGATGCGGCGCGGATTCTGGCACCGCGCCGCATCTCGGGTCGTCCGTTGTGGTTGATCGGCTGTCGCGATGTCGTGCATCGCCGACCGCGCGGCATCGTGGGCATTCTCGGCACTTGGAACTACCCGATCTTCCTGAACGCGGTGCCGATCCTTCACGCACTCATTGCCGGGAACGCGGTGATTTGGAAACCGAGCGAACGGACTCCGATGACGGCGACACGGTTGCACGAACTCTTCTTGCGAGCGGGCTTCCCTCCGGAACTGTTCGCGATGCTGCCCGCCACCCGCGACGGCGGCGAAACGCTCATCGAAGCCGACATCGATTTCCTCCACTTCACTGGCTCCGAGCCGGTCGGGCGAAAAATTGCGACGCGGCTCGGCGAACGATTGATACCGTCCGCTCTCGAACTTTCGGGCTGCGATGCCATGATCGTGTTACCCGACGCCGACGTGCAACTGGCGGCGCGCGCCGCATGGTTCGGCGCGACGCTCAATAGGGGTCGAACCTGCATGGCCGTGCGGCGTGCCATCGTCGCCCGGCCACTCTTCGAGGCATTCGCGAACGCACTTCGGGCACTTCCTGCGAATGGCATCTCCATTCTCATCGAACCGGCACCCGGTCACCCGTCGCGCCGCGATGCGACTTTCGAGCCGATCCTTGCGGTGATGGCGTACGACACGCTCGACGATGCGGTGCAGATTCATGCCGAGTCGCCGTTCCGATTGACGGCGTCGATCTTCACGAACGACGCGAATGCAGCGAACGAACTGGCGGGGAAGTTGCGAGTGGGTGCGGTGACGATCAACGATGTCATCGCACCGACGGCCCACCCGGCGACGCCGTTCGGGGGTCGCGGCGCAGCCGGTTGGGGCGTCACGCAGGGTGTCGAAGGGTTGTTGGAAATGACCGTGCCGCAAGTCGTGACGACGCGAAAGGGAAAGTTCCGACCGCACATCGACGCGGCGATTTCCGGCAACCCGGCCGCAGGTGACGTGACGACGGGAATGCTGCGAATGACGCACGCTCGCCAGTGGCGCGAGCGATGGTCCGGAATGTGGCAGATGCTCCGCGGGATGCGAAACATGGGGAAGAGCGGTGACAGTACCCCGTCACCACCCTCGTGATTTTCCCTATTTCTGAAGCGAACCCGGCTTCTCGCGGTAGGTGCGGAAGTCGACCGTCGAGACGGTCAGCACCTCGTCTTTCCGTGCGGAACAGGTCGCGAAGTAGTTCGCCCCGCCATCGGTATCGTTCCCGAGCGTGAGCACGATCGGCGCGCCGCCTTCGATGTCGATCGTAATTTCCAGACTATTTACGGCGGTGTTCAGGTCGAAACCTTGCTCCGGTTTCGCGGCCCCACCGACGAACGCAGCCGCATGGGGCGCGGTCAGCACTCCGAGGAGCGCGTTGAGTTTCACAGGATCGACAGCGAACGCGGCGGGTGACTTCGACGTCGTCCAATCGCTGCCCTTTTTCTCGAATGCGTACTCGACCGGCCCGCCGAAGAGTTGCTTCCAGCCCCGCAGTTTGATGCCCTTCACTTTCGCAACATCGAGCGTGTAAATCGTCGGGTCGCGGAGGTCGACGGCGAAGCGGTTGAAGTTATCGACGGGGATCGTCATCACGGCGGTACGCCCCGATTGACGGATGTAGACCCGCGTTTTATCGTCGGTTTCGTTGCCGAATTCGTACGTGCGTTCCTTGTCTTTCTCGTTGTTCAAACCGATCGTCACCTTCATACGCGGGGTGGCACCGAGGCCGAAACGGGCGAGGTCCGGCTCGGGTGGATTCTCCGCCACGATGCGATCCGGTGTCAGCGTCGCCACGACGCCGATCAGGCTGCGCAGTTTGTCGGCGTCGGCCGATTGCCCCTTGAGGCGGTCGGGTTTCGCGAAACTCCAGGTCGACTTTGCGGCATCGAGGTTCCACTCGAACAGTTCGCCGCCTCTGTTGAATGTGAGTTGCTTCGCGGTGCCGGCAACGAACGATTTGAACTTCGGGTCGAGGTACGCCAAGCGGTCGCGGGTGGCGAGTGTCAGCACGGTGTCAGTCAGTTTCAGATCGGACTTCGCGCCGTCGGCGTTGACTCTGCGGACGAACACGACATCGCCTTCTTTCTTGCCGAACAGTAGCGTCAGCGTCGGCTTGCCGTCGCCTTTGAGCTTCGGGTCGGCGGGTAACTTGTCGGCTTCGGGAGGTGCGGTCGGCTTCTCGGTGCCGTCGATCCAGAGTCGGATTTCGGCTTTCTTTTCCGCATCGGCGAAGGCGGCATCGTTCGGCGCGGTGAGGATATCGCGGGCGGCACGCGGCTTCGTCAGCGTGGCGATCAGGTCGTCGATCGCTGGTCCCGCGATCTGCGGGTCGGATGGGCCGCCGTAGAGTACCCACTTCTTGATCGGGCCAACCAGCACCTTGCGGGCCTTCACGGTCGAAGCGCCGACGGTGATTTCGATGGCGTCGATCGCGTCTTTCTTTAGGTCGGAAACCAGCGTGCGGTCGCGCAGATCGAACGGGTCGTTGGCGATGCGTGCGAGGGCTTCGGTCCGGTCGGTCGTCACCTTCATTACGCACGGGTCGCCGGCCACGAGGCAGTAGTGCTTGCCCGGTTTGTCGTCGACTTTCTTGCCGATGAACAAGACTTCCGGAGGGCCTTCTTTCGGCGTCAACTCGATGCGGATCGTTTCCTTGTCGTCGGGCTTGAGGCCATATTTCTCGAGCGGCTCCGGCGACTCGATGAAGTCGGTGCCGTCGGTAACTTGCATCGCGGTCAGCGCGTTCAGAAGTGGGCGAACGCCGGTAAAGGTTTCGGGCCGCGGTTCGGGGTCGCCAGCGGTATCGGCGAGGCCGTAACCGGCGGGGGCGGTGAAGCGCCACTCGCCCGCCGATGTCTGCGTGAGCACGGTCTCTTTGTCGCCTTTTTTAATCTTGATCGATAGCAGTTCGGTCGCCGCATCGCGAATGTCGGAGGCGATCAATCGCTTCTGGCGGAAATCGGTCAACCCCTTCGCGATCTGCCACGCTTTGCCGTCCGACGTACCCGCACGGAACAGCGCTTCGAGGTCGCCACGGCGCACCGCCACGGGGACTTTCGGCCGCGTGCCGGTGGTTACGAACGTCACGGCGCGCTCTTTGCCGATCGTCGTATCGCCGATGTTCAGCGTGCCGGTTTTCTTTTCACCCGAATGAAACGTCACGGAAATCGTCGGCTTGTCGAGGCCGTGAAGCGTCAGGTTACTCGTGATTTCCGAGTACGTCGTCGGCTTCAATTTCAGCAGCGAAGTCGCGATGGCGTTGACTTGTGCCGAGTCGACTTTCGCCGTCACGGGTTCCTTGAGTTCCCACTTGTCCTTACCCGCGCGGACGAACAACAGCTTCTGTTCGGCTGGCTCGGTGCGCACGATTTCGATCCGATCGACGTCGTCTTCCTTGACCCCGGTGAGGGTGTCGAGGAGCACGGCATCGGGCGGCGGTTTGTCGTCGTTCATCGTAGAGATGAGCAACCCCGCGACGGCGAGAATCAGCACGCCGAAGAGGATCCAAGTCAGTCGGAAGTTCATCGCGTTGCCCTTATTATTAACGCCGAATTATTTACGCCGAATCACCCACACGCTCGCGCCGAGACCGACGACGGCGACGAGGATCAACCCGAACGGTAGCCAGAAAAGCCGAAAGCCATCGGCGGTTTTGGACATGGTGTATTTGCCGTACGTCTTGTTCGCGATATTCACCGTCGGCCGGTCGCGCAACCAGTTCAGTGCGACGGCCACGAGTTCGGTCGGCGGCTCGACGCCGCGCTGACGTCGGGCGCTGGCATCGCCGAAACTCGCCCCGCAACCGATGACAACCATCCGCGGTGTCGCCCCTTCGCTGACAATCACGGCCAAGGACCGACTTACTCGCCCCGTTACCCTCATTTTTTGGATGAGATCCTCATTGCCAGGTTGCGACATAAGAGAAAGCGTTTGCGCGGGGTTCGTGGCCGAGTCGGGGTCGGTCCATGTGACGCGGTTCGACGGATACGTGGCGAATAACCAGTCGGCCTTGAACGGCCCTGGTGGTGCATCCTGCGCGTCGATCGGTTCGACCTCGCGGCATTCGGTCAAAAACAATGGCTTAACTACGATTTGATATAGCATCGCGAGCGGGTTGTTTGTCTGAACGAGTTGAGCGTTCGGCCCCGCTTCCACATCTGCGTAACTCAGTCCAGATGAAGGTCGTGAAAACAAGAACGCTTTGCCGAGTTTCACTTGGAATTCCGCGAGCAATCCTTCGAGGCCCGTATCGGCGACACCCTTACCGGTCGCGTTGGCGTACGGGCTGGTGAGGACGATCAGCTTGCCCTTTTTACCGTCGGCGCGGGGTTCGGTCATGTACTTGCGAATGCTCGCAACACCTTCGGGCGAGATCGTCGATTTCGGGTCGGCGATGATAACCGCCGTGGCATCGTCGGGGATTTTGGCATCTTTGAGGTCGGGCGTCCACGTCTTCACTTCGACGTAGTTCTTTTCGAGCAACGCCTTCAGTTCGGTCGCGGGCCGCGGCGCGGCGGTCAGTCGGTTGTTCCCCTGCGGCGCAGGCGATAGTTCGAGTTCGCCGCTGCCTTGAGTGAAGTACACGACGGGCTTCGTTTTGTTATCGGTCAGGAATAACATTTCGCGTATCAGCTTGCTTTCACCCTGGAACGTCGTTTGCCGCTCCGTTCGGCCATCAGCCGGAGTGAAAAGTTCTTCATAACGAATGTACGAAGAGCGTTTTTCGTCTTCGCCGACGGTGATGAGAATACCAACGTCGTCGAGGTCGAACTGCGGATATTTCGCCTTCAACGCTGAGAGTTCATCCTTGTTCAGAACCGGGTTGAGCGGCTTCACCTGAAATTTCGTCGGGTTGACTTCCTGGCACGCCGCAAGCAGGCGGCGCGTGTCGGAAGGGATGGGGTTCCGCGCGGTGCTCATATCATCGCTGAGCAGCGTGTACGCTTTCACGGGTTGATCGAGGCTCGCGATGTATTTCTTCGTCTCATCGCTGAGCGAGTAGAAACCCGATTCGGTCGTATCGAGCTTGTTCGGCAGGCGAATCGAGAGGAATAAGTTCCCCACCAGCAGCGCGAACACGAGTAACAAGCACGTGAGAATGAGGTTGGTGCCGTACGAGAACTTCCGCAAGACCGGGTCGTTGCGTTCCTCGCTGCGTGCGGGTTGCACGGCAGCGAACACCAGGCCCGCACCGATGAGGAAAATCAATACCGGTGCGAGCACCCACTTCGCTTGTTTCGCGTCGCCCTTTTCGATCCAGTCGGTCATGCTGCCGAACCACGATGCGAACAGCGCGAAGCCGAGGAGCATCGCCACGGTGCCGATCGTCGTCCCCGCAACGAGGATCGCCATCCGCGCATTCCGCTCCTCGTTTGCCGACGGTTGCGAGAACAAGAACCACAACCCCACGCCCGCTGCCGAAAGTGCCCCGAGGGCGCTCGCGGTGGCAATCAAAACGTGATCGATCCGATTCGGATCGACGGGATCCAAATCGGGTAGTTTGGCATCGGGCTGGCTCGGATCGACCGCTTCCACCTTCGCGGCCTTCGGCGAAGATTTGATCGCCTTTCTGGCATAATACCCCGCCGGAACGACCAACAGCGCCGCAATCAGGAGCAACAGCCCTGCGAACGTCGGTCGGCGTTCGGCCACCAGCGAAGTAAACGAATCGGTCTGCGTCGGCATGAGAGAAAATCCTTGAGCCAGCGATGCCCCGTTAGCCCGACGCGCAAGCGAGGGGGAGGCCAATATTATCGAAGAACATCACATCATTCACTACGACCCAGCGCCTGTTTGCGCAGGAAACTCTCTTAGCCCCACTTGCGGGCTTCGAGAATCTTCACCGTCAGGAACAGCCAAAACACCGCCAACGACAATTGCACCAGCACGGTCGAGAGTGGCAGTTGGCCACCGAGTGCGCTTTGCCATAGGCTCAGGAAGTCGATCTTGGCGAGGACGTTCCGGAAGCCGATGCCGACGCCTTCAAAGTCTTTGAGCACGATCGTCAGCAGCATCACGAAGATGCCCGCGAAGGTCAGGATCGCCGCGATGATCTGGTTCTTCGTCAAGCTCGAAAAGAAGATCCCCATCGCGAGGAACGACGCCCCACATGCCGCGAGCGCGAGGTAGTAGCTGATGATCGGCCGGTAATCGAACGGCTGCCCACCCTCGATCCGTAACGCGATCAGGTACAACCCGAGCGGCAACCACGAGATCATGTAAATGGTGAGTGCCGCGATGAACTTGCTCAGGACGATGGCCGTTTCGGAGATCGGTGCGGTCAGTAGCACTTCCATCGTGCCGCTCCGCTTCTCTTCGCTGAGCGTTCGCATGGTCAGTGCCGGTACGAGAAACAGCACGCCGAATGCGGCACCGAGCGTCGCACCCCAATAGTTACGTAACATCGGCTCCAAGGTCGATGGTTGCGCGAACAAGCTACTCAAGAAGAAGGCGTATCCGACGCCCGACACCGTGGCCATGCTGAACAGCACGACGTAGGCGATCGGCGAGTAAAAGTACGATGAGATTTCGCGGCGAATCAGCGTGACCAGCGGGCTATCGGACGTGATCCCCACCGAGACGACGAGGTACAGGAAGCCGATGCCGCCGAGGAGCAAGCCGTAGGGAACGAGGAACGGCTCCGGCGTCGTGCTGATCGGGGCGGCGAGCGAACCGAGAATGAAGGTGATTGCGAAGCCGAGGCCGACAATGGCCAGCCCCGCACGCAACCAACCCGCCATCGTTTTCGCACGGGCTGCCCACGCGGCGAACCCGAGGCACACCAGGACGAGAATGCCACGTGCGGCGACTTTCCAATTGTCGTACTGCTGGAATGCGTTCTTCAACGCAGCTGGCCCTTCGGACAGCACCGTCGGGAATACGGCTTTCCCGATGGCATACGTCAGCGTCGCCCCGCCGAGCACGCCGAGCATTGTGGCCACGGTATAGCCAGGGCCATCGTCGCTATCGACCTTCGACAAAAACGCGACCAAGTAGCCTAACCCGAGTAGTGCGATCAATATCCCCGGCCCGACGAGCGTGTTCGGTTTGAAGATGCCGAGCGCGACGCTGATTAAACACAAACTGGCACCGAGCGCGAGCAGCACCGTCAGGCCAATGCTGCGGTAAGAATCGACGGTTTCATGGCGAAGCGACGTGACGAGGAACAGCAGCGCGATGAAACCGTATAGCGGCGTCCACGGCAAGAAGTGGTAGCCCATTTCTTTTATCGGGGCATCGCCGAACTGCGGACCGGGAACGATCGCGTAAACCACGGCCTTGAACAAAAGTATGATTGCGAAGAGCATGTACGCCCGGCGCGATTCGAGATCGCCATCGCGCAGCGAGTGAAACAGCATCGCCATTAGGCCGATGGCGGCAAACAGATAGCCTAGCCCGCTCGATACGAGCCGTGGTCCCGAGTGGTTCGCAATCACCGCGATGACGCCGAGAGTCATTAACCCGCCGCCGAACAGGCCGATGATTCGCGCGAAGGTCGGTTCCTCCGTCCGCATATCGGACGGGGCCTGTTCCATCGGTTTCGTCGTATCCGTCGCAGTCGTCATGGAGATTACTCAATTGCGGTCGTGGGAAGGCCAGTTTATTCGCCGCGAACGGAGATCCGCATGTAAATGTCTTCGAGCTTTTCGCGTTGCAGTTCGAGCCGACGAATCGGGTGGCCCCGATCGTGCAACCGCTTCGCGAGCGTTTCGCGAATGTCGTGGCCTGCCTCGGCCTTCACCTCGAATGCTGCATATTCGGCATCGGTGGGGATCGATTTCATATCGAGCACTCCGGAGACGGCACGCAGGTGTGGCTCGATTTGTTCGACCGTGCCGCGCGCTTCGATGAGCACCGATGGCACGCTCGAGCGAATGTCCGAAAGCCGTCCGTCGAACTTGATGCGGCCGCGATTGATGATAATCACGCGGTCGCAAACCTTCTCGACATCGGGCAGGTGGTGACTGCTGAACAGCACCGTGTGTTGGCCGCCGAGTTCGCGAATCGCCGAGAGCGTTTCTTCCTGCTGAACGGGGTCGAGGCCCGATAGCGGTTCGTCGAGGATCAAGACCGGCGGATCGGAAAGCAGCGTGTCGGCCAGCCCGACGCGTTGGCGATAGCCTTTCGATAGCGTCCCGAGTAGGCGACGGCGGACTTCCTTGATACGCGACCGTTCGAGGCAATAATCGATCCGCTTCGTGCGGCCCGCGCGCTCGACACCTTTGAGTTTCGCACGGTACGTCAGATACTCTTCGACGCGCATTTCCGGATACAACGGCACGCTCTCGGGCAGGTAGCCGAGCCGTTTGCGGACTTCGGCCGATTGGTACATGACATCGAACCCGCCGACGCGAGCATAGCCAGAACTGGCTGGGATGTACGTCGTGAGAATGCGCATGGTCGTCGACTTGCCGGCCCCGTTGTTGCCGAGGAAGCCGACGAGTTCGCCGGGGGCGACCTCGAAGTTGATGAGGTCCACGGCTTTGATCGCGCCGTAGTCTTTACACAAGTTTTGGACCTGGATTGCGGGCTGCGTCATAGGTGCCTGTTCTCGCCAGTCCGGTGCGGACGGTTGCAAAAATATGGTAGGAGGCCGCCTAGCCCCGACAAGCGGTAGAGTCTGGGAGAGAGTAAAAAGATTTGAAGAACGGATCAGACGCGACGCTGCCAAACCGATGGATTTCGCGATGTGTGAAAGACCGAAATGACCAAGACACCGAGGCCGTCAACGCGATAATAAATGCAGTATGGAAATCTCGAAACAGCTGCTTCTCGAACATCCAAAAATACCTGCGGATAAAAATCTGTGTGCAGAGAGACGCGATCCAGAATTTCACCGATCGCTGAAATGAACGAATTTCCGAGTCCAGAACGCTGTTTGTCGTACCAACTGGAGGCCCGATCGAATTCGTTTCTTGCGGTACGAACAAAGCGGATTTCATGTCTCATTGTGGAAACCGGGCCAATGCTTCTGCCTTTACAACTTCCCACGGTATCGTGTCGTCGGGATTTGCTGCGTGGTCTGCCAGCCGTCGCTGTAATTCGAGTCGATGATCCTCGGTGAGAAGTGGTTGATACGGCTCTTCCGCAATGCTGTCCCAGATTGCTGTTACCAGTGAAATGCGTTCTTCGACGTTCAGTTGGTCGTACTGAAAAGAACTGGGACTGAGAGACATGGTACATCTCCAAACGAGTAAAATTCGACTAACTTTATCGTAACCGTTCGGGTTGTTCCCGTCCAGATAGCGAATCTGCTTCCTGACAACGATTCATCGAAGTGAACAGTAGTGATTAGTTAAGAGTTGTTCGTTGATAGTATCGTATTTTCTAACAACGAGCCACTGATAACTGACAACGATTCATCGAAGTAAACCGTCGTAATTCGTTCAGAGTGGCTCGTTGTGAGCGATGCTAAAAACTGGGTCAAGCTCTGGGTAACCGTTCCGAACGGCCCCGTGGTGAGCGGATCGACTTCGATCCGAGGATGGACGGGCACTTCGCCTGTTCATCCGTTCGGTAGCTTGGCGACCTACGGTCATCGGTGGGGGGCACCGACCGCAGGCCCATCGCTTTGCGCCCCCGTCTTGCGGCGGGTTTGCCTTTTCGCGGTTGGATACGCGGCGTTGGCACCACGAGTAAAACCACAGAGCTTGGCCCCAACCCCGACCGCAAATACCGGTCGAGGTCGTCGTTTCATGCAGCTTAGAACGGGCTCGATCGTAGCGAAAGGGCAAATTGCGAAAGATGCAGAAAATTTGCGGGCGATTGCGAATTTGACGGCAATAGTGTCAACGGATCGCAACAGTCGCGACCCGTTGCGAAACATCGCCACGGGGTTTTCGTGGCCGAGCGTTACTTCACGAAGTCCTTCGGCAGACGTCGCCACGAACTGTGAATGTGGTTCGCGGGGTTCTTCTGACCGTCGGCTTGCACGTTCAAAAATTCCACCACGAAGCTCGGGCCGTGGACGCGATACGTGTAGCCTTTGCCCGGTGCGGTATCCCCGGCGAACGCGAAATACACATTGCCGACGCCCGCGTCTTTGACCCGTTTGAGTTCGTCGGCTGCGACGTCGCCGGGCAGGCGATTCGCGTACGCTTCGACCAATTTCCATAGCGTCGCTTGCTGTTCGGCCGTCAACGACTTCGAGGGAATGCCGACCATCTCGCCAACGGCCGCATCGGCTTGGCCTTCCTTGATTTCCGGCAACTGTTTCGCCTGCTTCGCGGTTTTCACCTGCGTGTCGTTCAACGAGAGAATCAACTCTTTCGCGAGGTCTTCGATCTCCGGTAACGTCCGCAGGCCCTTCTTATCGCCCGATTTCACTTCGGCGGGGTTCGAGCCGAACAACACCGGCGATGCCGAGACGACTTCGCCTTTTTCGAGCGTCATATTGATCGACATGTGGTGCCCTTCGAGCCGCCAGCCCCATTTGCCGGTGTTCGACGGTTCGCCGAAGATACTCACGAAGTACCAGTTCGGGTTCCGCGTCATCGCACCGGTTGGGCCTTCAAAATCGCGAAGGATACCTTCGAGGCTCATGATCGTCGTCGCTTGCTCGAAACCTTTCGTGCTCAGTCCCGTTTTCAAAATCGCGATGGCGGCGGATTTCTGTTCGGAGTTCATTTCCTCGATGCGAACGCCCTTGCGGGTGAAGTTCTTTTGCTTGTCCTGTTGCGGCGTAAAGTACCACGCCTCACGGTGCGGATCGTCAAAATCGAAGCTCGCTTTCTTGCGGAGTTCCGGCGGCAGCGTACCGAGAAACGCATTCGCGGCCTCGGCCATCTTCGCCCCGCTCGGCTTCGCCGATTGCGCAACGAGTGCCACCGAAATGACCACCGCGACCGTCGCAGCCAGGAAGAAAGGTCGTGCCATACGAGAGACAGCCATGTTCGCGTCCCATGAGGGTACAAGGAGAAGTCGTGTCAGCGAGGATACGCCATCGGCACGCTCGTGTGAACCCATCGTGTTGGAAAAGTTTAGCCGCGATGCGTAGTCTTCGGAGCGGAGCGCGGGGGCTGACACCTGCGTTTACATCATACAATGCGCTCTTCACGAACCGTTTGCGACCGGGATTTCACATGAGCGATGTCCTCGATATTCTCGTCATCGACGACGACAAGAACTTGGCGCAGGCGATTTCCGAGAGCCTGGAGCGGAAGGGCCACGCGGTCACAGTCGTCAACACAGGGAAGGCCGGTTCGCACAAAATCGACGATGGCGATTACGACGTCGTTCTCACCGATCTGAAGATGGCGGACATCGACGGCCTCGCGATCGTGAAGCAGGTCCGCGAAAAGCTGCCCGATGCCGAGGTGTACGTGATTACCGGACAGGGCGACGTGAAGACCGCCGTCGAGGCGATGAAGCTCGGAGCCGCCCATTATTTGTTGAAGCCGATCGACATGGCCGAGATCCGCGCCATCGTCGACAAGGCCGCCGAACGGGTGAAGCTCACGCAGTCGAACCGCGAACTTCGCCAGCAACTCGACGAGAAATTTGGCTTTGAAGGCGTCGTCGGCAACGGGCCGAAGATGCAGGATGTGCTTCGGAAACTCAAGGCATTCGCCCCGACGACGGCATCGGTGCTCATCCTCGGCGAGAACGGCACGGGCAAAGAACTCGCCGCGAAAGCGTTGCACACGAACAGCCCCCGCAAGAACAAGCCGTTCGTTGCGATGAACTGCGCCGCACTCAACGAGAACCTGCTCGACGACGAGATGTTCGGCCACGTCAGCGGTGCGTTCACCGATGCGAAAGGCGAGCGGAAGGGGCGGTTCGAGTACGCCAACGGCGGCACGCTGTTCCTCGATGAAATCGGTGACATGCCACTGTCGCTGCAATCGAAACTGCTGCGAGTTTTAGAGAACGGCGAGATCGTCCGCATCGGGGCGAACGCGCCGATCAAGGTCGATGTCCGCGTGATTGCCGCCACGAACCGCGATCTCGATGTCGCCGTCAAGGAGTCGAAGTTCCGCGTCGATTTACTCCACCGCTTAAAAGTCGGCGTCATCCGCTTGCCCGCGCTACGCGAACGCCGCGACGACGTGCCGCTGCTTTCCAATCACTTCCTCAAGGAACTGATCGCGAAGCACGGCAAAAAGGTCACCGGCATCACCGAGCCGGTACGCCGGGCGTTCGCGGGGTATGCGTGGCCGGGAAACGTGCGCGAGTTGCGAAATATGCTCGAAAGCATGGTGCTTCTGGACCTCGATGGCGTCCTCGGGCCGGACGATTTGCCCGAAGATAGCGGGCTGTTGCCGAACGAACCGCACGCGCCACCCAGTAATACGTATCACACGATCGACGGTGCCGATGGCCTCGTCGGTCGCTCGCTCGCCGACGTCGAACGCTACTACACCGAGAAAGCCCTCGCCATCGCTGAGGGGAATCGCGAAGTTGCCGCAAAGATGCTCAACGTCGGCGAACGCACGCTGTACCGCAACCTACAAAAGTGGAAAAAAGACGACGAAGAACGCACGGCAGCGGGATAAGACGCGGGCTACATGTCAATTCGTGACGGGCGCAATTACTCGCTGCCAGCGGGCGGAAACAGATGGAACATCGATTCCGCTTCGCGAATCCGCAAACGGCGCGGCGCGTTTAAGTCTAATGTTGCAACAGTTGCACGGCCTACGAGGGTTAGGCCCAGGTGATGTGAAGTTGGGCTTTTCACCGAATTTCCGCGAAATGAATGTTACCGTTTCTGTTGCGGCGATGCAGTCGATTTCCACGGAAATTCCTTCGGCGGCTCGAGCATTGTCTTTATCCCGGAGGGATTGCAGCGATTAGCCCCAGG
>JAYWCL010000237.1:0-25813 GCA_043780595.1 Limnoglobus sp.
CAGCGAATCGAATCGGCACGCTACTACCGCTATCGCGAGTGTAACCTGCCGCCACCATTGAAGAACGAGCAAAAACGCTGACGATACAGTAGAAATAGACGTTTTTAGCCGAACAAAGACCTGCGGTTACCGGAATTGGCAGGCCCACCGATCACTTCTTCTTCCCGAGGCGATCTGGGTGGAAGTCCGCATCGGTGAGATTGGCGGGCGAGCGAATGTTCGTGAAGCAATAGTACTCGACTTCGCGGCCGTCGGGTTCGTGGGTAATAACCATGACGGGGAAGTTCGCACTCGGCGAATTCGGCTTGGCATCGAAATAGATCGTCTGTTTTCCGCCTTTGGGCAACTGCGCATCGTCGCCCGGTGCAATGGCGATCTCGACGGCATCGAGCGGCGTCGCGAATTCCTTCCGCTTCACCAGTCCGACCCGCTTGATCGCGCCGGGTCGCTTGCCGCTTTCTTGCAGTTTCAACGCGGTCTCGAACCGCAATAGCAACGAGCCGGGGCCGCCGTCGGTGATCTTGTGGCGGCTCTTCCCCGCAGCTAATGGGCTGTCCGGCCGCAAAGAAGTTTTGAACCCCGCACCCATCAGTCGGTTGTCGCCTTCGCCGGTGACGACGTGCATCTTGTCGTCGAATTTGCCTTGTACGAATAAAACTTCGCGTCCGCGTCCGGTTTCGCCGGTGTTCTTCATGTAGATGCTGAACGGCGTTTTGCGAAACTGGAATATCACTTCTTCCGATGGCATCTGTTTGCCGTTAACCACTTCACTGCGAACGAGTTGTGCCTCGAAATCGACGAGGTCATCGTACCGCTTCGCGGCCACGGTAAACAGTTTCCGCAACTCGCTGACTTCACCCGTTGCGGCCGGTGCATTCGGCATCGGCACGACGGCGGGTGGAGCCGCTTTCGGTGCGAACGGGCTAGGCAGTTTCGGTTGTTCTTTCTCTTTCTTTTCGTCGCGTCGCTCGGCTAATCGTTCGCGAAGTGTCTTTCGATCTTCCTCCGCCGCATCGGGTAACGTCGCACGCGCCTCGACGGGGATCACGACTTGTTGTTCGGGTAATCGCGGCGGCACGGCTTTGTAATCGGTGGTGTCTGGTAGGTCGCGCGCAATCGGCATTGGCACTCCCGGCGCAGAGATCGGGTTCGCTTTCGCGATGGGGGATGGCATCGCCGGTGCCGCGACTTTTGGTTTGACGGGTAGCGATTCGCGACGGATGCCGGAGCGGTTGCAACCGATCGAAATTACCGCGAGAGCACAGAGTAGTAAACGGCTACGGCCCATATTCGGCCTCCTGCGCGAGAACAATCAATCCTCTCGGCACGATAGCGGGTTCCGGTAACTCAGGCAACCCGAGCCAGAAATCGGTCGCAAGCGGAACATTCGTTTTCAGTCGCCAAGTTACAAAGTGACACGTGAGATTATCGTGAAGTGTCGTACAATTACATGAGATTTTTTGATGGATGACGCACCCTTTACTCAATCACTCGCTCGGGAACGCTTCGCATGAACGTCGAATCTGCCGCTTCGGACCCGTTTACGGACCTTCCTGCGATCCTCGAAAGTCGCGGGGCAATTGCGGCCGTGGATCGGTTAATCGACGGGCTTCGCGCGAAAGGTGATTTTCACAACCTGTTTTATGCGATGTTGATGCGAAAGCGGGTGGAACTCGGCGTGACGCCGTTCCCGATGGGGCCATCGTCCGAGCTGCCCGCGAACACGCACGAATCCTACGAGAACGCCATCCGCGATGCGGCTCGGCACGTCGGCCATATCTACTTGCAGAAGCGGGACATACCGCGAGCTTGGGGCTTCTATCGGCTCATCGGCGAGCCGGGGCCGATCAAGGACGCTCTCGCGGCTTACGTCCCCGAAGAGGGCGAAGACACCTACCCGCTCGTCGATATCGCCTGGCACCAGCAGGTGTTACCGCAAAAAGGTTTCGACCTCATCCTCGACCGCCAAGGCATCTGTTCGACGATCACGACGGTCAGCGGTACCGATTTATCGAGTCAACTCGAACTGCGCAACTACTGCTACGCCAAGCTCGTACGCACGCTCCACGAGCAACTCACCGAACGGCTCCACAGCGATGTCGTGAGCCGGGGGCGGACAGTCGCAGCAGGTACGACGATCTTTGCGCTGATCGAAGCCAATCCCGATTTGTTCACCGAAGACACGTATCACGTGGATGTATCGCACCTTTCGTCGGTCGTGCAGATGGGCGTGCAACTGCCTGCTGTGCCGGAACTCGAATTGGCACGCGAACTGTGCGAGTACGGGCGCAGGCTGTCGCCACAATTCCGCGGCGACGCAGACTGCCCTTTTGAAAGTACTTACGCCGATTACCTCGTCTATTTGGACGTCGTCACGGGCCGCAATGTCGAAGCGGGACTGGCGCATTTTCACGGCAAGATCGCCCGCGAACTCGAAGAAGGAAACACATTCCCCGCAGAAGTTACCGTCAATTTACTCATCCGTCTCAACCGAATGCCCGAAGCCTTGGCCGCCGCGAAGTTGCACTTCGCCCAACTGACCGACGATCGCGCCCTGACCTGCCCGAGCGTAATGGAGCTTTCCAGGCAAGTCGGCGACTACGCTGGACTCGCCGCGAACGCCAAAGCCACCGGCGACACCGTGACGTACCTCGCCGGATTGATCGCCGCGAAGACGTGACACGCGACTCGACCGATAAGATCGACCGTACGGATGCTGTAAACGGGGCCGCGCATACCGGTTGCGAGCGAAGCCGATTCGGTCTCTTCGGGAAATTCCGTCGGCACCGCGTCAAACTGAGCGGTATAATGGATAAGCAATAGAAAGTGATCCGGTCGAACCGAACCTGACGCCTGCATAATCCGTCTAGATGGATATTGGCACGTCCGAGGGTTCGTGGGCCGTATAATATCGTGTTTCGACTACTGCGCCCGGAACCGCACGGTCGATACTGCTTCGCTCAGCTAACCGAATACTACGTCGGAGAGACTCGATCTCTGCGTGGGGTTACCCACGGACCGCAGTTTGCGGTTCGTGCATGAGTGAGGCTCGTCTACCATCCAAAGAAAAGATGACCGGATGATCCACGCAGACGAACATACCCAGGATGTCGACCCAGATGTGGATCTCCTCGAAGACGAGGACGATACCGATTTGGACCCCGATGATGGCGAAAGCCGCGAAACGGCTACCGCCGAGGCTTCGCCATCAGATGAACCCGTTGTCGCCGATGAGGCTTCGACCGGTTCGGACGATGCGCTCGGGCTGTATTTACGGCAAATGGGTGCCATACGCCTACTGAATCGGGCGGATGAAATTATCATGGCCGAACGGCTGGAGCGCGCCCGTCGCCGCTTCCGCAACGCGGCGATGTATTGTGCGCACATCGTGGCTCGGTCGGCATATACGCTCGAACGGGTTCATGCGGGGCACACGCCGATCGACCCGATTATCGACGTCTATTCCACCGAAGAAATGCGCCTCAGCCGGGCGCAGATTCTCTCGCGAATGCCGCACAACTTGCCCCTGATCCGCAAGCTGCTTTACGAAGAAGCCGATAGCTTCTCGACGGCGTTGCGCAACGGGGCAACGCTCAACACCACCTGGCAACGCGGGCGGTTTCATCGCCTCACGAAGCTCAATCGCCTGATGGCGGAACTCTCGCCACGGACGGAACTTCTGGAGCGCTGGGTCGATGAAATCACCGACATGGCCGACGAGATGAGCCATCTCGTGAAGGCGTTCCGCGACTCGGTCGGCGACGAACGCATGGCACGCAAGCAGAGCTTGCTCGAAGCACAAGACAAGATTCACCTGACTGCCGACGAACTCGCAGCTACGATTCGCATCTTGCGGAAGCGCCGTGCCGCATATCAGAAAGTGCGTCGGCAACTCGCCGAGGCGAACTTGCGGCTCGTCGTCAGTATTGCCAAAAACTATCGCAACCGCGGTTTACCGTTTGCCGACCTGATTCAGGAAGGCAATCGCGGCCTCATGCGGGCCGTCGATAAATACGAACACCGCCGCGGTTTCAAGTTCGGTACGTATGCGACGTGGTGGATTCGCCAAGGCGTGCAACGGGCACTCGCGGACAATGCGCGTACGGTGCGGGTGCCGTGCCATCAGATCGGCCTGTTGGCCAAGATGGAACGCAAGCGTAGCGAGATGACTTCGCTAACCGGCCGCGAGCCGACGAACGAGGAACTCTCGGCAGCGCTAGGGGTTACGGAAGAAGACACGCGGTCGCTGCGTGCGGTCGGTCGCCAGCCGATGAGTTTGCAAGACCCGATTGGCGGCGATGGCGAACGATCGATCGAAGACTTCCTCTCCGATCATCACGTGCCGAACCCCGGCGAACACGTCGATGCCCGGTTGCTGCGCGACCGGATTTACGAAGTATTGCGGTCGCTGGCACCGCGCGAACGCGAAGTGATCGAACTGCGTTTCGGCCTGAAAGATGGCACGCCGAAGACGCTCGATGAAGTCGCACGGCAGTACGGAATCACTCGCGAACGCATTCGCCAGATCGAAGCGCGGGGCCTGCTGAAACTCCGCCAGCCCGCACGAATGGGGCGGCTCGAGCAGTTTACCGATGGCGATCCCGAGCACAACTGACCGCCGAACTCGTACAACAAGACTGCGCAAGCCCATCCGTTCGCGGGTGGGCTTTTTTCCAAACGCCCATCCGAATTGGGGGCCACATGAGCGACTTTACCAATCCCATCCAACGCTTTTCTGAACAACTCGATCGCCTACCCGGCGTGAAGGAAATCGACTTCCGCATTCAGGGCGTTTACGGCATCTCCGTGGAAGAACTCGGCCTGCCCGGCCCGTATGCAGACTTGCCCCATGCCGCACTACGCCGAACGGAAGGCGGTCGCCCCAACGAGCGGTTAGTAACGGCAGACGTGACTTTCTTCCAGAATCATTCCGGTTGGGTGGCGGTGGAATTCCTAGCATGGTGGGTTCGCGATTTGTCGCGATCCGGGCAGGATGTGCAGATGCGCCCGATCGCGCTGCCGCCGATCGCGTGGGGAACGCAACTCGGTCGCACGCTTCGGTTTGCGATCGAATTCTTCTACGTGCTCGAAGGGGAAGAGAACGAGCCGGTATTGCAGGAAATCGACGAGTTAGCCGATTCGCTCGAAAGCTGTATCGACGATTATCGCGAAGTGATTCGCCGCCCGACCAAGGCCGATTGGAAGTCGGTCGATGAGGTGCGGAAGTGCGCCGACCGCAACGATCCGGTGGCGATGATTACGATGGCGGAACTGTACACGGAAGGCCGCGAAGGACTTCCGGAAGACGAAACCGAAGCGTTCAAGTTGTACCTGCGGGCGGCGGATACGGGCCATCCCGAAGGCAAGTTGCAAGTCGGCGTCTGTTACTCGGAAGGTCTCGGCGTGCCCGCCGATCTGCCGCAAGCCGCGGAATACTTTCGACTGGCGGCGAACGATGGCCTACCCCAAGCGATGGGTTTGCTCGGCCAATGTTACGAAGATGGCGCGGGCGTCGAGAAGGACGCCACTGAGGCGGCCAAGTGGTACGCGATGGGGGCCGATCAGGAAGACCCCGTTTGTCTGGCGCAACTCGGCGAATGCTACGAACACGGTCGCGGCGTCCCGAAAGATTTCGCCCGTGCCCGCGACTTCTTCGTGCGGGCACTCGAACAAGGCTTCGAAGAAGTCCAACCCGCACTCGCCCGCGTCCGCAAAGAACTCGGCGAAAAGTAGACGTTAAAGCTGAGGCTGGAATAAGTGCAACGGATAATTATCCGTTGCACTTATTCGTTGGCTGCTCTTGACACGCGCACGCCATCTGACGCACGATGCCCGCGACTTCTGGGGGCGTGCGTGTGTCTAAGGTTCGATCTGCGATTGCGGCGTTCGATCTCGTTCCCGGCGCGGGGTTGTGCCGGTCTGCGGACGATCCGCGAGCGTGGACGGCAACGGCTGCGTGCGTCGAGTGGACGGCGGATGCGGCAATGCCGGCGGGGTGGTATCGCTTTCGGTTGCGATTGAAATCGGCGGACCGGTTTGCGGTGCGAAAACGTGCGGAGTTATTTTTCGACATGGGCGATGGCTTCACGAAGCTCGAAAGCTTCGAGTGGAACGAAGCCGCCCGCGAAGATGCTATCGTGCGACTGCCGCAATCCGCGCGCGGAATTTGCTTGCGGCTGCATCATGCCGACGGTTCGTTTCGGCTGTTGCGTTGTGAGTGCGTTCGCGTTTCCAAAGCGCGAGCCGTAGTGCGGGCGGTGCGGTTGAAGTGCCGGTTACTGTCCACATACCAATGTTTCTGGCCGGTGGTGCGGCGCGGCGGGCGGATGTTGCGGCAGGGGCAGTTCCGCGAGTTCGGTACGCGGGTGTTGAAGGGGCTTTCCGATTCGCGCACGATGCGAATCGAAGTGAAGCGCGCGACCGAAGCCGGTGCCGCCTGGTGGCGACGACGAGCGGCCACATCCGAAGAAATCGCTACACTTCAAGCCGAATTGCGTGCGATCGCGCACCCGATGCCGATCGCCGTGCTGATACCCGTCGATCCGACGCGAACCGATTACGCGCGGCAAGCGATGCTCTCGGTGTTCCGCCAAATCTACCCGCACTGGGAATTGATCGTCGCCTGGCCGAACGCAAAACCGGACGAGAAACTGACGACGGTCGCCGGTTGGGATTCGCGAGTCAGGCTCGTAACGCCACCCGGTGACGGTGGACTGTCAGCTGCGGTGAAGCGCGCACTTTCGCACGTACAATCCGAATCGATAATCGTGCTGCCACCCAATTGGGAACTGACCGAAGCCGCGTTGTTGCGCTTCGCGCAGTACGGCGAAAATCCCGCAACTTGCAGCCTGCCAGCGGGACTTTCGGCAACGTGTGGCGTGTTACCCGCGCTGCTATCCACGGCGCAATTGCGCAACGCTGCGGTGGATCTGAACGCCACCACGGCAACGGGAGTCGTGCAGTGGGCGGCGACGATTGCGAAACAACACGCGACGTGCGAAATTGGCGAACCGCTGCTGTACCCGATCGATGGTGTCGGGCAGTTGATGACTCTCGCACCGTGTGCAACGTCGCGGTCTTCGCTCGTGTTGGCCGCCGATGTCCGGGGGATCAGCGGTTGGGACCACGTCGCGTTTGCGGTGCTGAAAGGCTTGCAATCGAGCGGAGTGACAATGCATCGTCATCCATCGGCGCGCGTATTCCCAGACATGGTGCCACCCGGTACCGCGTTCGCCAGTTTCCCACGCACATCGAACGATCCGCAACTCGCAATCGCGCCGCCGTTCTTACTGAAGCGATTCGGCATCGATCGCCGCACGGCGGCACTGACGATGTGGGAAGCCGACCGCATCCCGCCACATCTCGCCGCCGTCCTGAACGGCGCGGCAGTCGTGATTGTGCCGAGCCAATGGGGGGCCGATGCGTTCCGCGACTCCGGCGTAACCGCACCGATCGAGATCGTGCCGCTCGGTTACGATCCTTTACTTTTCCACCCAGCCCCGCACGAACCGACGCACTGCACGTTCGGCACGGCGGGGGCGCTGAGCGCGGGTGGCTTGCGGAAAAACATTCGGCGCGTCGTCGATAATTTTCGCCGTGCATTTCCGACGGAAAGCGATGTGCGACTGCGCGTGAAGATCACGCCGAACTGCCCGCCGTTCGATATCCCCGACGATTTGCGGATCGATATTTTGCGTGCCACGCTACCACCGGGCGATGTCGTGAAATGGAATCAATCGCTGACCGCATACGTGAATGCGTCTTTCGCAGAAGGGTTTGGCTTCCATTTGCTCGAAGCGATGGCGTGCGGGCGACCGCTGATCTCGACGATGTATAGCGGGCTGACCGCGTTCTTCGACGACCGCGTCGGGCTGGTGATTCCGCACACGCTGATCGCCGCGAGCAACGAGATTTACGCGGGGCAGTGGGCGGACCCAGACGACGATGCGATGATCGCCGCGATGCGTCGCATCTACGCGAACCGCGATGAAGCGCGGAGCCTCGGCGAGGCAGCTGCGGCACGGGCGAGGCGGTTCACGTGGCGCGACACGGGCCGCCAGTTGCGGCGCGTGCTTGTGCAATACGACCTACTACCGAAGGGGTAATTGATGGCGACCGCGATTGTCACGCTAGTGCTGAACGACGGCGACGCCGTCGGGAACGACGTGCTCGGCATGGCGAAGGCACTGCGTGCGCGCGGCGAAACCGTGCGTCTATTCGCGGAAAAATCGCGACTCAACGAGGAAGTCTACCCACTGAGCGAACTGTGCGGGACGAACGACAGGCTCATTTATCATCACTCGATGCAGTGCGACATGGCGGTGTCAGTCGTGGAAGGTGCGCGGGGCCGGGCGGTCGTGAAATACCACAACGTGACGCCGCAACGCTTCTTCAGCGGGGTCGATGCCGACGCGGTTCGCAGTGCGGAAATCGGCGTGCAACAGGCGGTGCGGATGGCGCGGGCGGGCGTAAGAGTCTGGGTCGATTCGGCTTATAATGGCCGCGATCTGGCACATCTCGCGCCCGGCACGCCGTGGCAAGAACTCGCGCCATTCCACCAGGCCGATGACCTGATGGCCAGCCATCCGGATGCCGAATCGCTCGGCGGACTCGATGCGTGGGCGACGACATTCCTGTGCGTTGGCCGGGTGGCACCCAACAAAAACGGCCTGCTCGCGGTCGAGGCATTCGCAGAATATGCGATGAGGTTCGAACCGCAGAGCCGACTGATTTTCGCGGGCGAACATATCTATCCCGCGTACTCCGAACGGATCGCGTTGCGGGCGAACGAACTCGGCATTGCCGACCGCGTCATCTTCGCAGGCCGCGTGACGGCGGGGCAGTTGAAGGCGCTGTACCTGAGCGCGGATGCGCTACTCGTCACGAGCGAACACGAAGGATTTTGCGTGCCATTGCTCGAGGCGATGGCGCTCGGCGTGCCGGTGGTTGCGGTGCCACTGACGGCCGTGCCGGACACTGCCGGGGACGCCGCATTTTACTCCGACCCCAACGCAGAGGCACTCGCTCGCACGTTAGCGGACGCCGTGAACGATGGCGAACGCCGCGAGCAACACCTGCTGAACGGTCGCCACCGCTACGACCGGCACTTCTCGACCGCCGCCATCCGCCGCCGCTTCGCCGAACTGCTGTCAGCGTGATGTTTGGCGTGTAAAAATGAACGGTGCTGCACCAACGCGGGCACACACGAAAGTGACTCATGTCGACACGCCGTTACTTGCTCGTTCGCCTCGGTCGACTACTCACGTATCCCGTTCGTCGGCGGTTGCGCGAATTTGAAGCGATGTGCGAACGGCCTGAGGAAGTGCAAGCGGCGCGGCTCCAGCAGATCATTCGCAAACAGACGAACACTGGTTTCGGCAGCGATCACGGTTTCCAGTCGATACGCTCTTTAGACGACTATCGGAACCAAGTGCCGATCGCACCGTACGAGTACGTTGCGCCGTACATCGACAAAGTACAGGCGGGCGATACGCGGGCATTGCTCGCCGATGCGCGGGTCCACATGTTCGCGTTAACCAGCGGCACGACGGCGTCGCGGAAGCTCATTCCCGTTACGCAAGATTACCTGAACGCCTACAAACGCGGCTGGAATATGTGGGGCGTTCGCATGTATCGCGACCATCGGGGGCGCGGAATCGCGATGCGGCCGATCGTGCAAATGGTCGGCGACCCCGACGAGTTTCGCACGCCGTCGGGCATCATGTGCGGCAACCTTTCGGGGTACACGGCGCAGGTGCAAATGCGGCTGATTCGCCGACTGTACGCGGTGCCGCCGATTAGCGGGAAGATCAAGGATTCGCTCGCGAAATACTACGTGGCGCTGCGGTTCAGCATCGGCCGGAACGTCTCGCAGTTCATGGCCGCGAACCCGAGTACGCTGACGCAACTGGCGCGTATACTCGATTCGGAAAAAGCGTATTTGCTGAAAGACTTGCACGATGGCACGCTGCGCGACGACCTCGATATTTCTCCCGAAGTGCGTGCGGTGCTGGTTCCCAAGCTCAAACCGCAACCCGAGCGAGCGAGGGAACTGATCGCGATGGCGGGGCAGAACGGCCGGCTATTCCCGAAAGACGTCTGGCCGAGCGAGGGCGTGGCGATCGGTACGTGGACCGGCGGCAGCATGGGGCCATACCTGCGGCAACTGCCACACTACTACGGCGACACGCCGATTCGCGACCTCGGATTGCTCGCCAGCGAGGGCCGCATGACGATCCCGTTCGCGAACGGCAGCCCATCCGGCGTGCTCGACATCGCGTCGCACTACTTTGAATTCGTGCCCGAATCCGAGATCGATTCGCCGCAGCCAACCGTACTGGGCGCACACGAAATTCAGGAAGGCACGAACTACTACATCCTGCCGACGACCGCCTACGGGTTGTACCGCTACCACATCTCGGACCTCGTTCGCGTCAACGGCTTCCTCGGCCGCACGCCGATGGTCGAATTCATCGGCAAGGGGCACCGCTTCGCCAACATGACGGGCGAAAAACTCAGCGAACACCACGTGACGAAGGCCGTCGATGCGGTGCTGAAGTCCGTGCCGCAGCCGATCGCCGGATACACGGTGGCACCCGTCTGGGACGAGAACGAACCGCACTACGTGATCTTCCTCGAAGAAGCCGACACGACGAATGACAGGGTACTGTCGCAGTTCGCGCGCGGGTTGGAACGCGAGTTGTGCAATCAGAACATCGAGTATGCAGCGAAGCGGGAAAGCGCGCGGCTCGGGCCGTTGCGCGTGGCGATCATCCCGACGGGAACGTGGCAGTTGTGGGACCGTGCCCGGCTATCGCAAACGGGCGGCGCGGCCGAGCAGTACAAGCGACCGTGCCTGATGGGCGACACGAGCTTTTTCGCCTCAATGCCCGTCATGCTCAAACGTCGGTTCGATGACGAATCATGAACCGACGGGGCCAGGGCCGCGACCGCCCTTGCGATGGAGTAACAGCTTCTGAATCGCGGTTTGACGCAGTTTTGGTACCGGTTTATCGTGCTCGTCCTCGATCTCGCCGACGATTTCTTCGAGCACATCTTCGAGTGTAAGAATACCCACGACGCGATTCGCGTTCTGACCATCTCGCACAATGGCGAGGTGGCGGTGCGATTTTTTGAACACGTTGAGCGCGAACGATACCGGCACATTGGCATCGAGAAATACCGGTTCGTAGACCGCATCGATCAGCGTCACGATGCCGCTGAGGCTGAACAGATAGAAGAGATCCTTCGTGTTGACGACGCCGACGATCGTGTCCGGCGTGCCGTCGAAAATCGGCAACCGCGTGTGCGCGCCTTGCCGCACGAATGCCAAGACTTGGTCTGGCGGCGTCGATACGTCGAGCGACGCGACCTTTTCCCACGGCACCATGCAATCGCGCACTTTCTTGTCGGTCAGTGCGAATACATTCATCACCACATCGGCTTGTTCGGGAGACATCAGCCCCGCTTCTTCGGTATCTTCGATCAGGAGCCGAAGTTCGTCGACCGAGTAGATTTCGCCATCTTCGGAAGCGGGTTTGTAACCGAGGCGACGGAGGAACCAGTTGCTCGTGCCGTTCATCGATCGCACGACGGGGCGAGCCGCGCGCGAACAAAAATTGAGCGGCCTCGCGATCAGCAGGCCGATGCGTTCGGACGATTGCAGTGCCGCGATTTTCGGCATCTGTTCGCCGAACACGACGTGCAAAAACGTGATGAGAGCGAGCGTGAGGATAATCGAAATCGTTCGCGTGGCCGCGCCCTGCCATGCGTCTGGGAGATTCGCGAACAACGGTGCGATGAGTGCCGCGAGTGCGGGTTCGCTGACGAAGCCGAGCGCGAGCGACGCAATGGTGATGCCGAGTTGCGCGGTGGCCACGCTGTCGTTCAGTTTATCGACGGCGAACAAGAGCGCTTTCGCCCGATGGTGCCCCTGGTTCACCAATTCTTGCACGCGCGTTTTGCGGATGGCTACGAGCGCGAACTCGGCGGCCACGAAGTACGCATTCAGCAAGATTAAAAGTGGAATCGCGACGAGGCCAATGTAGACTGTCGTCCACTCGATATGGGCGTGCGGATCGACGGCAAACGGGAGCATTGGGGTCGCATGACCGCACGACGAAGGTTCGCCACGTGACTGTCACGCGGCGTGGGCATTCGCGGCGCGGTACGCGAACGTTGTTAGTATAGGACTCAGAGCAATCGTCGCGATTGTTTCTCCAGCGCCGCCGTAGCGAACGTCAAACCCTGGCGCAACGCGGTTTCTCGGTCGAGGTCCGCGTGAAACTCATGGCGAACGCCGATTGCGTTCAGCTTCTCGTGGAGTCGATCGTTCCCGCGAAACCACTGGGAATCCGGATCGCACGCGAACCAGATGTGCGGCGGGAAATCGTGCGGGCGAACTTGCAGAACGGGCGTATCTTGCCGCGCCGATTCGCGCCGCAGGTACAGCGTATCGAGCGGCGTACCCTCGCCGTGAAGTTCGTGGAAATCGCACGCACCATCGATGCTGACGACGACGGGAAAGCGTTCGGGGTAGCGAAACCCGAGCCGTAGCGCCGCCTGCCCGCCGCTACCGATACCGACAATCGCATTCGCGGGCCTGCCGAAAACGCCTGTGCTCCAAGGCAGAATCGCATCGATCAACAGCGTCTCCGCCGTCCGCGTCCACCACGTGACGCCCCCATCCGGGGCCACGCAGCCAATACCGCGTTCGATGAGTATTGAGGGTAAATCGGGAACGGCTTCATCGTAATCGCGAAGGAACAGCACCCGCGCACGAAGCGGTTCCGGGCGAAACCAATCGACGGCAACGCCGCCAACATCGTCGCGATTCCAACCGGGATATATCACGTGATTGTCAATCTCGTGCATTGGGCACCGCGAGGCGATTCAGCGCGTTCGCCAGCGATTCCATCGGCAGACCGACGACGTTGCTCGCACTGCCTTCGATGACGGTCAGATAGGGATCGGTCGGGAATTCCAGCGAATACGCGCCGGAGCAACCCTCCCATTTTCGCGACGCGATGTAGGTGTCGATCTCGTCTTTGGAGAGTTCCACCATGCGGACGAGGCTGCGTTCTTGCCACATGTATTGCATGTTATTCGGGCGAACCCAGAGGCAGATGCCGGTCCACAGTTCGTGAACGCGACCCGAAAGGCCGTGGAGAATCTGCCGCGCGTGCGCCTCATCGTCGGGCTTGCCGATGACTTTGCCGTCGAGCCAGCCGACGGTGTCAGCGGCGAGCACGACGCCCTCATCGACCGTCATCGCGACGTTGTCCGCCTTCAACCACGCGAGTTCGCCGACGTATTGCCGGCAACTGCCGAGGCGGGCTTCGGTCGGTTCGTCGACGTTCGACGGTTGCACGTCGAAGGTGTAGCCGTGCGTTTCGAGGAGCCACTTTCGGCCCCACGAACCGCTTGCCAAAATCAGCCGATACGGGAGCATTTGCGCGTTCATTTCCGGAGTGCCTCTTCGAGCGCGGGCCACAGGCGGTCGGGTGTCAGTTCGCCGAAGCATATCGTACCGCGCGGGCATAGCTTGAGGTAACTGCCCGCGCACGGCACCGTCGTTTCGATGGCACCGGCCATCGAACCGTACGGCCCGTGCCGCACGATTTTGGTACAGGTGTAAGGGGCCACGCACGGTTTGCCGAGCGCCGCAGCAAGGTGCAACGGGCCGGTATCGTTGGCGAGCATCGCATCGGCGGCCGCCAGAACGGCGGCCAGTCGCGGCAGCGATGTCTTCCCCGTAAGGTCCAACACTGAACCGCTGAGCCGGTTGGTTATCGCGGCTGACAATGCAATGTCATCCGCCGAGCCAACCAGAATCGCGGTGCCACCATATTGCGTTTGGAACCGTTGCAACAGCGTCGCGAACGACTCGGGGGGCCAGCGCTTCGTCACCCACTTCGCCCCGGCCGCCACGCAGAGCCACGGTCGCGGATACGCGGCCAGAAGCTTCGCAATGGCATCGGCTTCTTGCGGATTAATCGGCAACACGAACTGCTTCGGTCGATCCCCCGCACCCACAAACTCCGCCATTCGCCAATATCGATCCACCGCGTGAATGCGATCCGCATCGGGGACGGCCACGCGGTGCGTGTAGGCAAACGCCGATCCTTCCCGCGCATTCGCGAAGCCGATCTTGCGCGGCGCGCCGGTCATCAAGCTCATTAGCCCCGTACGCAATAACCCCTGTAAATCGAGCACGCAATCGAAGTGATAGCCGCGCAGTTCGTTCGCGAGTTGCAGGCTATATCGAAGTGCGCCAATTGCGTTTCGGAACGCACCGCGATCGAACGAAACCACGCGATCGAGGTGCGGATGATGTTCGAGAAGCGGCGCGAACGAACGATTCACCACCCACGAAATGTGACTATCGGGGAACCGCTGACGTAGGGCTGTCAGCACCGGTAACGCATGGACGATGTCGCCCAGTGCGCTCGGCTTCAAGATCGCGATGCGTTCGTACATAGCTGGGTTGCTCACGAACCCGAGTTGCGCGACACAACTGGCAGCAGCATGATGACGCCGACGAGCGCCAGCCCGGCGACCACGTACGGCAACGTGTGCGAATCGTGCATCTGGAACGCCACGCTGCCGACGAACGGCCCGAGGATGCGACCGAGCGACGATGCCGACTGGCCGACGCCGAGGATTTCGCCCTGCCGGTTCGGATCGGCCCGTTGCGAAATCAGCGACGAAATCGACGGGTTGACGAACGCAAACCCCGTCACGGCGATGGCGAGTGCGAGGTAGAACATCGGCTCGACGGCGGCGGCCAGCCCCTGGAACAGGTGCGATGTGCCGTACGCCACGACGCCGAGCGCACCGAGGCCGAGCAGCATCAGCGCCACGCCGATGCTCATCATTCGTTCTTCTTTCCAGCGGCCAACGAGCGGACGATACAACCCGCCTTGTGCGACCATCAGCACGAAACCGACGAACGCGAACACGAGGAAGTTCCCGTCGTCGTCCATCTTGAATGCCGCCTTCGTGAACTGCGCGAGCGTCGCCTCGAAGTTTGCAAAACCGAAGATTGCCAGGAAGTAAATGACGATGAGCGGACCGACCGTCGGCGATTTGATCACGTTCAGCGAACGCTTCATGCTGAACGGTTCTTTTTCCTGAACGTGCCCCGATGGCTTCCGCGTCTCCGGCAACAACAACACCGCCAACACCGTGGCAACGACCGACAGCGATGCGGCAATCGCACCGACGCCCCACGGTTGCTTTTGGAAGATCGACAATCCGAAATACGCGATGAGTGGGCCGAATGTGAAGCCGATGCCGAACGCCGCGCCGATCAACGCCATGCCCTTCGCCCGCTTCTCCGGCGTCGTGCAATCGGCGATCACCGCCGCCGCCGTGCCGATTGTCGCCCCTGCCGCCCCCGCGCCGATCCGCGAGATGAGCATCAGGCACAACGCGAGTACGGATGACTCTTTCGGCAACGAAACCGCGAACGCGAACAGCGAGTAAAAGACGATCGAGCCGAGCAAGCCGAGGATCAAAATCGGACGGCGACCGATGCGGTCCGACATGCGTCCCCACATCGGCGACAGCAGGAATTGCATCACGGAGAACGAGGAAAACAGCGTGCCGATGATGACGCCGCGGAGTTCCTTCGAGTAATCGAGCATGTACTCGTCGGCCAGTCGCGGCATGATCGGCAGGACGATCCCGAAGCCGAGAAGGTCGATGAACACGACGAGAAACACGATAAACATCGCGGACTTCGGCGGGCCGGTGGGCGCAGGTGCGGGGGGCGTCGTGTCGTTCATGCGCGTGGGTATCGTTCTTCGTGCGGGTAGCAGGGCAACAGCATCAGTAAAGATACGCCGCACCCCCCACCCGGCCCACCCTGCTTTCTGCTGCAATCGGCATTCTTGGGGCGAACGGGCTTGCCGATGCCTCTCGTGCATTGCAACGCCTGTTGACAAATGGATACTACGACTGCCATCCTGAATGGATATTCAGGAGGTTCGTATGGCGACGATCGCGATGACGGAGCAAGTGGCCGAAACCGCATTTCTGATTTTCGACACCGAAAGCGTGCCCGATGGTGAGTTGCTATCGGCGGTGAAATATCCGGGTGAGCAATTGTCTGCGGCTCAATCCATCGAACGGGCGCAGATTGAAGCGATCGAACGGAGTTGGAAAGGATCGGACTTTCTGCCGGTGACGTTTCATATCCCGGTGTCGGTGTGCGTGCTTCGCGCGAAGAAGGATCTGAGCCTACTCGCGATGACTTGCCTCGACGCACCGCACTATCGCCCGCGCGAAATCGCTCAGAAATTCTGGCAGGGCGTCGCATCGTATCCTCGCGCGAAACTCGTCACGTTTAACGGTCGCGGCTTCGATTTGCCACTTCTGGAACTGGCCGCGTTTCGATACGGCTTCTCGATGCGCGACTATTTGCTCAGTCGCAACCGCTTCAGTGGCAACAGCCTCGACCTCATGGACTGGATGAGCAACTATGGCGGCTACAAGGTTGTCGGCGGGCTGAACCTTCTCGCGAAAACGATCGGCAAACCGGGGAAAATGGGCATCGCCGGCGATCTCGTCTACCAAATGCACATCGACGGCAAGTTCCAGGAAATCAACGATTACTGCCTCTGCGACACGTTCGATACTTACTTCGTATTTCTGCGAACGCGGGTGATGACGGGCGACATCTCGTGCGAACGCGAATCGGAGTTGGTGGCGAACGCGAAAGAGTTCCTCCGATGCAAATGCGACGAGTACCCCGCGCTGCGCCGCTACCTCGATGAATGGCAAGACGACGAAGATTGAGGCGCTTTCCTCATACCACCAAGCAGTTGTGGAAGCCCGTCGCGAGTGCGTTGCGGTCGAGGTTCTTGCCGATGAACACGAGCTTGTTCACGCGGGGTTCGCCCTGCGCCCACGGCTTCGATGGCACCGCATCGAGTTGCATGTGGACGCCCTGAAAGACGTGCCGTTTCGCATCGCCGCGAATGCTCAGGATGCCCTTCATGCGGTAGATGTCCTGCCCCTTCGTTTGCAATAAGTCCGAAATCCAGGCGTTGAACTTCTTGATGTGCAAGTCGCCGGGGACGACGAACCCGACCGAGGTCACGTCTTCATCGTGGCGATGTTCGTGCTTGTGCGCTTGAGTATGTTCGTGCTCGTGCCCGCAGTCCGGGGCGCAGGCTTCTTCGTGCTTGTGTTCGTGTTCTTCCGCCTTCAAAAAGTCGGGTTCAAATGTCAGTACGCGATTCAGATCGAACCCGCCGACGTTCAGAATCTTGTCCATGTCGATGATGCCGCGATCCGTGCGATAGACCTTCGCCACCGCGTTCATTCGCCGAATGCGCCGTTCGAGTTCGTCGAGTTCGGCGGGTGTTACCAGATCGGTTTTGTTCAACAAAATCACGTCGGCGAAAGCGATTTGCTCGGTCACTTCTTTGGATCGGCCGATCTGCTGGCTCGCATGTTTCGCGTCGATGACGGTGACGATCCCATCGAGCCGCGTGCTCGCCCGGATGTCGTCGTCGGCGAAGAACGTTTGTGCGACCGGCCCCGGATCGGCTAAGCCCGTGGTTTCGATGAGGATGTAATCGAACTTGTCGCGACGCTTCATGAGGTTGCCGAGAATGCGGATGAGGTCGCCGCGAACGGTGCAGCAAATGCAGCCGTTGTTCATCTCGAAAATCTCTTCGTCGGCCGCGATCACGAGTTCCTGATCGACGCCGACTTCGCCGAACTCGTTCTCGATGACGGCGATCTTCTTACCGTGATTCGCAGTCAGAATGTGGTTGAGCAACGTCGTCTTGCCCGCTCCCAGAAAGCCAGTGAGAACGGTCACAGGTACAGTTTGCATCGCAGTCGGGGGCATAGCACTTCTCGGTGGCGGTTGGGTTTCGGTCAATATACGTGCGAAGTGTGACGTGTCGAAATGTGCGTGGATCTCGTCACAGCCCCAACCATACGCGGACGCCCAACTCCACCAGGGCCAATTCAGTCGGAGAAAGTACGCCGAATCGTCGGATCAGTTGGGGACGCGGCACGACCAACCCCTGCGGGTCGAACGCTCTTGGCTTGAGAAATGGCTTCGGAATAACCACCTCAAACGCTGTTCCGGCCACACTCGTGGTGTGGGGCACCAGCGCGAAGAGCACCCGGTCGGATGGACCGGGGTGGACGCTCAGCAGCAAGCACGGCCGCACCTTGGCCGTCATGCCGAGGTCGGTCAGCCACACCTCACCTTGGTCAACGGGCAGGGGCGGCATCATCGGCCTCCGCGAGATCGTACGAGCGGAACAGTTCGTCGGCGAGTTCCTCAAACGTCGCATCAGGCAAATCGCCACCTCCCGCGGGGTGACGGCGCAACAGTTCGGCGAGGACGGCTTCTCCTTCGGCGTCGGGAAGGGCGTCGAATGCGGTCAAAAGTTCCTGTGCAGTGGCGGTCATGGTATTCTCCAAGGCTGATTCATCATACTAGCCCAGACCGGCACGATTACGGTATCTCGTTCCACGAACGGAAACCGCTCGCGCGTCTGACTCATGGCCGCCTCCCGCTGTCGCCGAGCGACCGGAGTAGGATATCGGCGGCTCCGTACGCAGCATCTGGCGACCACACCGGATACTCTCGCCCCGGTTCGATTAGCGGGCCCTCGTCCCGCAAGAGGGCGGCTAGTTCCTGGATCAATCGCAACTGTTCCGCGCGAGGCAGTGTGCGGGCGTCAGATAATACATCCGTTAGCACCATGATATCTCTGAGATCATACTCGCGAACGACCGAGCATACCTTTTATCTTACTTTGCCAAACGATAATGCTCAGGGTCAACCGCTCACCTCTCGTTGCAATTCCTAGTGTTTTTTGGGTCGTGAAACACCGTTGCTCTCGCGGCGAGGATGCGTTACAGTCTTGGAGGAGAACGAAACCGAGGATGCGACATGACTTTCGGCGATGAAGACGACGTTGGCTATGCCACCGCAGAAGGCCGCGACTGGCCGAGCGTAAGGCAGTTTAACGTGTTTTTAGCCAACCGTATGGGGGCGCTTCTGGACCTCGTCAAGCGGTTCGAGTTGACCGACGTGAAGATCGTCTCGGTCACGATCATCGAGACTTCGGATTGCGCGATCATCCGCCTCGTCACGAACCACTACGAACGTGCGTTCGAGGTGCTGTCGAATGCGAAGTTCGCCTTCACCGAAAGCGATTTGCTCGTCGTGAAGTTGCCAGACAACGACCAGCCACTGCTGACGATCACCAAGGCCCTTCTCAGCGGTGAGATCGACATTCACTACGCCTACCCGCTACTCATCGGCGTCGGGCCGATGGGCAGCACGGCACTCGCGATTCACGTCGATGACTTCGAGAGTGCCGTAAGTACGCTGCAAGGCCTCGGCTTCACGCTGTTCAACGAAGCCGACCTGGACGACTGAGTCGTTCTGGAAAGTCGGCGACAAACGATTTGCCGACTAGCGAACGAGGGTTTTGGCAGCATTCAGCGTGTCGCGGTATTCGGCCGTGCCGCGAAGATTCTTGTTGTCGGCGTCGCGTTCGATTTCAGGAAAGTTACGGTACCCATCGCGAAGGGCGTTGCGGAAGTACGTGAGCGCCGTGGCACGATCTTCCGGATTCTTGGTCGATGTGAGCGAGTAAACGTTCGATGCCTGATACTCAATTTCGGGATCGCGACTGAGTAACAGTGCAGTCTGGATTGCTTCGTGGGCCTCTTTCCGTCGTTCCAAACGTGCGAGCAGAACCGCCCGCCCCGCGACGGATTGTGCATGTTGCGGCGCGACGACGACCGCTTGCGTTATGGCCTCCAGGGCCAGTTCGGTTTCGTGGAGGTGTTCGCTGAGTACGTGCGATTTGTTGTGCCATGCGGGCAGATAGAACGGGTTCCGTTTCGCGGCCGCTTGGAAGTCTGCGAGTGCTTTCAACGGCTCTTTTGCCACTCGGTTCACGCCGCGAGCGACGAAGTCGACCTCGGACGTCGGCTCGATGGCATCCGCTTCCTGACGGTCCCGTTTCGCGGCGACCGCATCGCCCAGTTGCTCGTGCAGTTGCGCTCGCAAATACATCAGGCTGATCTTCGGCCCGCCTTGCGCGAGCGAGAGTTGCACGTCCGCCAAACTACCCTTCGCGTTACCCAACTTCTGGCGGACAGCCGCACGCTGCCACGACGCCAACGGGAAATCGCCGGGGCACTCGATCGCCCGTGTGAACTCGACCTCCGCTTCCGCATATCGTGCCGTCCAATACAAGATCGAACCGAGATTGTAACTCGGACGCGGATCGGTCGTACACAGCGTCTTCGCCACCTGATGGCGTTCGAGGGCACGTTGGTACTGTCCCAACGTTTGGTAGCAACATGCGAGCATGAAATTCGCGGCGAAGTGACCCGGTTCGCGTTCGATCACGACAGCGAGTTGCTTCTCGGCTTCTTTCAACTGCCCGCGTGCAACCGACGTGGCCGCAGCGAGGAACAGATCGATCGTGACCGTTCGATCCGTCGCGTTCGTGGGGATGCTCTTCGTCAGATTCGCGTCGTGCGTCCATTCGGCCAGATTGCGTCGCTGCTGCCACACGGCCTGCGGGATGCCATCCGGCGGATAACAATCTTCCGCAAGTTGATTCCAACGCACCGCCAGCACCTCGGCGGCGGAACGCTCATCGCCCGTGTCTCGCATCGCGTTCAGCCACTCGGCATGTGCGAGTAACAACGCCGTCTCGCCCAATTCGTTCCGCAACGACAACTTCTGTTCGTCCGGTAAGCAGCGTACGTTCGCCGATAGATACCAATCTTTCCGGTCGCCCACGCCGTAGCTGGCCATCCACTGGATGGCCGCGTCGGTTCCGCGTTTGCGACTTGCGAAATCGTTCGGGGCTGCCAAGTCGAGTTGCGAGGTCGCAAGCAACTTGTGAAACTGCGACGATTCCACTTGTGCATTTGAACGGTCTCGTGCACGGGAAACATCCGCAAGTAGCACCATCGTCGCGAATAGGGCCAGCCCGGTGATCGTGGCACAGGTTTGGAATGCCACGCGCGGGTTCCGCATGTGCCATTTCACGACCCGTTCGCGCAGCGAGGTGTTCGGCGCGTGTTTCAGAGGTTGACTCGCCTGCTGACACCGCAAATCTTCGATCAGTTCCGCGGCCGTTTGATAGCGGCACTCGGGCTTTGGGTCGAGCAATTTTCGCACGATCGCATCGTAAGCCGGCGTCACTTCGGGGTTGATCTCGCTCGGCCGTCGTACTCCTGCTTCTCGCTCCGCGATGGCATTTTCCAGATCGTCCGGTACGTGCCGCACTTTCGCGAACGGTAGCTGGCATGTCAACAGCTCGAAGAACATCACGCCGAGCGCGTAGAGGTCGGTGCGCTCATCGACGATCTGTTCCGTCTTCCCCAAGTATTCGCGAATCGATTCGGGGGCCATGTACGGCCACGTGCCACCGATCTTGTCGCGGGTCTGGTTTTTGCGGTCGTACGACAAGTTAAAGTCGAGCAGCATTGGCTGGCCATCATCGCTGAACAGCACGTTCTGCGGCTTCAAATCGAGGTGCAGAATGCCGTGTGCGTGGGCGTGACCCAGCCCGTCGGCGACGGCGCGAACAATCTCGATCACCGCCGCCGGATAACTCATCCGCGATAAAATCGCCCGGAACGGGTGCGACTCGTCGAAGACTTTCGTTTCGGGTGGCGTCGTTTGTGGCGACGGTTTCACGATCGGCTCAGTCACATCGGTCGAATCCGGTGGGACCGAGATCGGTGCCCGCATCGTCGATAATTGTGCGGCCGTCGTCCGAAAGACTTCGCCGCCAATTTTCGGGAAACCGGTCTGCGTGCGAACGTACTCGATCACATCGGAAAGCGTTTGCTCGCCCAGATACGGCATCTGCACGACGTGGTGCGGGGCACAATAAAAGGCGTTGTGAATCGGCACGATATTCGTGTGCTGCAACTGCGCGAGGCGTTGCGATTCGCCATTCGCTTTCCCCGACAACTTCAGTACGACCGAACGACCGGCTAGTTTGCGCTCGCTCGCCAAATAGACTTGGCCGAATGCACCTTTGCCGAGGTGCCGGGTCAACTCGAAGCCGTGGTAAAAGTCGCCGGGATTCGGAAATCGCGAGGCGTCCAAATCGAGTTCCACGTCCGCCGAAACGTGCGATACGTTTGCGATTCGTGTGAATGCCGATTGCAGCGGTGCGGGGGTCATCGTGAGGTCGGTGCTGTTTCCGAAAATGGGTACCACACTCGTTTGCTCTTCCACCGCTTGCGATTCCGCTTTCAGTTCTGGGAAGGCGGCTCGATAGTCCTTGAACGCAACGACCCGACCGACCTGCCTTTGATTTTCGATGTCGCACCGTACGAGTTCGCGCAACACGGATAGGTAATCGGTGTCGCTATGCGAAGGCAGAAAGTCTGCGATGGCGCTCGGGCCATGCTCGCCCGATGCCTGGAAGGAAACGATTCGCGGGTCGATCCCGCACGCCGTGGGAAGTTGCCGAGTTTGTTGCATGGCCGTTCTCGAAGTTGACCGCTATTCGGTACGACGCGATCGATATCCTGACGATCGCGATGCGGCTGTCGCTCGCGAATTGCGAGTCGGACAGCCAGCGACGCATTGGGGGATACGGCGCAACTAATTGAAGACGGAGTATCACTAACATGGATGCGCATTACACAGTCTGCAACGGTTGTACCAAAATAAACGGCAAGTCTTTTCCGCCGTTGCAACAGATTTCTGCCATTGCGAATAAGTGGTAACGTTAGGCATCGACACGAAGCCTGTGCCGCCCTTCAAAACGATTCCGTTTCCTAGCGCAATTCTCTCTTCGACGTTCGTCCGTAAAGTGATGTTACCTGCTGGGAGTGGCTTCACGATGAACCGATTGCTGCGAACGACCCGCCTCGAAATGCTCGAAGATCGCACGACGCCGGCGGCGGTGGGGGGACTCGACTTGCCGTTCGGCACGAGTGGCCTCGTCGATGTCGCGTTCGACTTGGCGGGATCGAAAGCCGACACGGCGAACGCAGTGGCGGTACAGCGAGATGGCAAAATCCTCGTCGTCGGCTCGGCACAAAACGGCCCCACCGATGTCGATTTCGCCATCACCCGGCTCAACGCGAATGGCACGCTCGACACATCGTTCGGCAGTAAAGGTATCGTCGCGATTGGCTTCGACCTCGGCGGTAGCAACATCGATCGCGCGACCAGCGTGGTCGTTCAAAACGATGGCCGCATCCTGGTCGCGGGGTTCGCGCAAATCGATGCCGCCGGCGATTACGACTTCGCCATCGCACGCCTGACGGCCACGGGCGAACTCGATGCCGCGTTCGACACCGACGGGCGACAGACCATCGCGTTCGACTTTGCCGGAAGTACGAACGACGACCGGGCGACGGGTATCTCGCTCGACGCGAATGGCCGCATCGTCCTCGTCGGCACCGTGGCCCGTGCTACGGCAGGCGACACAGACTTTGGTATTGTCCGGCTCGATTCCGAAGGTAGCCTCGACGCGGCGTTCAATATTGACGGGCGGCAAACCGTCGGTTTCGACCTCGGCGGGACCAACGCCGACGCGGCGGTGGGGCTTGTGCTGCTATCGAACAACCGCATTATCGTAGCCGGTTCGGCAGCCATCACCGCAACCGGCGATGTCGATTACGCCATCGCCCGGCTGCTCGAAAACGGCGCGCTCGATAGTGGCTTCGATACCGACGGGAAGCAGTCGATTGCGTTCGACCTCGGCGGGAAAAATATCGATGAAGCCGCCGCTTTGGCCGTCGATGCAAACGGCAGCATTGTCGTGGTTGGCACCGTGGAAAGCGGCACGACCGGCGACCGCGATGTCGGCGTGGCTCGCTTACTTTCCGATGGCAAACTCGACGCGACGTTCGACACCGATGGCCAACTCGCGCTCGGGTTCGACCTCGGTGGCACGAATCAGGATCGTGCGGCAGGCGTCGTCATCGAACGCGGTACGAACCGAATCGTCATCGCGGCCACCGTCGATCAATCGACGCCCGGCGACACCGATTTTGCCGTGGCCCGCTTCCTACCCGATGGCAGCCTCGACGCCAGTTTCGACGCCGATGGCCGCGCTGTTGTGGCGTTCGATCGCGGTTCGTCGAACGTCGATCGTGCGGCCGGTATTGCATTCACCCCCGATGGTCGCATCGTCGTTGCGGGCACCATCGACACCACGACGGCGGGCGATACCGACATCGGCGTGGCACGCTTGATTTCCAGTACGAATCTGGCCAATCGTCTCGCGGTCGGCGGTCGCAACGATGGCACCGCCGCTTTGTACGATCTTGCGAATTCGCAATACGTGCAAACCGGGAATATCGCAACCGGCGCACCGGCGACGATTCGCACGGTGATTGCCGACGTCAACGGCGATGGCTTCGACGACACCATCACCGGCGTCGGCCCTGGCGGCGGTTCGCGGGTTCGCATCGCGCTCGGTATCGATCCGGCGATCGCCCCCGTCGCACTCGTTCCTGCGCCTACCGAGTTCGATGCGTTTGAAGCGGGCTTCGCCGGCGGCGTGTTCCTAGCGGCCGGCGACATCGACGGCGATGGTATGGACGAACTGGCCGTCAGCCCCGATGTCGGCGGTGGCGGTCGCGTGCAGATTTATTCGTTCGAGTCGAATGCTGTCGTGCGGCGCGATAACTTCTTCGGCATCGACGATCCCTCGTTCCGCGGCGGTGCCCGCGTGGCGATGGGCGATGTCAACGGCGACGGTCGCGCGGACCTCGTGGTGGGTGCGGGTTTCCTCGGTGGGCCGCGCGTGGCAGTGTTCGACGGGAAGAATCTCGGTGCGAGTCAAGCCAACCCCGGCCGGATCGTCGGCGACTTTTTCGCCTTCCCCGGCAGCGATGCGGCCAACCTGCGGAACGGCGTGTTCGTTACCGTCGGCGATGTGAACGGCGATGGCAAAGCCGAATTGATCTTCGGCGGCGGGCCGGGTGGCGGACCGCGCGTGTATGCTCTCGATGGCCAGCGCGTCGCGGGTGGCGATGTCCTCGGTGCGCAAAGTAACCCCGTCGCGAACTTCTTCGTCGCGGGCAACGATGCCGCCCGAGGCGGCGTGCGGCTGGCGGTGAAAGACATCGACGGCGACAACTTCGCCGACCTAGTTGCAGCGAGCGGCGAAAACCAACTCGCACGAGTCCGCGTCTATCGCGGAGCCACCATCCCCCAACCCAACGGCATGGAACCGCCACTCTTCCAAGAGTTCGACCCCTTCGGTTCCACAATCGCCGATGGCGTGTTTGTGGGTTAGCAACACGAATCGTTCATGAAGTATTCCACTATTTTTTTATATTCTTCACGCGGTCGGAAATGACACGTTACCGGTCTAACAATCCATTCTCGTTAGCCCGACGCGCTAGTTTTGAAGTTGCGCCAAATTGCAGTTCCGACACGGTTTTTTGGAACACCTGCGTTTCCAAATGCCAGTCTTACGGCCTGTAGGGCCGGTTCCGTCAGCCCAGGTCGGAGCGAGCAAAGCGAGCGGAGGCCTGGGTATCATTGTTGGAATGTCCATCGGCCCTGAAAGGGGCCGTTCAGACAGCATCCACACCAAAACCTCACCGCAAACAGGTGAACGGCCCTTTCAGGCAACGCCGCGAACGATTATTTCGCTTGTATTTTGGAGTTTCCGCTGCGGATGGTGTGCGATTTTCACGTTCCGTAACGGCATCGGGATTCAATGGAGTTTCCCTCGCTTGCGCGTCGGGCTAACAATCCGATCTTGTTAGCCCGACGCGCAAGCGAGGAATACCCACAAAACGCAACACGTTATCGCACCAGCCC
>JAYWCL010000238.1:0-30749 GCA_043780595.1 Limnoglobus sp.
TGCCTCGCCACCGCCCGAAACCCCACGCTACTCGCGCCCCCCGCGAGCCCGTAAACGTACGCACCTGCTACCCAAAACTACTGCGATTTGAACCATGCCGCATTGTCACATGCACTTGCGGACGACGCCGACGAGGATGCCGAGAATCTGCACGTCTTGAATCTTCGGGTCGACGCGGATCGTGGCCATCGTGCTGTTCATCGGCACGAGTTCGACGCAGTCCTTCCGCTTGTAATATTTTTTCAGCGTCATCGCTTTATCGACCATCGCGACGACCTTTTGGCCGTTGTCGGCGGTTTCTTGGCGGCGAATCAGCACGTAGTCGCCGTCGGCGATCTGGCCTTCGATCATCGAGGTGCCGCGAACTTTCAGCGCGTAGACGTTGTGCATCGGGAACAGATCTTTGAGTTCCAGACGCTCGTTTTGTTCGACGGCCTCGATCGCTTTGCCCGCCGCAACGATGCCGAGGAGCGGGATGCTAAAGCCACCGATCGAGACGCCTTCGATGGTGATGCCGCGCGACAGTTTCAGGTTGCGTGTGATTTTGCCCTTCTTTTCGAGGGCGCGCAGGTGGCACATCACGCCGTTCGGCGACTTGATCTCGAACGCCCCGCAGATGTCGCGGATCGTGGGCGGGTAGCCCATGTTCTGAATGTGCTCGCTGATGTAGTCCAAGATGAGCTTCTGTTTTTCCGTCAGAGGATTCTGTTCGCTCATGGCCGTATCCGTGTGAGAGTAGGGAGCAAGAGAGGTGCCGATCCCATTGACCTGAACACCCATCGACGATGTAAAGAAGTATATTACACGCCCGTCCACTATGAAACGCGAAATGCGCGAAAAACTTCGCTTTCTTCATCGGAAACGTAAATTATCGCCGTCGAACCGACTGTTGACCTGGCCCGAACGGGAGATCGCGTGGAATCCGAACGCCCGGTGTGGTTTGCCGAAGCCATGAATGGCCTACTGAATCAGGTCGAACTTGCTCCGAGTACGATTGCGGAGGCGGTCCGCGACCTAATCGCCGGCCGCGTCGACGATGCCCATGCGGCCAGTTTCCTAACGGCGCTTCGCATGAAAGGCGAAACGGCGGGCGAGATCGCCGGGGCGGCGACGGCACTTCGCGAGCAGATGATTCGGCTCGAACCGAAGTCGCGACCCGTGCTCGATACGTGCGGTACCGGTGGCGACGATAGCGGCACGTTCAACATCAGCACGGCATCGGCGCTCGTCGTGGCGGCGGCGGGGTTGGCCGTCGTGAAGCACGGCAACCGCGCCGTTTCGAGCCGCTCCGGTAGTGCCGATGCGTTTCGCGAACTCGGCCTCGCGATCGACGCCGGCGTCGAGTGGTCGCAACGCTGCCTGGACGAACTCGGCTTCGCGTTCTGCTTCGCGCCGCACTTCCATAGCGGCATGGCGAATGTGGCGAAACTGCGGCGGAATCTCGGCATTCGCACCGTGTTCAACCTGCTCGGCCCACTCGCGAACCCGGCTTCGGCGGAGTTCCAACTCCTCGGCGTCGGCAAACCCGAACTGCTCGACCCACTCGCCGGAGCCATTGCAAAACTCGGCACGACGCGCTCGGTATTGGTATCGGGATACGATGGCCTCGATGAAGTCACACTCGCGACGGCTACAAGAGTGCGAATCGTCGAAGGCACGGCGATCCAAGAACGCGAATGGCACCCGAGCGACTTCGGTTTCCCCATCGAATCGCTGGATGCAATCCGTGCCGAAGATCCTACGGCGAGCGTGGCGATCATTCGCTCGGTGTTCGCAAACGAAGACGGCCCCGCACGGCGGATCGTGCTCGTCAACGCGGCGGCGGCGCTTTGGACGGCGAACAAAGTCCCCACGCTCAAAGATGGCGTGGCGCTCGCCGAGTCTGCGATTGCGTCGGGTGCGGTGCAAAACCTATTGGAACGGTTGAGCCAGATGCGGTAAAATGCGATTTCGCCCTACTCGCACGGATACCATCATGCCGCGAAAAGTCATCCTAATCGCCGATCCGGGCATCGATACCGCCTTCGCGATTGCGCTGGCACTCCACGACCCGAGCCTCGATGTCGTGGGGCTGATCCCCTGCGCGGGGAACGTCTCCGCCGAGCAAGCGTCGGCGAACGTGCTCGTACTCATCGACCAACTCGAACCGCATAAGTGGCCGCGCACCGCCACCGCGTTGCCGCTGAAATACGATCGCGATGGCACCGCACTCCACGGCCCCGGTGGCCTCGGTGGCGTACAGTTTCCCGTAACCACGAAGCACCAACACCCGACCGCCGACAAAGCGATTATCGACCTCGTGCGGCAAGACCCGCGCGAAGTGTCGATCATCTGCCTCGGCCCCGCCACGACTTTGGCGCAAGCGTTCATTCGCGATCCGGAACTGCCGCGGTTGATCGACCGCGTCGTGATCGTCGGCGGCACGCACCGCGAGCCGGGCAATGCGGCACCGATGGCCGAGTTCCACTTCTGGCTCGATCCCGATTCCGCACGGCGCGTGTTGCGCTCCGCCGCCGACCCGATCTTGATCCCGCTCGATGTGACGCGGAAATTGGTGTTGTCGCCGACGGAGTTGCTCGAACTGCCGAACCCGGATTCGCGAACCTGCCAGTTTTTGCGGAAGGTCGTGCCGTACGGCATCCGCGCGAGTTCGCACCTCTACGGCATCGAAGGGTTCCACCTCAAAGACGTGCTCGGCATCGCCGCGCTCGCACTACCCGGCTCGATTAGCACGCAGCCCAAAGTCGTCGATGTCGAAACGAAAGGCGAACTCACCAGCGGCATGATTATCGTAGACGAGCGAAAAGGCAGCAGTGCCATGCCGAATTGTTCGTTCGGCATGGGAGCCGCAATCGGCGAAATCCGCCAGTGGATCGAGCGCGTGTTGAAATCGGCCCCGTGAGGATGGGAGGGGGCCACACCCAAGTGATGTGAATTTACGATTGGCAGTGTTTTCACGTCATCCTGGTTTTGGTTTCTTTATCCCAACGGGATTTCAGCCATTAGCCCTGGGTCGCGGCTTCCGCGCACCCAGGGAACTGAGCAAATTTCCACCGGCCGCCATTCTGTACGTGCAAGTTCTGCAACCGCGGCGATTATGGGTATCAGAAAATGCGCAAACGCCTCGGGGCAACCGACGAGTAAAACGAAGTGCGAATTCTTGCACGACCAGGCTGTCGCGAACGTGCCACCCACACTATTCCATGTAGTCAAAAAATCGCAGGCGATTCGACGTAACCTGGAATTCGCGTCGTGCGCGGAGTGACGCAAAAGTGTCGCGAAATGACATAGAAATGTCGCATCGTGTCGATTTTGTGTCGATGTTGGTCGATTTTCGGTCGCATTCGGTCGCGAAACAACCAGTAATTTCGGCTGATGCGAAATCGATGGCCTCGACATAACCCGCGATAATAGTCCGAGATACGGCAAACCACCCGTCGATTTGCGATCGAAAAGCCGCGATTTTGGCCCTCCAAAACGGAAAAAACACCCCAAAAACCGGTTTTGGAGCCTCCGCAATTCTGACTTACGTCGACAATTCTTGCTCATCCGCCGCGTTTTGCGGCCACGTCTTTCGCCAGTTCGGCGACGGCTTTCAGGTCGAGTTTGCCGCTACCGAGTGCGGGGAACGCTTCGATCTCGTAGCAATCTTGGCGACCGGGAATCCAGAGATTCGGCAAACCGCGATGGGAAAGCGCTTTCAGGGCGTCGTCGAAACGGCTGGCGATTTCTTGCAGATACAGCACGATCAGACGCTCGCCACGCCGGTCGTCGGGCACCGCACAGACAGTCACGACCCGTTCGCCGGTGCCGAGGATTTCTTGCAGTTCTTCTTCGAGCCGTTCGAGTGGAATCATCTCGCCCGCGATCTTCGCGAAACGCGATTGTCGCCCCGTGATGCGGATGAACCCTTCGGGTTCGATGCGGCCAATATCGCCCGTCATGTACCAACCATCGCGTATCACTTGCTTCGTTTTCTCCGGTTGATGCAGATACCCAACCATCACGTTCGGCCCCTTGACGCCGAGAATGCCTTCCTCGCCAACGGGCAGTGCTTCGCACGTTTCCGCATGGAAGGTTTTCACCGCCACGCCAGGAATCGGCTGGCCGACCGTGCCCGGCATGTTCGCCTTCTGGTGCACGCCCGTGATGATGGTGTCGTGCAGGTTCGTACTGACAACCGGCGACAATTCCGTGCAGCCATACCCTTCGAGCGGCAGCACGCCGAACTTCGCATGAAACTCCTCCGCGAGCTTTACGGGTAGCTTTTCCGCACCGCAAATGATCAGCCGAAGCGTACGGAAATCATCGACACAGGAGCGACGCAGATAGAATCGCAAGAAGGTCGCAGTGCCGAGCAAGATGCTACACGAATGCTTTTTGCAAAGCTCGCCGACTTCCTTTGCGGAACGCGCATCGGGATAATACACCGACAACATGCCGATGCCACCCGGTGCCCACAGGCAAACGGTGTAGCCAAAACTGTGAAAGAACGGCAGGCACGCGAGCATCCGGTCTTTGCGTTCGAGATCGACGCCGCGATAGAACGAGTTCGCGTTCGAGGAGATATTCCGGTTCGACAGCATCACGCCTTTCGGCTCACCGGTACTGCCGCTGCTGAAGATGATCGTCAGCAAATCGTCGGGCTTCAACGTCTGCAAACCGACGCCGATGAATCGCTCCAATAGCCACGCGGGAAGTAGCAACACGGCGAGGAATCGCAGTGCCTTTTCCCATTTCGGCACGTTCGCCAACAGGTCTTCGAGGTAAAGCCGTTCGATGTCCGGCGACACTTCAAACGGCAGTTTCGCCTCGAAGAGTTTCGCAGTAATGACCGTGCGTAACCCCGATTGCCGCACTGCGGACTCGACTGCATCGCGGCCCGATGTGTAGTTCAAATTGACGCTGGTGCGGCGCAAGAACCCGAGCGCGAAGTTGGTCAGTGACGAGCCGAGACCGGTGGGCAACCAGACGCCGATCGGTTCGCTGCCGGTGCCGATTGATCGTTTCAACCGCGATGCCAAACACCACGCGGCAACGAGGCCTTGCCCGAAACTCAGCGTGCGTTCGGTGCCGCTGGAGACATCGACGAACGCGGGGCGGAACAGGTTGCGCCACTGCCCGGCCGTGCGTGCGAACCAGCGTGGCACCAGCACGATTTCGTTGCTTTCCTGAATCGCGAGGTCGGCTTGCGCTTCGACGACGGCGGCCCGAATCGCGGCGGTTTTCGGCACGCCCGTCATCGGCTTGCCGAACCAGATCGAGACGGGGCGACGAAAATCGCGCGGGAACCGCCGCATAATCCGCCCGCCCTTGTGGCTGAAGTAACCGCCCCACAGCCCTTGTGCACAAGCAGGAATCACCGGCACGGGGCGATTCGCCTTGCGGACGATACGCTCGATGCCGCGGCCGAACGGCAGCATCTGCCCGTTCCGCGATAGCCGCCCTTCGGGGTACAGCAGCACGACTTCGCCGCGGTTGAGCGCCTCGGTCACGGCCGCGAGTGCAGCGGCAATCGCGTGCGGCGTCTGTTCGCGATTCTCGATCTTCACGCAACGGTCGCGCACCGAGAACAGAAAGATGCGCAGGAACGGATTGCGATAATACCCCGCCCACATCAGGTAGTTCACGCGACGCGGGCTGGCGACCCACATCACGAGCCAATCGATGTAGCAGGTGTGGTTGCAAACGATGATCGCAGGGCCATCTTTGGGGATATTTTCCGTGTTGTAAACGCGATACCGATAGACGACGCGCAACACCACCCAGCCCGTCATGCGGATGACGCTCGGGAACACCCACGATGTCAAGATGAACAACACCGGCAACGCGACGAGAATGGCCGAGAGGTATCCGAGCAAGATCATGATCGAACCGATAGCAGGAGTGGGAGTTTGGACTTTAGGATATGCCAGAGACAGGCTTAAGACGAGAGACTCCCGCCGTGATGAGCCGCCGTGCTCGTCACGGCGGGAGTCTCTCACCGGGATTCGTTTGCCCGGCTCGTTTACCAAACCATCATTTCCGCCGGGCGTTGCGCTCGGCTGCGTGGGGCGATTGTCAGCGAGCGTAACGGTTGTGGACTTGGGATCAGACGGCCCAGTAATACGTGAAGTTGACTCAGGTCGGCGGGCTTGAACAGATATTCGACGATGCCCACTTCGCGGGCGCGATCTCGATAGTCGTCGGTTGTATACCCGCTGATCGCGACGATATTCAGGCGTTCGCAACCGGCGAGTTCGCGGACGTGGGCGGCGAAGGTGAAGCCGTCCATCGGGGCCATTCCGATGTCGAGCAACACGACGGCGGGGCGGCGTGCGCAAATCGCAGACAGTGCGGAATCGCCGCAATACTTGGCTTCCGCGTCGTATCCCCAAATCGCGAGTAAAGCAGCCATGCTATCGGCTGCGTCGGTCAAGTCGTCTACCACCAACACGTAGGGCCGGGTAAGAATCATCGAATCCTCCACGACCCCTCTGGGTCGGCTCTGGTGCCCGCGTTGAAAATCTGTGAAGGCGAAGCGAGCGACAATAGTGTTGCGCAGAACTCCTTTTCCCGAACGCGACCGCACGGATGGGGCGAACGATGTCGGCGCGGCTCGCACCGACATTTCCGCTAATTATACCCGACATGAGCTTCGATGTGCGTTTTATTTTTGAAGGTGATGCAAACGCAATGGGGTTAGTCCGAATCGACGTAAGTCACAATTCCGGAGACTCAAAAACCGGTTTTTCCGGTTTTTGTGGCCCGAATACGCCACTTTTCGATCGCAAATCGCGGATCGGTTTCGGGGTACTTTGCGGTATCTTACACTCGCATCGTGGGTTATGTCGAGGCTCTCAATTTCACATCAGCCGAAACGACTGGTCGAAAATCGACCGAACCCGACCGAAAATCGACCGAACCCGACCGTTTTGCGTCCAAATGCGACCGAAATGCGTCCAAACGCGACACTTTTGCGTCACTTTGCGCACGATGCAAAAGTCGACTTACGTCGGATCGCCTGCGATTTTTTGACTTCCGGGAATCGTATGGGTTGCGGAAAAACAAAAGTTTCCGCGAATCCGTTTGACATCCTCCGAAACGAGCGGATACGATGTTGCCAGTTCCTCGACAAGATTTCATTGCGGGACGATATACCGCTGTTGCAGATCGTGAGGGAGGCCAGGAAAACCGAGCGGAACATCGACAAGATTCAAAATCATGGCGAAGAAGAAGTTGCCCTAACTTTTCCACACACGAGCGAAGGTCAACGTAGTTATCCGCACGCCGACTGCCCATTCCGCGGATCATTCGCCCAGGGTACGCCCAGGGTACGACGTAACGTCTAACCGGGTCGCGTCCGCTCGCCTGACAAAAACAAAAAACCGGGCCGAAGGTCGGCCCGGTTTGGTGATTGCATCTTCGACTTGCGAGACTACTCGGCGGACATGTTGTCGTAGAGCTTCGCGAGGGCTTCGCTTTCGATTTGACGGACGCGCTCGCGGGTCAGACCCAGGCACTCGCCGATTTCCTTGAGCGTCTTCGGCTCGTCGCCGTCGATGCCGAAGCGCATTTTGAGCACGCTCGCTTCGCGCTTATCCATCTTTTCCAATAACACCATGACGTGCTTCAAGTCGTCGGATTCGACCATCTCCATGTCGGGCGTTTTGCTGTTGCTGTCCATGAGCATCTCGTCGATGCTCCAACCGGCGTCGCCCTGGTCGGATTGTGGGGCCGAGTTGTAGACGCGAATCGCCTTCTTGATGATGTTCAACTTTTTCTTCGGCAACTCGAGCAGTTTGCCGACTTCTTCCGGCGTCGGTGGGCGGCCGAGTTCGTCGTTCAGCTTGTTGGTGGCGCGACGCCATTTCGAGAGGAGTTCGACCATGTATGCGGGAATGCGGATCGTCTTTGCGGTGTTCACCAGTGCCCGTTTGATGCTCTGTTTAATCCAGTAGCTGGCGTAGGTGCTGAACCGCGTATTCATGTTGGGGTCGAAGCCCTCGACGGCGCGAAGCAGGCCGAGGTTGCCTTCCTCGATGAGGTCGGGCAGCACGAGGCCCTTGCCGGTGTAGCCGCGGGCGATATTGACGACGAGCCGAAGGTTCGCACGCACCATCTGATCGCGGGCGGCATTGTCGCCCTTCTCGATCAAGCGGGCGAGCGATTTTTCTTGGTCGGCGGTCAGCAGCGAGGTCTCGTTGATCTCTCGGAGGTACGTCTCCAGTGGGGACTGGACGAGTTCCGGGCGAGAGCGTTGTAGTCGCGACATCAGGGGCCATCCTGTCTACGGTTCCGAACGGGCGTCGCTTGCGGAGGGCAAATCCTACGCAGGGGCGGAAAAACCGATCGGCCGGGTGCGGTGGTGGTACGATTGAGACGTACTGCCACTGTGACCCGATTATCGGTATCGACTGAAAAAACAGATTCCGGCAGGTTGCGCGTTCGTTCCGCTCAGGTTGATGGGGAAACTGAGCGGCAGTGCGATTACAACGCTTACAACCGGACATCGCGGGTACCGATTATCGGTAAGGGACCGATAAACGCACTTCGCAGACGAACCGGTTCAACTGCAAATTTTCTGAAGCGGGATAAACTTGCAGTGCCGCTCATTCTATAGGTCAAGATGTTTGAAGTGCAACCGAAATTCCGCGCAGAGCGCACGGACCCGCAAAGGCGGATCAACCGGATCGCTACAGTGTCGCTGTCTTAACATCTGACGCGGTCAGTAGTTCCCGCCTCGCGCGGCCGATTTGTACGTCGTTCCGAACACCGAACAAAGATAGACAATTGGCTTCAAAAGAAACGGAATCAGCGGCATAAACGTCACGAGGAATACCATTACGAACGCCGTGCCGCACGCCACATTGAAGGTGGCCCATGGATTTTCATTCCCGCCCGCAAAAAGCCACGCGCCAATCGCACCGAGACTACCCGTGATTCCTGCCGCAACCGCGAGCAACAGGAACGCCAAAAAGTATTCCACGTTCGTACTTTTCTTGTCGAACAAACCGGTGTCCTCACCGCCATTCACGATCACATCGACTCCCGACGCCCACAACATCATCGGCACCAACGCGACCGCCACGAAACCGCCGAGGAACCCACCCGCCCCGACGATCGTCACCATCGCCGTTTTGACGGCTTTATCCTTGAACCCCGATTCCGGGTTGCGCTCGAGTTCCTCGCGCAACTTGCGCGGGTCGATGGCCTGTTCGATTTCGTAACCCGGCGGGCGATCCAGCGCCTCCGCCCACGCCGTGACCGCCCACCGCGCATCGCCCGCATCGCACTCGGATTCCTTCACGAGCTTCTTCGTCAAGTAATCGAGGTGATCGTCGTAGCCGTTTTTTTGGTCGTACTGCACGATCGCAAGCGGCACGTTCTTCCGCAACGTCGTCAGCAACATCTTGCGTTCCGCATCGAACGACGATAGGTATTGCGCGAGGTACATCTCGCAACTCGCGGGCATCTGCACGATCCCCGTCCCGCAATCGCGGACCATCTCGATGAACGTATCGAACGCTTCCGATCGCATCGTCGCGCACTCCCGTATCGCTGTCTCGCCAGGCATGACGCGAAAACTGTAGAATACAATTCTCGGAAGCGTATGCGTTTTGCTGAGGCATGATTTTCTACGACTCAGGCCAAAATGCGGGTCGAGCTGTTACGATCCGGAAGCGAAGAGGGGGAGTCCGTGTGGCGTTCTGCACGGGAACGGCTACAATTTCGGGACTTGCCCCTATTGGAGAACGAATGTGAACACCCGTACGTTTGGTAAAGACCCCGTTCGCGTCTCGGAGGTCGGCCTCGGCTGCTGGCAGATCGGCGGCGATCAATGGGGCACCGTGTCCGATGCCGATGCGCTCGCCACGCTGAAGGCGGCGTACGACACCGGGGTGACATTCTTCGACACGGCCGACATCTACGGCCTCGGTCGCAGCGAAAGCCTCATCGCCAAGTTTGCCAAAGACATCTCGGCGAAGAAGCTGTTCCTGGCAACGAAACTCGGTCGCTGGCCCACGCCGGGGCTGCCGGATAACTGCCTGCCCGAACACGTGCGTGCATTCACCGAAGCCTCGCTGAAGCGCCTCGGCGTCGACACGCTCGACCTGACGCAACTGCACTGCGTGCCACTGGCGGAGCTGGAAAAGGGCGAGATTTTCGAGACGTTGCGCCAACTGAAACAGGAAGGCAAGATTCAACGATTCGGGGCGAGCGTCGAATCGACTGCCGAAGCCAAAGCGTGTCTGGCGCAAGAAGGCTTGGCGTCGTTGCAGATTATTTTCAACGTGTTTCGCCAAACGCCGATCGCCGCGATCTTCGACGAAGCCCAGAAGAAGGGCGTGGCGATCATCGTGCGCCTGCCGCTGGCCTCCGGGTTACTCGCTGGAAAATACACGCATAGTACGAAGTTCGCGGCGACCGATCACCGCGCCTACAACCGCAACGGCGAGAAGTTCAACGTCGGCGAAACCTTCGCGGGGCTAGGCTTCGAGAACGGCCTGGAACTGATCGAGAAACTGCGAACGCTGTTGCCATCGGGCTACACGATGGCCGAGATGGCACTCCGTTGGATCCTCGATTTCCCCGCCGTGACGACGATCATCCCCGGCGCGCGCAACCCGCAGCAAACGTTGCTCAATGCCAAGCCGAGCGGTATGCAACCGCTCAGCGAGCAAAGCCACGAGAAGCTCCGCCGCTTCTATCAAGAGCAAGTCGCCTCGTTCGTCCGCGGCCCGGATTAGCACCGCCCACAACGCCGTTGACCCCGATCGTTTCCCTCATGTCAGGTTCCCTCGTTCTCCGAACCCCGATCTCGCTTTCGTGTCCGTCCTCGCACACTTATGGGTTGGGGCACCGTAGCGCACGCGGCCCGCGTGCGAAGTTTTGATTATTTCACGCGAGCCGCGTTATTATTTCGCACGCGAGCCGCGTGCGCTACACCAGCTACAAGAAGAGAAGAAATACCAATAGGTTGGGGGCGGTATGCGAGCAGATATGGCGAAGGTTTTGGTCGAACGCCCGCGATTGGGTTCGCGGATGCGCAGCCGACCGGGCAAAGGGTACTGGAAGTCGTATCATCGCGCGATTGAGGCGGGTGACAGTCCACCGACGCGGAAAGAACTGTTGCGCTACCCCATTCCGGACGCGCTGCTCGGCGGGATTCGCGTCCCCGAAGTCGTGAAATAATCGCCCCGCACGGCCTACGCATCGCCTATTGACCGCACGATCGTTGCGCAAGGACTTTCCTGTAGAATAAGCATTTTCAGGCCCTATCACAGTCGTTACTTACCCACCTTACGTGCGCGCAAAAGTTTCGCAAAACTAATGTAAGCCGCTTATCCGGTGCAATCGTGCGGCAGTTTCGTAAAAATGTCCTTTTCGATTCAAGTCGTCGCTAGGCTTCGATTGACTGCTTCGTAGGGTCAACGTAGAGTTGCGTCGTAAACACCCGTGAAACCGCAGCAGACAACAGACCGAACGAAGACATTCGCACGACCCCCTCGACGAATGTCTCACCGATTCGGTCGCCCCACGGAACACAAAGGTTGCCCATGCAGGAAATGAATCACTGGCGAATGGACCGCCCTGACGAAGATGTGGCCGATGAGGTCGAGGGGGGCGAGCTGACCCACGCGGAGAACATGGCCGGGTTACCGGTGCGAACGTATTTGCCCGATTCGCTCGTGCCCGGTTATCCGTACCCGTTGCTCGTGATGTTCCACGAGCGTGGCGGTAACGAAGAGCAAGTGTTGCGACACGTGCCGCGAATTTCGTCGCAGAACTTCGTCTACCTCAGCCTACGCGGCCCCGAACCGCTCGGTCGCCGTGCGGACGGCAAGCGCGGCTTCGGTTGGGCGCACCGCAACGCGGGCTTGCTCAGCGAATACGTCGAACTCGCGGTGTCGCTCGTTCGCCAGACCGTGCAGATTCATTCCGAGCGCGTGTACCTCGTCGGCGTGAACGAAGGGGCCGATGCCGCCTACCGGGCCGGGTTCGCACTGGCCGGGAAGGTCGCCGGGGTGATCGCGCTCAACGGCACCATGCCGCAGCCGACCCTCGGCAAGCCCGTCTTCCGCTTCGACGACGCCCGCAAGCTCCGCGTCTTCATGGGGCACGGCGTCTCGAACTCCGAAGCGATTCGCCGTCAGACCGACAAGGATTACAAAGTGCTGTACGGTTGCGGTGCGGACGTGCAATATCAGACGTACCCGACCGATCAGGATCTGCACGCGGAGATGTTTCGCGACGTGAACCGCTGGATCGTCGGCAACGTCAACGCCGAACACGACATGTACGCCGTCCGCGACTGATCGAATAGCAAAACGCAAACGGCCCCGGTTACGGAACCGGGGCCGCTTGCGTTACAGTGCCAAAACCACCGGTGGAATAATGAATGTCACGACGCGAATTTTGATTTCCAGTGTGTTGAAAGACTTGTTCGACTGGATTCAGTCCCGCGTAATTCAAGTGACTCCGACAGTAAAATACGGCTGCGGCTTCCGTGAAAATGATTCCTTTCCACTTCGCGCATATGCAAGGTACTCCGAAGGAAATCACGCTATCGTGATTTCTTTCGACATTAAATTACTTGAGAACGGTTGTCGGATTTCAGGAGATATTGAAACGGAAGAGGGTACGAATCTCAAGGATATTCTGGAAGAGACGCTGAGTCAGAACGAGACGATTGATGCCCAGATAATTGGTTCTGCCCTCCGTTTCGCAATCGGTTGCACGGAGAATTTAGACGTTATCATTCGCAGTCTCATGGAGAACGCCAGATGATGGACAAAATGATCGTTGCTCTATTCGGCGTGAACCGGATGAACTTGTGGGGGTGGGTTGTAGGTGGTTATTTTGTAATGGGGTCAGCGGGTTACATGGTTGCCGGGGCGTTCATTCCCGCGATCGGGTTCGGCTTCACACCGGAGATTGCCCTGCTGACGGCGGCCTGCCTTCTCCTGCTCGGCATCTTCGGCGTGCTCTTGCAAATGTACTGCTCCCTGCTGGCTATCAAACTCGACCTGCTGGGGCGATCGAAGGCGGACGAGAAACCCGGGATTTGAATTGTGGACTTTGCCTACGGCACGAATACATCCCACGAATTCTTCGCATACGCCTGCAGGAACTCCGCGAACGATGCGGATTGCACTCCCCAATGATCGCCGCCGGAAATGTTGACCACCGGGCAGGCGGCTGTGGGGTCCGATGTCAACCGCACCGCGTAGACGTGGATCCATATCGAATGGTCGGCGAACACGAAGTACGAGCCGGCATCCGGCAGGGAATTCTCGATGCCGCCGTAGTCCGGTATGCCGCGGCACATCGGCAAAAGCACGGTAACTGCGTTCCACTCGGACAGCGGCCAGAAGCGAATCAGCGTCTCGTCCCACTCCCCCGGAGACATACCATCCACATGCGAGTAGAACTCGCGAATCTCGACAGGTAAGCGCACGCCGTGAGTACGCTCGAAGGCATCGATGTCGGCATCCGTCGCACCGGGTGGATTGGCGATGCCGATACTCTGCCAGTGTTGAGAAATCGTCTGCCACAAAGCAGGTGGTGGATCGCTTTCCATGAAGGTGGTCTCCCACCGGGATGAACCCGTTGGCTCGTAATACTGGGATGAACCGGTGGCTCGTAAATACTGTTTACCAAATCCCCAGGCAGCAGCCGATGCCGCCCCCGCCGCTGATGATCGGCAGAATGCGGCGCTCGAACGGCAGTTTCAGGTACTCCGCACGATCGAACCGCAGTTTGCCGTTGAGGATCGTGTGCGTCACGTGCGTCGTCGGCTCGAACGGGTCGCCGTCGTACAGCACGATGTCTGCCACTTTGCCGACTTCGATACTGCCGTACTTGTCCGAAATGCCGAGTAGTTTCGCGGCATCGATCGTGATCGCCCGCATTGCGCCTTCGTGGCCGAGGCCGTTCGCGGCGGCGACGCCCGCTTCCAGTCGAAGGTTTCGCTGTTTCGGCACGTAGCCTTCGTAGCTCGTGCAAATCGTCACCGACACGCCCTTCGCTTGCAGTGCGGCGGCGTTTCCCAGGAACGAATTCCGCGTCTCCATACTGCCGCCGGGCCGCTGCATCGTCGGGTGAACGATCACTGAAACTTTGCGTTTCGCCAACTCGTCGGCCACGAGGTAACCGTCGGTAGCGAGCACCAGAATCGGCTTCAATTTGAACTCATCGCTGATGCGGAGTGCCGTGAGAATGTCGTCCGCACGGTGTGCCGCAAAGTACACGGGCACGGTGCCCGCGAGCGCGGGCAACAGCGCTTCGTGCTTCGGCGACAACGCGCTGGTCGCGTCCTTTTTCAGCTTGTAACTCTGCGCTTCGGAAAATGCCTTGCGAACGAGTGCGGCCACGCCCATGCGGGTCTTCGGACCTTTGTCCTTGAATACCTCTTTCGGCGTCTCGCCGAGGTTGACGAGGATGCCCGCGACGGGTTTGAGCGCAGCCAATTCCACGGTGCGGGCATCGGTGCGGAACACGCCCGATTGGCCCGCAATCACCGCCGCGCGGCCCGGTGTCGCATGGATGATCGAGATGCCATTCGCACGCAAAAACTCCATCAGCGGCTCGGTCGGGTTGAAGCCATCGAGGACGCGCAAATCGGACTGGTTCGGATCGCTGGTCTCGTCTTGGTCTTGATCGGCCGGGATGTTCCACGCGCCGCTGAGGCCCGCAACGGTGTGCGGATCGATCAAGCCGGGCGACAGTTCGCGCGCGGTCAGAATGGGCGCGTTCGCGGGTACGCCGGTACTCGCACGCGGTCCGATGGTCTTAATCAGGCCATTTTCGACGACAATGATGCTGTTTTCGAGCGGCGGCCCGGTGCCCGTATGAATGCGACCTGCGGAAATGACGAAGGTTTTCGCGGTGCCCAGTTCGGACTTTTTGCGTAACTCCGGCAGGATCGCGGGCTTCGGTGCCGCGACTTCCGGCAGCGTCGGTACTTGCTCGCGGTTCGACAACCACAGCCCACCGTCGCGGTAACTGCGATCCTTTGCATCGCTGGCGTCGAAGCGTTTCACGCCGTCGATCCACGTCTGTTGCACCTTCGTGTATACCGAAAACGGCGAGCCGGTCAGCACGACGAAGTCGGCGTCTTTGCCTTTCTCGATGCTGCCGACGCGGTGGTCGAGGTGCAGCACTTTCGCGGGGGTCGTCGTCAGCGCACGCAGTGCGGCGGCTTCGGACATTCCACCGCGAACGGCAATCGCACCGGTCTTGAGGTAGAACCGCGATTCGGTGATGAAGTCGTCGGTGTTAATGCAAACGGGCACGCCGGCTTTGTCCAAAATCGCGGCGGTTTCTTCGAGCAACCCCATCACTTCCGCTTTGCCGCCAGGGCTTTCGACGAGCGTCAGCGACACGGGAATCGACTTCTTCGCCAGAATGTCCGCTACGCGATACCCCTCCGTGCCGTGTTGCAAAACGATCTCGAACCCGAACTCCTCAGCGATTCGTAGTGCGGTCATGAGGTCGTCGGCACGGTGGCAGTGGAAGTGAACGGTACGCTTCTTTTGCAGCACTTCTACGAGCGGTTCGAGCGACAAATCGCGGTCGGGTTTCTTATCGGTGCCCAGCTTCGCGAGGTACTCTTTCGCCTTCAGGAATTGCTCGCGTTGCAGTGCGGCGACCTTCATCCGCGTGAACGGGGCCTGCCCGCGTTTGCCGTAGCCTTTGGGGTTTTCGCCGTTCGCCATCTTCAGCCCGCCGAGCACTTCCGTGCCATCGGGGAGTTTCCCGAGGATGCGCATTTGCTCGACCGTGTTGCCGTGGAGTTTGACGTAAAGCGTCTGCCCGCCGATGACGTTTCCGCTACCGGGCATGATATTCGCGGTGGTAATGCCACCCGCAACGGCCATGCGAATGCCGGGGTCGTTCGGGTCGATGGAATCGAGCGCACGCACGCCGGATTGCACGGGGCCGCTCATCTCGTTGCCGTCCTGATGGGCAGGAATCGCCGGCTTCGGGTAGATGCCGATGTGCGAGTGCGTATCGACGAGGCCGGGAATGATCACCGCCCCTTTGAGGTCCGTCGTCGTCGCCCCTGCCGGGATCGCGACATCCTTCCCGATGGCGAGGATTTTGCCATCTTGCACGATCAACGTACCGGCCAGAATCGGCTCGCCGATACCGGTATGGATCGTGGCATTCTTGAAGGCGAGGATCGGCTCGGCGGCGAACGCCGGGAGTGCGGCAAACAACAAAACGACGGCAAGCGAGCGACGCATGGGCGACATCCTTGAGATCGGGTAAACGAGTAACATAGAGTATCACGACCGCCAACGATCGCGTACGAGAAATCGGGCAGATTCAGTCCATCACGAGCCAATTACGAGCCATTACGAGCCACCGGGCTTGTCCCGGTGGGAGGATCGAAGGCTAAAACTTTTCTGCGTGCGCATTGCGGCTTGCTGACGTCTCTGAATGGAGACATTCCTTTCCACGTTCCCCAACGGTGATTCGATGCGTACCATTCTGCTACTCGCTTTATCCGCGACGCTGTGCGGCGTCACCGCAACGGAGGTGTTTGCTTTGGGAGGATTACACCCAGCTGGGAAGATCGCCTCGGACTACAAGAAGGACTGGCCTGCGGGCTTGCCCGATCTGATCAATTCCGCCGACCGCGTTTGCGGTTACTGGGTTAACACGAACGATTTCTTTTACTACCGTGGCGATGTCGCCTCGCTCAACGCATTCCTGGCCGCGTACGGCAAACTGCCCGATATTGCGTTGTCGGTGGTTTTGCACACTGGGTCAAAGCCAATGACCGGCGCGCTCGGTGGCGATCAGAAGACGCCGTACGACTGGAGTGTCGATATCTACCGGCGCGGTTGGGGAACGCCGCACGACCCGCGACAACCGGAGAAAGAACCGGGGTACGTCGTTACGGTCCACGTTTGGCTGTGCGACGCGATCACGCTGAAAAACCTCGAGATTCCGAAGCACATCGACGACGTACGTTCGGCCGGCGAGATCGAGGAATTCATCCGCAAGCACCGAAGAGGCGGACTGGAAAAGTAAGCATTGCCGGACCATCGCAAAATAAATTTCGCTTGACAGCACACCGGAGGCATGAGAACATCAAAATCCTGCCAGAACAGTCCGATTTGCCGAATCCTTGCGAGCAGGTTTCGAGATGAAATCCATTCTCTCCCACGATCGACGCGCCTTTCTGCTTGCGGGCGGGATGAGTTACTTCGGGATGAACCGTGGGAATGCGTCGGCACCCGAGACTTCTGCACCGGCACGACGCAAGCCCGCAAAATCGACTATTCTCATCTGGCTCAGTGGCGGTGCGTCGCACATCGACACGTGGGACATGAAGCCGGAGGCACCGGTCGAATATCGCGGCACATTCCAACCGATCTCGACTTCGGCTCCCGGCATTCAACTTTGCGAGCATCTGCCGTATCTGGCGAAACAGGCCCACCACCTCGCGATTGTTCGCTCGTTGGGCGATCACCGTCGCGGCACGGGCGACCACCATGCTGGATACTATTACAACCTGACGGGGCACGCCCCGGATCGAACGTTCCACCAGTTGCTGAATGCGCGCACGCCGTACGCAACCGACTGGCCCGCGATGGGGTCGGTTGTTGCATCGAAACGGCCATCGCTCCCGCACTTGCCTTCGGCCATCACGTTGCCTCAGAAGGAAGATGCCCCCGAATACACCCGGCCCGGCCAGTTTGCGGCTCGTTTGGGAATCGAATTCGACCCCGTGTTCGTCGATGGCTCTCGCGAGAAACCGCTGGACTTTGCCGTGCCCGCCTTGTCTCTGAGCGGCGACATTTCGGCGGAACGGTTACAAGACCGGCGCACATTGCTTCGCACGATCGACGCAACGCAACGACTCGGCGAGAACTCGGCGGCGAATCGCGACTACACCGTGCATCAGCGGAAGGCATTCACGTTGCTCGCCTCACGGCAGACGAAGTCCGCGTTCGATTTACGCGCCGAACCCGAAAAAGTCCGCGAACGCTACGGCAAAGGCATCAACTCGATGACGATGTTGATGGCTCGTCGACTCGTCGAAGCCGGCGTACCGTTCGTAACGGTGTTTTGGAAGGGCGACAAAGAAGTCGACAAACTTTGCAAGAGTGGCGGCGGGTGGGATACGCACGGGAACAATTTCAACTGCTTGAAAGATCGCTTGTTGCCCGAATTCGACCGACCGTATGCAGCATTGTTGGACGACCTACATCAACGCGGATTGCTCGAGAGTACCCTCGTCGTCGTGACGAGCGAGATGGGGCGGAAGCCGAAGATCGGCGATCCGCGTTCCAACGGCGGATACGGTGCCGGTCGCGATCACTGGACGGCGTGCCAGTCGGTGTTGCTCGCGGGCGGCGGCATTCGGGGTGGGCAGGTCTTCGGCACGAGCGACAAGCGGGCCGAATACCCCGACCAGAACCCCGTAGCCCCGGAGCATATCGCCCGCACGGTGTATCACGCAATGGGCATCGACGATTTGCACGCCGTCGATCGCGAAGGCCGCCCGTTCCATTTGATGGAAGACGGCCGACCGCTCACCGAGTTGTTTTAATCTCGATCGCGCGTCACTTCGCGATGATCTGCACGCTCACCGTCGCTTCGGACACGACCGCATACTTGCCGTCTTGCAACGCGGTGCCGCGGATTGTGACGAGCCATTCGCCGTCGAGTTTCGCGTCCTTCGCGCAAATGATTTTGAACGTCGCGGCGGTCTGCCCGATGGCAACCGTCGCCGGTTCTGCGGTTACCATCCCGGCGAGTTCTTCGGGCAATTTCAGTTCCAACTGAACCGGCACTGCGAGCTTTGCCGATCGCAACACCGAAACGGGGATCGCGATCGTTTCACCCGGTTTGATTTTCAGTTCCTTGATAACCGTCGCGACTTTCAGGATCGAACCTTCGATCGACATCGTGATGCGGCCACTCATCGGCGTCGCGAGGTAACGCAGCTTCCCCTTCGCATCGGGCACCTTCACAACGCCGATCAATTCCATGCGCGACGTGCGCGTCGTTTCGAGCCATTCGGGCATGAAGCACGGGTAAAACGCGCGGTCGACGTAGGCGACGACGGTCATCTCCGGGCCGGTGATGCCCTGACGTTGGTACGACTGCGCCGCCGACATTTGCAGGCTGACTTCGCCCTGAAAGCCGTTGATCCGCTCGAGTGTCACTTCGGCGGGGTGCGTGCTGCCGCGATGCACTTTCCGCCCGCCATCGGCTTCGACCGCAACCAACTTCAAACGCGGCGCGAGCGTCGTTGCCAACAGGATCGAGGTCGTTTGCTCATCGACAAAACGCGACGCAAGGTTGATCGGGATCGGCGAGTTCGCGAATTTCGTGATGCCATCGGCAGTGCCGCTAACGGTGATGAACGCGGCGTTGGCGGAGGCGGTTTCGGCACCCGCGAGTACGAGTTTCAATTCGGGTTTATCTGCGGGAATTACGAGGTTCGCGAGCGACGTCACGCCTTCGGGCAACCCGGCGAGCGCAATCGCAACCGGCGATTTCATACCGCCTTTGCGATCGACTTTAACCACAAGTTCGGCGGTGCCACCGAGCGGGACGTTGAGCCGCGCGACCGTGGACAGCGTGAAGTCGCTGGCCACTTTCGTCGCGGTCAACCGGTAAATGGCGGCACGATTTCCCGCCTTTCCCGATAAGTCTGCGACGACGATCGTGAACGCGCCGTCGGCGGGCAGAGTGATCGTCAGGCCCGCATCGGTGGTGCCGGGCAAGTCGTCGTTACGCAGAAGTTCCTTACCGGTGGCATCGAGAACCGCGAGCGACAAATCGAGCGGCGAGCCGAATCGACGTGCCTCGACCGCGATGTTCCAGACGTCGCCCTTTTTGCCCGCGCACTGGAAGCGCACACTCGATTGTTGCATCACGCCGGTGATCGCGGCAGGCAGCGAGAGTGGTTGTTCCGGTGCGGCAGTGGCGACTGACTCCGGGGTGTCACTCAGTGGAATATCGAACGCGGGCGCGGTGCCGAACGGCGTGTCGAGCTTGTACGCGAATGCGGGCTTTTTCGCGTCGGCGGGGAACGTGATTTTGCGCGTCAACGATTCCAGTTTCGGCTTCCCGGTGGTCAGCCCGTAGCCGACGAATTCGATGTCGCGCGTCTCGCCGCGCTTGCCGACGGCGGGGATCGTTGCGACCACGCGCGGGCCAGCAATCAGTGCCAGCCGATAAACCGATGAGCGATCGCCGCGGAAATCGAAATCGTGCAAATACACCGTGTATTCAACATTTGCGGTCGCCCAAAATGTGACCGCCAGATCGTGCCCATCGGTGTCGACGGCATCGGCGATCATCTGCCCTTTTGCATCGCGGATACTCAGTGCGGCATGGATATTGACCCCGAGCCTACGGGCGAACAGGTCGCACGTGACGGGGCCATCTTTGGGTACCGAAAACCGGTACGCATCGACTTCCTCGACCCGCGACAATCGCCCGTTGACCGTCACCGGCAGCGCCGGAAGTTTCTGCAGAACTTTTGTCGTCGGCAGTTCGTTGACCTCGGGATCGGTGCCGACCCAGAAGAGGCCAGTCTTCGCGCCCGCCCCACTCGCGCTCGCCACCGCCCAGCGAATCGGGCCGGTCGGTAAGTCGGCGGGGAGTGTGAACCGCGCGGGCCGTTCTCGCGGCAACAGCGGCGCGTTACTCGTGCTCTTCGCCCCGAACCAGAACGGCGGCGGCGGCACCAGCACCGGCCCTTGTTCGCCAGTCAGTTCTAATTTCACGCGCGGATCGAGCACGAACAATTGCACGTCCGGCGTCCAATCGTAGCCGCCGAGTTGCACATCGATGGCCGTGCCCGCCTTGCCACCCGAAGGAAAAACGTACCCCGGCTCCGGGGCCTTCAGTTCCGCCGTCTGTTTCGGCTTCTGCGCATACACGGGAGAGGCGAAAAGAAAAGTAAACCACAGAGGACACAGAGTACACAGAGATAAAAAATTAAGAGGAGAATACAGTATCATTTTCTTCAAGTGCTTCTGATACATAAGTTCTTCTTTCTTCTCTGTATGATCTCTGTGACTCTGTGGTAAAAATTCTGACATTCTTATCACCCGACCAGGTCTCGTATCACCCTCCCGCCGCTGACGATGGGCACGGGGCGGCCGAGCGGGGTGTTGTACATTTTGCTGCTGTCGATCCCCATTTGATGGAACAGCGTTCGCAAGATGTCTTCGACGCTCACGGGGTCGGCCAACGGTTCGGTGGCGGTCTTGGTCGTCGCGCCGATGACTTTGCCGGGCTTGATGCCGCCACCCGCGAACAGCACGCTCTGTGCGGCCGACCAGTGATCGCGCCCCGCTTGGGCGTTCACCTTCGGCGTGCGACCCATTTCGCCCATCATCACGACGAGCGTGCTGTCGAGTAAGCCGCGTTGATCGAGGTCGGTGACGAGTGCGCTGAATGCGCGATCGACGCTGGGAATTAAGTCTTTTTGCAAACTCGGGAAGCAGGAGAAGTGCGTGTCCCAACCGCTGTGGTCGATGCCGACGAACCGCGAACCCGCTTCGACGAGTCGGCGTGCGAGCAAGGCACATTGGCCGAGTGTGGTGTGGCCGTAGGCAGCGCGAAGGGCCTCGGGTTCGCTCTTGATGTCGAACGCTTTGCGGGCCGCCGCCGAGGTCATTAGGTCGTGGGCTTTTTCGTAGTACGTGGCCATCGTGCCAGCTTTGCCTGCGGTGGCGTTCGGCTTGTCCAGCCCGCCCAACAGGCGTTGCCGACGATCCTGCCGTTTCGCGTCGATCCCTTCGACGGGCAGCAGATCGCGGACTTCAAAGTCCGGCGAAACGGGGTCGCCTTCGATGATGAACGGTGCATACTCCGCACCATAAAAACCCGGCCCGCCAGCCGCCAACGGGTGCGGCAAATTGATGTATGGCGGCAGAGTGCCGGTGTTGCCGAGTTCCCGCGACACGACCGACCCAATCGACGGATACAACACGTTGTTCGGCTTGCGACTATTCGTACCATCGGCGAAGTCGGCCTTCATGCCGGTCATCACATAGTGATAGCCGGTGGTGTGGCCATTGTCGTTGTGGCTATGGCTGCGCAGGATCGTGTATTTGTCGGCAATCTTCGCGCAATTCGGCAGGTGTTCGCATATGAATGTACCCGGTACCTTCGTGGCGATCTGTTTATAAGGCCCACGCACCTCGGCGGCCGCATCGGGCTTCATGTCCCACATATCAATCGTGCTGGGGCCACCTTCGAGAAACAGGAAGATACACGCCTTCGCCTTGGGTTTCACGTCCCCCGCAGCCTGCGCCTGAAATTGCAGCAGCCGCGGCAGCGTGAGGCCGCCAAGCAGGCCAACAGTGCCAATGCGGATGGCTTGGCGACGAGTTGTAGGGGCGTATCGGAGTGACATAGAAGCCTCAATTCCTAGGTATTTCTGGTAGCCGCAGGTCTTTAGCCTGCGTACTTCCACCGGCAACGACTGAGGGTCGTGGTGAGTCCTCGAAACACGACATTTCTTGCGCCTGGGATGAACGTTGTGGCCGCATTGCGTCGCGTCTCGCCGACTCGCCACGACTGGTTTTCGAGTGTGGTTGCTCCCGCGCAGGCTAAAGACCTGCGGCTACCGAAGAGCGAGAGATACTCATATTTCGTGTTGCCATCAAGCATCGATATTCCGCCACACTATGGTCTCGTCGATCGCGTGAGCTTGAGCGATAGCTTGTGCCTCGTCCACGCTCGCAGCGTCCCAATCGAAAACAACATCCCAATCTTGGTCGCATTTGAACAGGTAATAACAATCTCCATTGGTGTAACGACAAATCGCCATCGCTTTCACCGAAACCACTTCTTCTTCAAGCGGGTTCGCCCCGTGAGGGATCGTGTGATAACTTTCTCGCTCGCTCATCGCCCACAACAACACCTCTGCTCCGTCTAGTTGCCGTGGAGGTAATTGCATATCGTTCATGGCGGCTTCTGTATGCTTTTGTCAACGGTTACAAGTTACCGATTATACAGAAACTCTTTGCTGTTCAGCACGGCCCAGAGTATGTCTTCGATCGCGGCGCGGCGGTCGCCTTCGGTGAATGCGGTTAGCAACTTTACACGCTCGGCGTCGGTGGGGCGACGGCTGAGCGCGCTCAGGAAAAGTTCGTCGAGGATCGCTTCGGGCTTCTTGTCCGAGTCGGCGAGTTTGCGGACGCTGCCGCTGCGGGCGCGGATCTTTGCGGCGATCTCGGGCGAGTTCATCAGGTGCAAGGCTTGCGCGATGCTCGGGTCGGTGCCGCGTTCGCATTCGCACACGCTGAACCGCACGGGCCGCCCAAAGATGTGGAAGAAGTACGACGGCATCCGGTTGTCCCAGACCTGGATCGCGCGATACCCTTCGGGCCAGCCGTTGAACTTTTCAACGACACCCGACACTTGTGAGACGGCATCGAGCAGCACCTCGGCGGGCATCGGTTTCACGGTGGCGTGCGAGAAATTTTGCTCGTCGGTTGCGTTCCCTGCCGTGGCTTGGCTACTGAGTTGGTAGGCACGCGATAGCAAGAGCGTCTTCGTGAACGCCTTCAAATCGTACTTCGTTTCGCGAAGGTGCGCGGTCAGTGCGGCGAGTAATGGTTCGTTCGATGCGGGGTTGGTGGCGCGAATATCGTCGATCGGTTCGACCAACCCGCGGCCGAAGTAATGCGCCCACAGGCGGTTCGCAATCACGGTGGCAAAGAACGGATTCTCCGGCGCGGTCATCCAGTCGGCAAGGACGCGGCGGCGATCGTCGGACGGCACGAACACTATCGCGGCCGCACCCAGAGACTTCGCGGGTACCAACGCGACTTTGCCCTTACTCACCTTCGGGCCGAGGTCGATGCCCGCGGTCCAAATCACCGCTTCGGCCCCGCCGGGTAGCGGTTTGCGTGCGACGCCGGAGAACATCCCGGCGAGCGCCCAGTAGTCGTCTTGGCCCCATTTTTCCGACGGGTGATGGTGGCACTCGGCACACTCGATCCGTACGCCGAGGAAGATCTGGCTGAGCGATCGCGCGGCGACTTCCGGCGTGCCGAGCGACTTGTAAATCGCCGCCGGGCCGTCCGCCGTGGTGCTGCCTTTCGCGGTGACGACATCGCGGGCGAACTGGTCGTACGGCCGGTTCTCCGCGAACTGCCGGCGCACCCAGCGCGTCATCGCGACGGCCCCTTGTGGCGTCACGGCGTCTTTGTCCACCTTCAAAATGTCCGACCATTTCATCGCCCAGAAGTCCGCATATTCGGGGCGATTCAGCAACGTGTCGATCAGCTTTGCGCGCTTGTCCGGCGCGGCATCGGCGAGGAACGCACTCGCTTCGGCGGCGGTGGGCAAGGTGCCGATGGTATCGAGGAAAACCCTTCGCAGGAAGGCATTATCGTTGGCGATCTCACTCGGCGGGATGCCGAGCCGTTCGAGTTTATCCCAGACGTGCTTATCGGCAAAGTTCGCTTCGGGTGGCCGTGGAAACTTCACGCCCGGCCGCGGCAACGTGACGCGACACACGGTGACGTGGCCCATGTAGCGCACGAGAATCGCCGCCTCGCCGGGTTTGTCGCCCGCCGTGATTAACCCACGGCCATCGGCACCCGCGATCGTGCCGGCGTTCGAGGAATACTCGGCCTCGGCGGTCACGCAGCGGCGCGAACCATCGGCGGCGATTGCGGTCACGCGCAACTGTTGCGTGCCACCGAGCGCGAGCGTGCGTTGATTCGGTTCGACTTCGAGCGCCATCACCGCGGGTAGTTTCGCGCCGGCGAACTGCGTGCCTTCTTGCAGCCAGCGCAATAGGCGGCGATAGCGCAGGCCGTCCTTGTCGATCTTCTTACCGCCACCGTGTGGAACGAGGCCCGCCGCCTTCACGAGGAACAGGCTGTTCTGCGGCGATGCGGGAAAGACGCGCCGACCGCGTGCCTCGTTCACGAGGGCGTGATAATCGGCCTCGGGGTCGAACCCGAAGACGCTGAGTTTGAACCCCGCCTGCCCTTCGGCTTTGCCGTGACAGCCACCGCTATTGCACGAAACTTTGGTGAGAATGGGAATGATCTCTTGCTCGAACGACACGGCTCGCGGCGTCTTCAGCCCACTCACTTCGACGGGCACGCGCAACAGATCGGTGCCGTGCCGGACGATGACTTCGGTCTTCCCCTCGGCCTTCGGCGTCACCAACCCCGTGGCATCGACTGCCGCGATCGCCGCGTTCGCGACTTCGTACTTCGCGGAGCGCGTACCATCGCTGTTTGCCAGCGTTACGAGCAATTGCTGCGACGATTCGGGGCTATCGAGCTTAACGGAAATGGGCGTGACGAGCGCACCCGCATACGCAGGGGTCAGCCTGAAGAGGACGAGTATCAATACCGAAAGCGACCGAGTCATGGAACCACCTAGCAACCGAACGAAGAGCAAACCGGCGGGAACCCGTGTGGGTTTCTAAGACTATAAGCCAGCAGCGTGGTGTCGGTCAACAAGATTTGTTCGTTGAAGTGCGATTCGATGGCTGGCGGTCGTCGTGTGTTGCTAGATTTCACCTGCCGCACGAAGATGTCCGAGAGCGGCCTGAAGCGACGTGAAATACTTCAACCCTGCGGTCGTGAAATCGAGTTCGAGATCGGGGTGAATCTGAGTTCCGCTTTGCCCCGCGAAGTCGTTAATGTTCGAGCTTACCCATATTCGCGACCGCGTGAATCCGGCATTCTGAAGTTGGCGACTGAGTTCCAGGCATTGCTCCAGGTTCATGGAATCCTTCACCTCTTTTTTGTGAGATGGCCGTGATTTATTGATGAGGCGGTTGACTGCCCGGTCTAAACACCCTTGGTCTCGATCCAGCATTTTGAATTTTCCCAGCAGATTATCTGTGAGGTTCCGGAGTCGGGCTGCAAGCCCGAAAGGATGGATGGGAAGCGGCCGTGGAAGTGCGAGCGCGACGCTCAAAGATGCCTCGGCAAGCCAGTCCTGATTCTGGTCGTGAAACAGGGTCCAGTTCTCAAACGTGGCTTCTGCATTATCCGCGTGATCGGAATACTCGCGTGGAATCAATTCCGGCAGCAGGAGATGAGTTGCATCAGGACTTGCATTCATTAACTCCACTAGGTCGGCCGCCGCCAGGATCTCTTGAACAGGCACCCGCGGCTGGAATCGTGTTGCATCCCGCCGGAACAGGTCGATAAAGGAGCAAGTGTCGATCAGGATAACCGGGACTGACGGTTTGGCTAGAATCCCGTATACCGCATCGGCGATGGTAATCCTCATGCGGCGGACACTTCTTCCGCGTATCGCGCCAGCAACAGGCACTGGTCGAAGAATCGCATATTGAGTTCTGTTGCGTCGTCTCGCTTCCAACTTTCATTCACGAGCCAGTCGATGAATCGGGGGGCATCAATGCTGGCTCTAGCGCGGTAAGCACCGACGACGAACGCCTGCCACAGTTCCGCTTCGCCCCGGTCGAGCGGCAGTACCTTCCTTGCAGACTGCGAGAATTTTTTGAGCCGTACCACTACATCGGGCGGCAAGTTGCCGAGGAACAACTCCTGGGTCGTAGGCACCGAGATGAACGCGCCTGCCGCACGGGCAGCCGGGACAATACCCTCGTCGAGGAACCGCATCACCTCATTCCAGGCGGCTGAGATGACGGCGGCCTGCGTCGGAAGTGGGTCACTCAAGAACCTGACCCGACCGCCCCGAAGTTCCAAGTCTCCACGCTGCTCGATGCTCAAGGTCATGCCCACGTAGGCGGGGGTGGTTTCGAGGGAGTACCAGGCCGACCCTGATCTGACCGGTTGAAAACGCTGTAGCTCTTCTCCACGCAGCCGCAACCAACCGTGCGGACACCTGGAATCCAACCCATCGATCACCTGTGTCAGCACGTTTCCGTTGCCGTTCACGGACCACTGATGCCAGCGGTTCGCACTTTCGACTGCTTCCATGATGTCCCTTCCCTACATACTGCTACCATCGTTCCGAATAATATTCTATCGGTGGTGACGAGCGTCACGAGAATGGACACTAGCAAACCGGCGGGGAACCCGTGTGGGTTTCTAAGACTATAAGCCAACAGCGTGGTGTCGGTCAACAAAATTTGGTCGTAAAGTGCGATTCGATGGCTGGCGGTCGTCGTGTGTTGCTAGATTTCACCTGCCGCACGAAGATGTCCGAGAGCGGCCGTTCTCGTCGCAGATGCCGTAGCCGAAACCGTGCTTCTCCGGATTGAACGCGACCTTGCACTTGGCTGCCGGTTGGCCGTTCAGTTTGACCTGACCCTTCAACGTCGTAAGCGAGGGCTTACCGCACCCGGCAGCGACCGTCAGGAGCGAAGCTCCGACAATTGCCAACACGATCGATCGTCGTGCTTCTCGTAGTTCGCCAGCTTCTCATGAGCCTTGGTACCACCCATATCTGTGCGTGACGCGCACGCGCTCCGCTACGCAAAGCCTCCGCGTCGCGGCGAATTCGGAACGCGAATTACACCGGCTGTAAGACTTGCAGTTGTACTGAGGCGACGATGTCTTTCACGGTGACGCGATAGTCGTTCATGTGCGGGGCTTGCAGGTGCAATTTTAGTGCGGGTAGGTCTTCCCATTTCTCGACGACGGTCAACGTGTTTTCGCGAAGTGGCGGCTGGACGGCCAACCCCGAACCGACGTCCATTGCCACGCCGTACTCGATGCAACCGGCCTCGGCGCGTACGAGTGGCGTGAGCGAATGGAACGCTTCGAGGAACGCAGCCCGCGTACCGGGTTTGATCTCGATCGTTGCGATCACGTGAATCATGCATGCATTCCTTGTATCGGTCCTGCGAAACTTACATCTTTTCTAGCATATCCCAGCCCTTGCGGTACTCGCGTTTGATGTACTGCGCGGCTTCGGGGATGCTCGCCGTCAACTTCTCGCCGTCGAAATCGAACGGCTTGCCGGTGCGGATCGCGACGTTGCCGAGGAGGAACGCAGCGGCCAGCATGGCGGAGTAATCGAAGTTCGACAGCGCGATCGATGGCTTGCCGGCTTTGATTGCGGCGACCCATTCGTTCTTCTGGTTCTGGTCGTTGTTGCCGTTGTACGCGGCCAGTTTCTCGGGCTTCGTCAGGTTCGCTTCGTCGGGCTTCGGCGTGATGATGCAACTGCCGCCGTAGTCGCTCGGGCTGTACAGTATCGCCTTATCGCCGACGAGAATCGAACCGCTGCCGACGAGTTTCGTTCCCGCAGGCACGGCTTTCGCGAGTAGCTCTTCGGGTGGGAGCATCTTCTTCTCGCCGTTCTTGCCTTCGTACCAGTGCAGCGTGACGGGTGCGAGTTCGCCGCGTGCCGGGAAGTCGAGCATCACGTGCGCCCACGCGGGTGCGGTCTCGGGGTTGACCTCGCCGCTCTCGGCTTTCACGTGGTTCGGGCTGCCGAGTTTCAGCGCCATGAACGCCATGTTCGCGGTGTGGCAGGCCATGTCGCCGATCGCGCCGGTGCCGAAGTCCCACCAGCCGCGCCAGACGCTCGGCGTGTAACCGGGTGCGTAAGGGCGTTCCGGTGCTGGCCCGAGGAACGTGTCCCAGTGGATGTTCTTCGGCACGGGGAACGTGCCTTCGGGGCGCTTCGTCAGCACGGGCGATTGCTTCCAGTATTCGCGGGGCCGATCCGTCCAGACGTGACATTCCTTGACGGTGCCGAGGATGCCCGACTGCACGAGTTCGACGGCGCGGCGCAGGCCCGGCAGTGCGGTACCCTGATTGCCCATCTGCGTGCAGACGCCGTGTTCCTTCGCGAGTTTCTTGAGTAAGTGCGCCTCGAACACGCTATGCGTCAGTGGCTTCTGGCAGTAAACGTGCTTCTTGTTTCGGATGGCGAATGCGGCCGCCAGTGCGTGGTGGTGGTCGGCGGTGCTGACCGTCACGGCGTCGATCGTGCGCATCAGTTCGGCATCGTCGTACATCTTGCGATAGTCGGAGAACGTCTTCGCATCGGCCCAGAGCTTTTTCTTCGCTGCCACCGCGTTGTCGTCGATATCGCAGAGCGCGACGACTTCCATCAGTTTGCTGGCCTGATCGATATCGCTCGAGCCTTTGCCGCCGATGCCGATGCCCGCGACGCGGAGTTTCTCGTTCGCGCCGTAAACCTTCGACACCGATGACGCCGGGCCGGTGAACAAATACCCGAGGCCACCCGCTGTCGAGAGTTGGCCGAACCGACGCCGGGAGAGTGTGCGAGCCATGGAATGGGTTCCGATGTGTGTGGGGAGGGAAAATGCACGCGGCGGGTGTGACCCCGCCGCGCGACGATTCATCGCGAATGCTTACGATTTTTCCAGCATGTTCCAGCCCTTGCGGTACTCGTACTTGATGAACTGGGCGGCATCTTTGCTGCCCTTGCACTCGAGCGTGACCGGGTCGAACTCGAAGCCCTGTCCCGTGCGGATGGCCACGTTACCGAGTACGAACGCACCGGCGAGGTAGCTCGCGTAGTCGAAGTTCGACAGTGCGATTTCGGGCTTGCCGGCCTTGATCGCGTCGACCCATTCGTTCTTCTGGCCTTGATCGAACTTGCCGTTGATCGGCAACTTCTCGGGCTTCTTCGTGTTCAGGTCCGCGAAGGCCGCCGTTGGCCCGAAGTACACTTCCGCACCGTAATCGTTCGGCGAGTACGCGATACCCTTCGAGCCGATGATGATGCTACCGCTATTCACCAGACTCTTGTTCCGCTTCGGATCGGGGTCGATGGCGAGTGCCTTGTCGATCCACTCTTGCGGAGGCGCGAGCTTCTTACCGTCTTTGCCCTTGCCTTCGTACCAGTGAACGGTGACGGGTGGCAGGTCGCCGCGTGCGGGGAACTGGAAGGTCACGTGCGCCGAACTCGGGCAGGTTTCGCCGTTGACGTCGGTCGCGGTTGCGGCGACTTTCACGGGCATTTGCAGCTTGAGCGCCATGAACGCCATGTTCGCGGTGTGGCAGGCCATGTCGCCGATCGCGCCGGTGCCGAAGTCCCACCAGCCGCGCCAGTTGAAGTCGTGGTAGCAACCGCGTTTGCTCTTGCTCGGCCCGTGCGCGTAGGGGCGTTCCGGGGCTGGCCCGAGGTACGATTGCCAGTCGAGATATTCCGGTACGGCGACTTCGTCGTAGCGCTTCGTCACGCCGGGGGCCTGCGGCCACACGGGGCGGTTCGTCCAGACGTGAACTTCGGTCACATCGCCGATCGTCCCCGCTTGGATAATTTCCACCGCACGACGCAGGCCATTCTCGGTCGTGCCCTGGTTACCCATCTGGGTGCAAACGCCGTTTTCCTTCGCGACTTTGCGGAGCAGGTCGTTCTCGAACACGGTGCGTGCGAGTGGCTTCTGCACGTAAACGTGCTTCTTCGCACGCATCGCCATCGCGGCCGGTAGCGCGTGCATGTGGTCGGGCGTGCTGATCGTGAAGGCATCGACGGTCTTCATCAGTTCGGCATCGTCGAACAGCTTGCGGAAGTCCGACACACCCTTGGCTTTCGGCCACTTTTTGAGCTTCGCACCGAGGTAATCCTTGTCGACGTCGCACAGGCCGACGACTTCCATGAGTTCGCCCGCTTGGTCGATGTCGCTCGAACCTTTGCCGCCGACGCCGATGCCGGCAACGCGCAGCTTCTCGTTCGCGCCGTAGGCTTTGGACACCGAGAACGCGGGGCCGGTAAAGAGATACCCGAGACTACCAGCGGTCGTGAGTTGCACGAACCGCCGACGTGAGAGACGCGATGACATAGGAAATTCCTTTCGATGAAACGGAATCGACACAGGCAGGCGCAGTGGC
>JAYWCL010000239.1:0-5077 GCA_043780595.1 Limnoglobus sp.
GTTTTGCAACTCACATTCTGGGAGAAACAGGCACTTTACGATAGCCGAATCGCAATCGCAAACAAACGCAAAACTGCTACCCACTTTTGAACCGTGCCAGCGAAACGATCGCTTTCCCAATTTTGCCGCCTCGTCGCGTTATCCAGATCACATCGCGATAGATGTCCATCGTGCCAGTAGTTGGTTCCTTTCCATCCAGTACCGCCGTAAAGTTCCACTCGCCGGCCAGATCTTTCAACTCGCTGATACCTTTGGGCATCCGTTCGAGGTCGAGCAGACCATAAACCGTCTGCTTTTTCACTGCGAATTCGGTTGGGGCCGGTTGGCCGCTAGTGGCGATGCAGATTCGGAGTTTATCGCCATTCCATTCGTAGATGCATTCCGACTTGAGGCCAATTTCCTCTTTCGGCCCCTTTAGAACGGTGAGGGTGAGTTGCTTCGGCGATTTCGTCGAATCGATGGCGATGCGCGATAGTTGCCCCAGTTCCGTGCCGATGAAGTGGGACATTGTCTTCCCTTCGATTTCCCACTGCATTTGTTCGATCTTCTTGGCCTCAACGACGCCCTGTTGCGTCTCTAGCCGCGTTACCTTCCACACGCCTTGCAGCTTCTTCAGCTCGGCGGCTTCGGGCTTCTCTTTCGCGGGCACTCGTTCAAATTCGATCAACCCCATTCGTGCGCCCTTCTCCACCTTGAACTCGGTTGGGAATGGTGTGCCGGGGGCGGATGAGCAAAAGCGAAGCGTGTCGCCTTTCAACTCGTAAATGCCTTCGGTCTTGTTCCCGACATGGGCTACTTCGGGCTTCAATCCTGTTGCCGTCAGTGTCATTTGTTTTGGCGACTTTGCGAGATCGAGCAAAACCTGCATTTTCTGTCTCTGGTTTTCTTCGGGACCGTCGATGGTAATGACGGTATCGCCGACGAACTCCCAGCGCATCGGCTCGATTTCTTTGGCCGGCGCAACACCGCGTCCGGTCTCCAGCCGCGTCACCTTCCACACGCCTTGTAGCTTCTTCAGTTCCGCGGCTTCGGGCGTTTCGGGCGCGGGCGCTTTCGCGGCGGGTTTATCCTTCGCGGTCGGTTTCGGTTCTTCGGGGCCGGGGCTGGCGGTTAGCGCCATCATCCCGACTCCGCTGGTGAGTATCAGCGCCGCCAGGATTCCGCCACCGATCCACTTCGCTTTTGCATTCGCCATGACGATCGAGACCTCGCGTGAAAGTTCGGTCAGAAGTGTCGGCACCGCCGACGGGGTCGTCGTCATCATCACCGCCGCCCGCACTGTTGCGGTAGGAACGCTGACGCCTGCCAGAATTGTGGGGAGTGCCACGCCCCGATGGGTCAGGCGAATTCGCAAACGATCCTTGGCGCGGGCCAGTCGGCTGGCCACCGTGCCGACCGCCCAACCGAGCCGGTTCGCCGCTTCGACGTGCGTACAATCCTCGAAGAAACAGAGCAGCACCGGCAAGCGGAACTTGTCCGGCAACCGCTCGACTTCCTCGATCACCGCCACCGAACATTCGTTCGGTTCGACCGATTCCACGCCCATTTCCACAGTGGTTTCCGCAACATTCCCAACTCGCTTGCGAACCCGGATCGCCGCATTCCGCGCCACCCGAAACAGGTAGCCCGCAACCGTCGATCCCCGCACCGAACCGGCCTTCCGCGCCAACACGAGAAACGTCGTTTGGAAGGCATCTTCGGCCGAATGGGCATCGTGCGGCAGTTCGCACCGGCAGACCCGCCAGACCAGATCGGCGTGCCGACGAACGAGTAACTCGAACGCCGTGGCATCGCCGTTCCCCGCAAACCGCGCGAGCAACTCCGCATCCGGAACCGAAGTATCGTCCGTAGCGAGCGTCAACAAATACGCAAGAGAACCCGACCGCATGGCACACCCGTAATGATGATTCCGACGCAGTTACAGAGCCGCGCAAAGCGGAAACGCATCCGGGATTTCCCGATTTCTCAGACAGGATTAGCGAAACGGATCGCGGTTATTTCGCAGGGCCGAAGTACTTTGCGATCTCCGCGTAGGTGTCGTACGGGTAACTGTCCTGTTCGCCGTCTTTGCTGTGGCAAATCACGCAGCGGGCGGCGAAGATCGATTTCACTTTCGCCGTCTTTTTATCGGCACCGAGGAAGTTCGCCGTGATCGGCTGCCCAATGCGGGTCGGCGGTAACGCGACGACATCGGCGTCGTACGCCTTCTTGCGTTCGGGTTCGGGCAGTTTCAACCACGCCTGCATTGCGAGGCGTTCGCCTTCTCGCTCGGCTTCGAGTTGCGGGTTCGGTCCTTTTAACATCGCCGCCTTGAATGCTTTGTCTTTCTCGAAGAACGCTGCCGCCATGCTGCCTTCGCCGTTCCAAGGTTGCCCTTTTCGTGGCCCCATGATCAGTTTTTCGAGGTGCGACACCACCACCGGCAGCGCTTTTGGTGCATCCACTTTCTTCTTCGATGCACTCTCTTGAGCGATGATTTTCTTGGCGACCGATTTGGCTTCGGAGACCGCCAAAACCTCGGGCTGTTTGCCGATCGTTTTCTCTGCGACCAGTGCGGGCATAATCACCGTGGCTATCAGAGTAGCCATCGCCAGTACGCCCACGAACAACACGAGGCACAAGATGAGTCGGCTCCTGCCTTCGTACATCGCCCACAGGCTACCGACAATTTGCACCAACAAACCCAGCCCCGAGATGCCGCCCGTGCCGATGATCGCCATTGCGAAGTATGGGCCAACGCCATCGATGCGGGCGAGCCACCAACAAGAAACATCTGCGACTTGGAAGAACAAAACGAGCGGGGCGATGAGACAGCGTACGAGCAGCGGATAGCCCGTGAATGCGAACGTCAGCCCCGTGAGGCTGAACAGCATCGCGAAGCTAAGCAAGTGGGCGTGCGTCGATTGCGTGAGTTTCTCGACGCTCGTCTGGCGGTCGCTTTTCATCCAGCCATCGACGGCCACCACTGCGGGGGGAACGACCGCATACTTAGCGATCTGCTCGTAGGTTTCGAGCGGGTAACTCTCTTGGGCTTCGCCCTTCATATGGCAACGTGCACACCGCGCATCGAGTATCGACTTCACCTTCGCACCGGATTTGTCCGCCGTGAGATACTCATCGGTGAGCGGTTTGGTCTTCATTTCGTCGGAAAGCGGGTACGCATCGGCATCGTAGGCGGTTTTGCGGTCGGCGGTCGGTGCGTTCAACCACGCAACGATTGCGTTCCGATCGCCGTTACGTTCGGGGTCGAGCTTGGCTTTTTCTTCGATGTTCGCATCGCGATACCCGCCGCCATCCTTGTGAAAGAACGCCGCCGCCATGCTTCCGTTGCCATTCCAAGGAGCGCCTTCGATTGGCCCCATAATGAGCTTTTCCAGCTTGCTGACAGGCTTATCGGGCGGTGCATTCGGGTCGACTTTCTTCTTGCCCGAGAAGATCTCGACGACATCGCCAACCGATGGCATCGGTTCGCCGTTGCGGCTCGAATGCTGCAAGTGCAGTTGCACCAATGCGGAAAAGTAGCCGAGGCCGATCGCGATCAGGAACCCGCTGACGACCAGCTTCGCCGGGATCGGCAGATCGCGCAGCGTAAACGGTCGTGGTGGCGTGGTGGTATTCATGGGAGGCACTCCGACGCGGATGGCAAGCCGAGGCAGAAGCCCTCGGAGACTGAGGCGGGATAGCTATAGTTTAGCACGCAAGACCCAGCGGAGGAAAGGGGTTATCGCAAAGCCTCTTCACATGCCGCCAGGACTTTCACGATGGCATCGTCCACGTCGTCGGGCAATCGGGCACCCGATGCCAGTTTATGCCCGCCGCCGTCGAACTTCTCCGCGACCTTCGAGACATCCGCAGATCGGGCGCGGAAGCTCACTTTCGTGCCGCCATCGGGTTGTTCGATGAAGATCATCGCCATTTCGACGCCTTCGATACTTCGCGGGTAATCGATCAAATCTTCGGTGTCGCCGGGTACCGCACCGGTTGCGGCGTAATCGCCTAAACGGACGTCGGTGAAGGCAATTTTGCCACCGCAACGGACTTGCAACCGCGACAGCGACAGCCCCACGAGCTTGAACCGTGCGACCGATGCACACTCGAAAAGTTGCTCGTAAAGCGGCGTCGGTTGGGCACCCGCGGCAACGAGTTCTGCGGCCAATGCGAACGTCGCCGCCGTCGTGTTCGGGTGGCGAAACCAGCCAGTATCGAGCGCCAATGCCATGAACATGTGATGCGCCGCCATCGGCGAGATTTTGGCACCGAGTGCGCGAATGATCTCGTACGAAAGCCTTCCCGTCGCCTCGGCTGTGGTGTCGACGAATGCCAGCCCGCCGAGGTCGTCTTGCGTGCGGTGGTGGTCGATCACCGCTTTCGGCACCTGCATCGACCGCATGAATTCGCCGAATTCGCCGAGTTGCCCCCAGGTTCCCGTGTCCATGACGAAGATCGCATCGACGTCGCGAAACGCGGTGCCGGGCGCTGCGAATTCCTCGATCAGCCGACGTTCGGGATCCAGAAAGGCATAGCGGGGCGGCAACCGGCTGGCGATCACCACTCGCGGCGTTTTGCCCATCTGCCGCAGTGCATCGGCGAGCGCCAATTGCGAACCGATCCCGTCGGCATCGGGGCGAACGTGCGTCATCAAGAGGATGGTCTGATGTTGCCGAATCAGATCGACCAGCGGAGCCCAGTCGAGTGGCATAACGGTCCTTTCGCGGAAGTTCGGAAACGGAAATTCTATTCAGAACACTCGCGAAATCGACGCAAGTCACAATTGCGGACACTCCAAAACTGGTTTTTGGGGTGTTTTTCCGTCTCAAGAGGCCACTTTTCGATCGCAAGTCGCCGATCGGTTCCGAGGGTTTTTGCGTTATCCTGCAATCCTGTCACGGTTTGCGTCGAGTCTCTCGATTACACATCAGTCGCAACTACCGGTTATTTCGCGACCGAAAGCGACCGAAAATCGACCGAATGCGACCTTTCTATTTCTACTGTATCGTCAGCGTTTTTGCTCGTTCTTCAATGGTGGCGGCAGGTTACACTCGCGATAGCGGTAGTAGCGTGCCGATTCGATTCGCTG
>JAYWCL010000240.1:0-12163 GCA_043780595.1 Limnoglobus sp.
TCGAGTTTCTCGTTTTCTCGGCAAAATGGTGCGGGGTTTGTCGGGCCGTGCCGAAATTAATCGAAAAGCTACGTGAGGGTATGCCAAATGTACAGTATCGAGAAATCGATGTCGACGACCCCGATAACAAGGCGCTCGTTGAAAAATATTCGCCGCTAGCCATGCCGTACATGTTCGTCGTAATCGACGGTAAGACCGTGAAAACGATCACTGGCCTCTATCCGTACGACGACACGATCGAGATGCTCTCCGACGCAATCGAAACATTCGACCGAAATTCGCGACGATGAGCGATGCGATTCCCCGACGATGATTAGGGCACCCAGAATGACGGTCGTACTCTTGTTCGCGGCCGCGCGAGACATTGCGGGTGCAGATCGCGTGGAACTCGCTCTTCCCGCAGGTGCCACCGTGGCCGATGTTCGCGTGGCCCTGGGTGCGGTGTTCCCTGCACTTGCGTCGTTGTTGGCGCGCAGTGCGATGGCCGTGAACTGCGACATGGCCGACGATCGCCGCGCGATCGCGCCGGGCGACGAGATTGCCGTCATCCCGCCGGTGAGTGGCGGTTGATAGAATACCCCCGCCACGATTGGCACACATCCGTTTGGAGGGGTTACCGTGAAGCACGTTTTGTTCGTCGCGCTGTTTGCATCCGGTTCGATTGCGCTCGCGCAAGTACCGCCATTGCGCGGGCCGTTTCCCGGTAACCTCACCGCGCCGGGGCGCTTTCCCGGCGGGTTCGGTGGCGTCTCCGCCGACCAATTCTTTCGCTCGAATGTGTCGCTCGCCGCGAACCAACTGCTGTCCGAAATTCAATCGGTGCGTGCGGGCATCAGCCAGAGCAATGCGCCGTTCGCCACGAAACTCGCGCTGTCGCGGCAAGCCGACATCGCGGTGCGAGCCGCACAAAATCTGACGCGACTCGCCCAAGGGAATGCCGACCGCAATCAGCTACTCGCCGCCGATCTGTCGGTCGATCAGAGCGTCGAACAGCTACTGCAAACGATCTCGCAAACGATCGTGCCGCAACAGGGTTTGGCCGACGCGATCGCGCGTGCCCAGTATGCGGATACGCAGTTGCACGCCGCAATGGGACTGGAAGGCACCTCGCCCGACGACCGACTCGCCCGCTTGATTCGTTCGACTTCGGCGGCGATCGATCAGAGCGAACTACTGCGGGCGCTCGCGCAAAACTTGCTCGGCGGCAGCAACTTATACGAACGCCAACTCGACGTGGCGTTGCGTGGCTTCGGCACGCGACTGGACCGGATGCGGCGCAACCTCGATAGCGGCGGCACGGTGTTGCAAGCGGGGAACGATTACCAATTGGCCGCCCAACAGTGGCAGATTGTGACGCAAGGTTTGTCGGCAGGTGTGAGATTGCACCCCGCACTGCGATTGCAGGCGGCGCGCGTCGATGGCTTGTTTCAAAGCCTCGGCGAGCAACTTCAACAAAGTGGCAACCCCGGAACGCTACCGCTGCCGAACCCCGGCTTCGGCTTCACGCAACGCGGGATTTTTGCCGTTGGTGCGGGCGAAGGCGGCGGGCCGCGCGTTCGCGTTTTCTCGGATTTGCGCGGCGCTCCGCTGTTCGATTTCTTCGCCTACGATCAGAACTTCCGGGGCGGCGTTCGCGTCGCCGTGGCCGACATTAACGGCGATGGTATCCCGGACATTATCACGGCACCCGGCGGCGCGCCACCGGGCACGATTGGCATACCGCCGTTCGTTCGCGTCTTCGATGGGCGGACGATGCGGCTCGCCTCCGAGTTCCTCGCGTACGACCGCAACTGGACGGGCGGCGTGTTCGTTGCCGCATCGGATATGCAGCGAAATGGCCGCGCGATCGTCGTGACGGGTGGCGATGTCGGGGCCGGACCGCACGTGCGCGCCTTCGATATTTCGAGCGGCAAGGAACTCGACAGTTTCTTCGCATACGACCAAAACTATCGCGGTGGCGTGCGGGTCGCGATCGGCGATGTCGACGGCGACGGTTTGCCGGACATCGTCACCGCGCCCGGCCCGCAGCACGAGCCGCGCATCCGCGTGTTCGGCGGGAATAATCGCCGCGTTCTCGCCGATTTCCTCGCATACGACCGCAATTGGACGGGCGGTACGTTCGTATCGACGGCGGACATCGCGAAGAACGGCCGCGCGGAAATCCTCGTCGGTTCGGATGTCGGCGGGCCGGGTGTCGCTCGGGTGTTCGACGCGCTGCAAGGGAAAATGATCCGCGAAATCGCTCCGTATCCGGCGAAGTTCCGAGGCGGCATCCGCGTGGCCGCACACGATGTCGACGGCGACGGCGTGCTGGATGTGATCTGCGCGCCGGGGCCAGATTTCGCCGCACCCGTTCGCGTCTTCAGCGGCGTGAACTCGAAGCCGCTCGGCGAGTTCTTCCCCTTCGAGGCGAACTTCGGCGGCGGCGCATTCGTCGGCGGGAAGTGATCGCTTCGGTCGCCTGTCGTTACTTTGCGGTCGTGTGGACCGTCAAAAACACCGACCCCGCGACGCTCGCCGCGTCGCTGGCTTTTACGTTGTAGCCGAGTTGCATTTGCATCGCGGGTTTGGCCCCGCCTGCGATTTTGACGAACACCGTTTTGCCATCTTCGCCGAGTTCGGCTGCGATCAGCTTCAGTTCGTCTTGCCCCTCGGCGTTCGGGTCGGAGACCTTCCAACGCTTCGAACCGTACTCGCCACTCCAGCGATAGTTCCAGGTCGCGCCGCGATAGTTCGCCACATTCGTCGCGACTTTCGCATCCAGTTTGCGGCTAAACGTCAGTTTCACGCCATCGGTTACGACTTCCATTTTCACGGGAATGTCGAGGGCTTTGCCGGTCGGTCGCACCCGTTGCAAACTGCCGTCGGCTTTCGCCGCCGTCTGCCAGCCGTTCAGCCCCACAACGTAGAGTTGCGCCTCTTTCGGGTGAAATTTCCCCGTGCGGGAACCCGACAGGAACCGCAATGGCAACTCAGCCACTCCGCCCTGCACCACGTCGCCGAGTTCCTGCCGTAGCAGCACGTAGGCTTTGCAACGGCCGTAGCTGAAGTGCAACGGCAACCCGGCGAGCGCACCCCAACGGGCATCGTCGGGAACCCAGACTTGGCAGCCCGCCGAGTTGTCGACTTCGCGCGGCAACCAGCAGAGTGGTTCGTCGTAAGTCTTCGGCGGAACCTCGCGGTGGTGTGCCCGCATGTCGCCGTAAAAGCCGCCCTTCTTGTACTGGTCGATCCGCGTCGCAGGCATCCAGTTGCCTTCTTGATCCGCACCCGTGATGATGCCCGTCGGCGAAATCCCGAGGCCGATCGGGTGACGAAACCCCGTCGCGTACACTTCGGCTTTGCTGCCATCCTTGAGGATGCGCATCAGGCAGCCACCCGTCGGCGTGTCGGTATCGCCGGTCTTATGGAAGTAGAAGTTCCCTTGCGGATCGGTTTCGAGGCTCGTGTCGTAAGAGTGTTCGCCGCCGGAGCAGTGCCAGTCGTTGTTCACGCACTCGTAGAAGTCGGCTTCGCCGTCGTTGTTGTTATCGTGCAACCGCGTAAGTTGCCCGCGTTCGAGCACGTGAATTTTCCCGTCGATCACCTTCAACCCGAGCGGCTGATACAACCCCGTGGCGAACCGTTGCCAGTGGCATTCGTCCTTCGCTTCATCGACGCGAACGAGCCAGACATCGCCGTGGGCGGTGGACATCGCGATGCGGCCATCGGGGAGGAAATCGACCGCCGTGCAGAAAAAGAGAGCCTTGTGCGGGTTGTCGTACGGGATCGTCAGCGTGTCGATGGCGAACGGACCATCGGCAGAACCGCGAACGAGCTTCGTGACGAGCGGTTTGCCCCAACGCACGGGGCCGGGTTTGGCAACTACATCTAACGAATCAGGTTGCCGCAGAGCACCAACGTACTCTCGCAATAGTTGTATTTCATCCGCTTTTACGAGCGTTGTGACTGTCTGAAGGATGCGTTTCTCTCGGGATGGTAAAATGCCGATTTGAAGTACATGTGTTGGATGATCGTCGTGTATTTCCCACTGCGTCCGATCTTCCTTTACAAACATCGTCTGGAAGCGTCGTCCGTCGTCTCGCTGATTTGAAATGAGGTACGGCTTCGCAATTGCATTGATGAAATAATTTGAACTTGAGACATGTATTGAAGCTTTCAAGTTTCGTTCATTCGCGTTGATATTTAGGGTGCGATGGAAGTATTTTTGCCCACCTGTTGATTTCAATTCATATCCGTCAAGCACCTCGGTCGCACCCACCGTGTACTTCAGCACGACGCGATCATCGTGGAGGTAGTAGCCCTTGAACTTCGCCCATTTCTCCGGCAGTGGCGCGGTGTGCCGTAGTACGCCCGCGTCGAACTTCTCTTCCGCGTTCGCCCATCCCGGTCCCGGCGGAAGTGAAAACACCATCTCGCCTTTCGGCGTCGGCGTGTTCATCAGCCCGAAGCGGCGGTCGCTAATGTTCACGAAGCCGCCCGTCCAACCCGCCACCATTCGCATCGTGTTGCGGTCGAACGCGACGCCCGCTTCGCCGGTCTTGCCGAGTTTGATTACCGTGGCCTTGTACGCCATGTGCGGTACGTTGTTCAATTGATAGCGGAAGCTGCAATTGAGCACCGGGCCGGTATTGGTCAGTTGGAAACGCTTGTCGTCCCACTCGGGGTCTTTCATCCGCTCGTACGGTTCGCCTTTGCCGATCGCCGGTCGTGGCGTCCACTCGCTGATGTCGATCGGCGCAACGATTGGCGGAACCGGTTTCGGCGCGTCGGCCGCGTGAAGGGGTAATCCGAATAGCGCAACGAACAGAATGGTCGACCGCATGGTTCCACCTCAGCCGTGGGGAAAGAGTTTCCACATGGTAATCGAAATGGCGACCCCACGCGGCACCGAAATCAATCGAGTATCTTTTTGCCGATCCCGAGTTCCATCGCCTTCTTGAACACCTTTGCGGCGACGGCGACGTCTTGAATGCCGAGGCCCAACGACTTGAACACCGTGATGTCTTGCGGGGTCTGCCGACCGGGGTAGCGACCGGCGAGGATATGCGCCAAATCGAACGTGTCGCCCCAGCCGAGCACGCCTTCGGCCATCGCCGCGACGAGATCGCCCGCTTCCGCACGTGCCTGATCTTTGCTATCGAGCGCCACGAGCGTGGCCCGTTTGAACACCTCGACATCGGCCTCGGCTTTACCCAGAAAGTTCGAGCCGACGAGGTTCAGGTGCGTGCCTTCCGATAGCCAACTCCCGAACAAAATCGGCTCGCGGCTACTCGTGGCGGTGCAGATGATGTCCATCCCCCTAGCGGCTTCTTCGGGCGTGCTAACGGGGATCACCTCGGTGCCACACACTTTGCTCATCTCTTCGGCGAAGGCGATCCGCTTCGCTGCGTCGCGGGCAAACACGTGAACTTTGGCGATCGTTCGCACCTTGCAAATCGCCTCGACTTGCGTTCGCGCTTGCTTGCCGATGCCGTACAGGCCGAGCGTGGTAGCATCCTTGCGGGCGAGCTTCTTCGTGGCGGCACCACTGGCGGCCCCCGTACGAACCGCGCCCATATGGTCGGCTTCGAGGATCGCGATCAACCCACCGATTTTTGGATCGAACAAGTAGACGTGGAACTTCGCATCGAACTTGCCGGTCGTATACGCCTTCAAGCCGAGTGCGTTCAACGTCTTCGCGGCGGCGGGCAGTACGTGCAACATCACTTGATCGGTCTGGCAGCGCTGGCGCGGGATATTCACCGCCTCATCGAGCGATAACTTCCGGAACGCCGCCTCGACGGATTCGATCGCCATATCCATCGTCAGGATCTGGCGAACGTCGGCTTCAGTCAGGTAATGCACGGGCATATACTTCTCGCGGATGGAAATAACACTTTACCGGTCTAACAATTCATTCCCGTTAGCCCGACGCGCAAGCGAGGAAGGGTCACCCAGGGGTACGACGAAGCGTCTAACCCTGGGCTAAAAGAGGGAACCCCGTTGGGGTAAATGCACATAGTCCATTCTTTACCCCAACGGGGTTAAATCATCTAGCCCAGGGTTAGACGTTTACGTCGTACCCCTGGGCGTACCTATCGCAGGAACGATAGTAATCCCTCGCTAGCGCGTCGGGCTAACAAAACGTATCGAATCACCCCGCTCGAAGCATAGATGAGCTACACCCCGCTCGCCAGCCAGCTCTTGAGCTTCGCCACGCCGCCTTCGATCGTCTCGCGGTTGGTGGCAAACGACATTCGCACGAAGCCTTCCGCACCGAACGCGACGCCGGGAACGAGGTTCACGTGGGCCTGTTCGAGCAAGGCCGCACAGAAGGTCATCGAATCGGTGACTTTCGCGTTACCGAAGGTTTTGCCGAAGTAACTCGACACGTCGAAGAAAGCATAGAACGCGCCCTCCGCATCGAACGTCTTCAGGCCGGGGATGGCTTTCAACAGAGTGCAAACGAGATCGCGACGCACGGCGAATTCGCGGTGCATCTCGGCGATGCACTTCGGCGATTCGGGCGATTCGAGCGCAACGATCATGGCGGCTTGGCTGACGCTCGACGGGCAACTCGTTTCCTGGCTCTGGATGTTATCCATCGCCTTCACGAGGTGCGGCGGCGCGATCGCCCAGCCGATTCGCCAGCCAGTCATCGCGTAGCTTTTGCTCGCCCCGCTGACGGTAATCGTGCGATCTTTCAACGCGGGCCGCAGCGTGACGACGCACGTCGGTTTGGCATCGCCGTAGCAAAGCTGTTCGTAAATCTCATCCGAAAGGATCGCGATGTTCGGGTGTTCCAGCACGACATCGACGAGCGCTTCGAGTTCGGCCCGCGTGTAAACGGCACCCGTCGGGTTGCTCGGCGAGTTCAGCATTAGCAGCCGCGTCTTCGGCGTGATGGCGGCCTGCAACTGTGCGGGCGTCATCTTGAATCCGCTCGCCAGATTCGTGTGAACCAGCGAACAAGTCGCCCCCGTCATGCAAACGAGGTCGCTGTAACTCACCCAGTACGGCGCGGGGATAATCACCTCGTCGCCGGGGCCGACCGTCGCCGCCAGGACGTTGTGAATGCTGTGCTTCGCGCCATTCGAGACGATCACATTTTCCGGCCCGCACTCGTAACCGTAAGTGCGACCGTACCACTTCGCGATGCTCTTTTTCAGTTCCGCAGTGCCCGATGCCGGTGTGTAATGCGTTTGCCCATTCGCCATCGCCTCGTTGGCGGCATCGCAGATATGCTTCGGCGTGTTGAAGTCCGGCTCGCCGAGGCTGAAGTCGAATACGGCGATTCCCTTCGCTTTCAGCTCGCGGGCTTTCGCACCGGCGGCCAGCGTCGCGGACGGCTTCACGGAATCGGCCAACTTGGAGATACCAATCATCGCTCGCTCACTCGCGCTACGGGGGAACTATCTTGCGACCCACAATAATCGTATACATTCCCGATACGGACGGAACCCCACACGATGCGCATCGCACAGTTTATCCAGCGCTATCCCCCTGCTTTCGGCGGCAGCGAAGCCTATTTTTCTCGCCTCGCCAACCATCACACGGCCGTCGGCGACCGCGTGACGATCTGGACGACCACCGCCGAGCGACTCGAGGAATTCGGCCAGCGGATCGTGCCGCAACGTCCGATGAGCATCGTCGAAGAATGCGGTATCGAAGTCCGTCGTTACCCGCCCTTAGTGTTTCCCGCACGCCGATATTTACTGAAAGCGGCATCGCTGATACCGATCCGCAGTTTGCAAACACTGACGTTGCCGTGCAACCCAATCTGCCCGGCGATGTGGCGCGATGCGGGCACATTTCGCGGGCCGCTCGATGCCGTTCACGCGACGGCGTTCCCGTATTCGTTCCCGATCCGGTGTGCGCTCCGGCTGGCACGACGACGCAACGTGCCGTTCTTTCTCACACCTTTTTTGCACCTCGGCGATCCGGCGAATCCGCGAGACCGCACGCGCCGGCAGTACACGCAACCCGCACTTCGCTGGCTGCTTTTGCAAGCCGATGGCGTGTTCGTGCAAACGCCGAGCGAGCGCGATGCGGTCATCGGCATGGGCGTGCCCGAACGTCGTGTGACGTTGCAAGGTCTCGGCGTGGATGCGAACGAATGCACCGGTGGCGATCGCAAGGCGGCACGGCGCGTGTGGGGGATCGCAGACAGCGAAGTCATCGTCGGGCACCTCGCGAACAACAGCGTGGAAAAGGGCACCGTCGATTTACTGAAAGCGGCGGAAACACTCTGGCGTAATGGCACGGCGTTCCGCGTCGTGTTAGCGGGGCCGGAGATGCCAAATTTCCGTAACTTTTGGCAGTCGTTCGCGTTCAAGGAGAACGTCATTCGCCTCGGCACGCTCAGCGAAGATCAGAAACGCGACTTTTACGCCGGGATCGATCTATTTGCGTTACCTTCGCGGTCCGATTCGTTCGGCCTCGTGTTGCTCGAAGCCTGGGCGAATGCAAAGCCCGTCTTGGCGTACCGTGCGGGCGGCCCCGCCGACTTGGTGCGAGACACAATCGATGGCCGACTCGCGCCGTGCGGCGACATTCCGGCACTCGCGGATGGCCTCCAAATGCTGATTTCACAGCAAGAATTGCGGCTTCAAATGGGCGAAGCCGGGCGGCAACGGGTGCAGCACGGCTTCGCGTGGTCGGACAAATTACAGATCGTGCGCGATACGATTGCGGCTACCCAAGGTGTTGCCTTGGGCTGTTAGAATCCTATTTCGTTTGCAATTCGAATGTCGGTAAGTCTTGCGGCTTCTTTTCGATCGTGACCGTCTTTCCCGATACTTCCTTAGTCGCGTACTTGCCCTTCAGTCGGTCTGGGCCATCGAATTGGCTTTTCAGCAGCCCGGATCGTTCCCGCCACGTGAACGTAATCGAGTACTCTCCGGCGGGTGCGCCGTCGCCGCTTTCGAATGTCGACAGCTTGAACTTGCCGTTTTCGTCGGCCATCGCCAACGGGAGTACGCGGTTCGGCCCATCGTGGTCGGCCGGGTCGTTCGAGTAGAACAAGATCATGCAATCGACGGCGGGCTTGCCGTCGACGGTAATCGTGCCCGTGACGGGATAGCACGCTTTCCGCCCACCCCCGCAGGAAGAAACCAGGAGTGCCATGCTGGCCATCAAAACCCCTGCCAGAAATCGGCGTCTGGCAGGGTAAACGGGCGAAAGCGGGACCATATTGTTTGAACCCGAGTGAGAATTTGGGAAGAGAGTTCGCGACCGAGTTTTGTTATTCCGCAACGATATCGCCCTTTGCAGCGGTGATGAAGAACGCGACCGTCTTTGGGTCGGTGCTCTTCGAGAGGAATCGCACGGAACCGTCCGCCAAGCCGACGTTCGCCCCGCCAGTGTGGAAGCTGTACATACCTTTGCCGTATTCGTTGGTGCAGTTAATCACGCAAGGCCCTGCACCGGTGCCGTCCTGAAGGCTGCCACCGTACCAGTTCTCGCCGTTGATCGCGTCGCCCCAACCGCCGCCGAGGTTCAGGCCAGAGGCTATTCTCTGCCCGTTACGGTAAATGTCGTTTCGGCTGGCATTCTCGGACAGCATGATCGTGTTGGAGGTACCATCGGAAATCGCCAAAATACCGTGTTTCATGTTGGCACGGATAACGCCATGTCGATTGCCGCCCGCAGTTCCTGGTGTAAAAATGATGTCCCACAGACTGCCCAATATCCCGCTGGTCGGCGAGTAATCGCTACAGGCGGCTTGGAAAGAAGGGATACCTGGGATGACGCCCGCCGGCGTCGTGTTCAACCGATTGGCATTCGGAGTCGATGGACACTGAAAAGTCTTGATCTGATTCTGAATGACCGGCACGTTCGTGCCAGCAAAGAAATGCTGTTTGAGGTCGTACTGGTTGAACAAATTCCCTTGTTCGATGTACGGCAAGATCCGCGTGCCCCATGCGTGAACGAACGGCTCCGCAGTGTTCGGCGGGTACGTGTAGGCTTGTGGCAGTCCATTATTCACATCGTGGTAGGCATGCAGACCGATGCCGAACTGCTTGAGGTTATTCGAACATTGCGCACGGGCCGCCGCTTCGCGGACCTTTTGCACGGCGGGCAACAATAAGCCGATGAGGATCGCGATAATCGCGATCACCACGAGCAGTTCGATCAGCGTAAACGCCGACCGACGGGAACGAAAGTGAGTCATAAGAAAGGCCTCCACAGAAGAGAGCGAGGAGAGAGAACAGCCGTTACTTCAAGTCGAACGGTTCCAACGCGGTCGCATCCGCTTTAATCTCGGCACGCAGGGTCGATTTCTCCCGCGTGGCGTAGCGACCGCCGAGTAGGTCTGGGGCATCTTCGGGGTTGGCCCCGTTCGCGATTTGCATTTCGGTGAACTTCTTGGTCGGATCGGGCCAAACGAGCGTGACGTTGTACTTGCCGGGCTTTGCACCCGCCTTCAGCCCGCTGTTCATCGCGAACGTGCCATCGACACCCACTTTGGCAGTCGCCGGGGTCGCGTGCGCATCGGGCGGGCCATCCGAATGAAACACGAGCATTGCGCCGACGGCTGGCTTGCCACCCACGCTGACCTTCCCCGTAACCGGCGATAGACCATCGTTGCTGCCACTGCACGAAGCGAGCAGCAACGCCACCAACGCGAAAGCACGGGAAGAGTGTGCCATCGAACACCGGGTTTTAAGGGAGATCGAACGGAATATCAACAGTGTGACGGTGCGGCATCGGAAAGTAAAGCGAAGAATTGGTGGAGTTGCAAAATCCGTTCGGCGAGCGAACGGCGGAGCGGAGTTCGCCCGACGTTCCGGGGTAATGTTCTTGACATTAACCTATAGCCCACTTAGACTTGAAACTACCAATTTGGAATTGCATTCGTCGCACAGTCGTCGGGGGGACGGTTCTCGTGACAAAAAAAGAAATCGTAAAGTTGATCTCCGAGCGGGCAGAACTCACCCAGCTCAAAACGAAAGACATCGTCCAGTGGACCTTCGACGCCATCATCGACACGCTCGCGACCGAAGGACGTATCGAACTGCGTAAGTTCGGCGTGTTCGAAGTGCGCGAGCGGAAGGCTCGCAAAGCCCGGAACCCACGGACCGGCGAAACGGTCCAGGTCGAACCGAAAAACGTCGTGACGTTCCAGCCCGGTAAAGAAATGGAAGAGCGAGTCCGAACGGCAAAAGCGGTCAATACCCGCCGCAAACCGCGTAAAGTTCGCCCGCAGCCCGCCGCCGCACCTGCCGCTCCCACAGGTGCGAATGGCACGCACCACGAGACGGCAAATCACGAACAACCGAAGACCAATCCGCCGCTGAAGTCGCGATAACCGTTGCAGCCAAAACCGAGTCACGGTCCGTCCAAGACCGTGGCGACGACTCATTATCCGCGCTTCAGCAATTCGATTTCCGCTCGCATTTTCGCTATTTCCGCTGCCATCTCATTCAGCCTCGCCTCGGCTTGGCTGCGTTCCAATCGCTCTTGTTCCAGTTGCATTTCCACGCGATCCGCACGCCGCTGGGATTGTCCGAGTCTCCGTTCGGATTGGACGAGCAGCTTATCGCTCGCTCGTAGCGCCGCTTTCGTCGTCTCGAGTTCTTCGGAAAGCTCGACGGGCAGTGCCTGAAGTTCGCCGCGAAACCAGTAGCGAACCCAGCTATCGAGAATGCCAACTTCGAGTTCGAGTTCCGGAATGGCGAATCGCTCTTCGGCGTTCGCTTTCACGATCGCGTACTTCTTACGCGCGTTCATTTTGAAGAGCGAAAGCACCTGATTCTCCGGCTCGAACAGCAGATAATACGGCACGTGCAGGTCGCGCTCGTAGCGGAGCATGTTGTCGACGTAGTCTTTGCGCTTATTCGATTCCGAGACGTATTCGATCATCAAAAACGGCTTCGACTTTTCATCGTTATGCATGTTGTAGCTGCCGGTCGCGTCGATCTCGCCCTCGTAAATGATCACCATGTTGTCGGGCACGACCCGAAGCAGATTCGAGATCGGCCCGTACTGCACGAGCAGTTCGCTGAAAATGTGAATCTCAGGGCGAACGGCACAAATCAGGTCGAAGCTTTCGAGCGTGATCTTGCACTGAGTCGTTTGGAACGTGGACTGCATGAAATGCTCCAACGGTAGCGATTCGCAGTATTCGCGCGCCGCTTGCTCGTAGAACAATATGTCCGGATTCGTCGACTTCACGGCC
>JAYWCL010000241.1:0-1878 GCA_043780595.1 Limnoglobus sp.
ATTGCGATAATCGCAATCACGACGAGGAGTTCGATGAGCGTGAAGCCCTTGGCGAGTCGCCGAGGCCATCGCGTCATCCCAGACAGTGAAAGAGTCATACGGCACCTAAAATGAAGATGTGGCCGGAAATTACGTATTTTTCCGTACCGTGAATGAATGTGCCATTACGTCGATCTGATGTCAAGAACAAAGTGAGAATTTTCTGAAATTTGTCGTCGCACCGAGCGGAGATCCAAAATGTTCATCGATACAATGCGACTTCGCCCGTCGGATCGGGCGAAGTGGTGCAATGACATCGTCGGCACTACTTCTTTTTGGCTTCGCCTTTCATGTCGAATTTCAACGGCATCGCTTCGCCTGGTAGCGTAACCGAAAACGTCGTGGTGCTGAAATCGGCGTAGATCAACGGGAGTTCGGATTTGATAGTCGGTCCGGATGCACCGCCCATTGGCCCCATTGGCCCCATCATTGGCCCCTTCATTCCTGGCTTCATTTGGCCGGTCAGGTTACCTGCACCTTTCTGCTTATCTGTGTTCGTTTTCATGTCTTTCATGTAATCGGTATCGCCGATCGCCGTCATCTCCGTCGATGAACCTTTGGGCGATTTGACGACGATCACTTTGTAAGTCCCTGCAAGCACCCCTCGAGAATCCCCATTGGCGACGGTGAAATTGCCGCTGGCATCCGACATCGCCGTGTAGTTCGCATTCGATCCTTCGGCGGTGGACACGAAGGTGAGCATGGCACCGCTTACGGGTGCGCCATCGATGGTTAGTTGACCACTCGCATCGATCATCTTCGGCCCACAGCCGAAAAGGAACAACGGAAGTGTGAGGATGAGGGCTGAAAGCTGTCGAAGTCGCATGGAATTCACTCCAAGATAGAGAAACGTATTCGGTAGAGAGAAACCAATCCGACTGGCACGAGCCAGTCGGTTAGTCAGTAGTGAATTACGGGTTGTTAGCGACTTGTCCATCGTTACGGCAGCCGAGCAGTTGGTACGTGCGATGGTCGATCGTCTGCGAGATGAAGGTCACCGTACCGTCGCCGCGCAGGAAGTTCGCACCACCCGTGTGACGCGACTTGAAGCCGAACGAGATATTCCACGCATTGCGACTCGCACGAGCCGGGTCGCTACAATTATTTCCGTCGGATCGGGCATTGATTGGCGCGATCGTACCGCATAGCGTGTTTCCGCCGTTGAAGTGCCACCAACCGACGTTCGTCAGGTGGTCGTGCATCGATGGCAGGGATTCGCCCATCGCGAGGGTGTTCGACAATCCATCGGTCACCATTGCAAAATTGATCCGTGGCCCGAGTCGTCCGAACATGCCGCGAACATCGACCGCGTTGCCCGAATTCCCGTGATCGGGACTATTCGTGTAACCCATCGTGATCTGCGTGATTCCGGGAAACGGGTTCGTTTCCGGACGACACCACGGCTGGTTGGGATTGTAACCGCACGGGCTGACCATACATTGCGGGCCGGTGCTCGCCATGTAATTCACGAGATTCGCAGCGGGGTCGAAGTCGTCACTCGGGCATCGACCGTACGGAAGTTTGCGTGCGGCAACGGGAACGTTTCCGATGCCGACACCGACGGAATTCACTACGGTCTCGCGAGGATTGATCGCTTGAAACATCCCGTTTTGCTCCATCTGCGGAAGCATGTGGACGATCCACGAACCTTGGTCGCTGCCCCAGTTACCATCATCGTTCGTACCGAAGCGGGATGCAGGCAGTCGATTGAACGTGTCCTGGAAGGCGTGCATCGCGATACCGAACTGCTTGAGGTTGTTCTGGCACTTCGCGCGGGCGGCCGCTTCGCGTACCTTCTGCACGGCGGGCAATAACAGCCCGATGAGGATTGCGATAATC
>JAYWCL010000242.1:0-5520 GCA_043780595.1 Limnoglobus sp.
GCTTGCGCTGCGGGCTGGCATGAAAACAGATTCATTGCCCCCGATCGAAGTATCACGGCGTATGCGACTCGGCGCGCCGAAGGCGATCACCGCGACGGCCCACAAGCTCGCTCGCATTCTGTATAACCTGATGCGATACGGCGTCGAGTACATGCAAAAGACCGAGGCCGAGTACGCCGAACAAGAGCACGCGCGACAGGAAAAGAGCTTCCACCGTCGCGCAAAAGAGTTGGGCTACGAGGTCCACCGCCCACCCACGACGGACGCCGAACCGATGCCGGCCTGAGTGGCGCGTGGCGAGACGGAATTGACAATTCAGAATGTGATGCCGCTTCGGAAAATTCGAGGACGGCCCGCGCAACCGGTGCGCGCCGAGGTGGATGACGAGCACCAATCACAGCGGTGGGTTAACGCTCACCGCCGGATGAAGTTCCTGGGGCTGGTGCCAGCACTCCCCGCAAACCATGATGCACGAGAAGGTCCATTGGTTTGCCCGTCAGGCGCGGGGCTAACGTCCAGCAACTCTGCGGTATTTGTACGTCACCGTCACTATTGTGCTTGACATCTGACTTATAAATCCTGGCTTCGCGTTCGGCAGTCCCTTCCAGTTGGCAGGTAGCGGTTTGGTCTGGTCCCGGTTCATACTCGTCAGGGAAAGCGTGTCACCATCCACTTCGTAGGCACTCACCTGCACCGTCCTGCCCTGATCGACTAGCCGCACCTGTTTCGGGTCTGATCCCTCATCCACTTCGATCCGGTAGTGGAATTTACTCTCCCCCCCGATGGGGTCCCACGACCCTCGCCTCGTCACCCGGGCACCCCGGACTTCTAACCAATCCGGCGCGGGCCCGGGATCGACCTCGACTTGTTCCCAGCGACCTTGCAACACGTTGAGGTCGCCGGTCGGCTTGGGTTCCGACGAACAGCCGGCCAGCCAGAACACGAGGAGCGAGACCCCCGATGTTCCACAGCTTCGCACCAATCGCATCATCTCGTGCCTCCGCCGCCGAACTTGTTAGTAGACAGAACCGATTCTGTCTACTTTGACTGGTCGTTCTGTCTATTGTGGAATAGACTCTACCTATCCGGAATGGATCGGTTGTCGTTCCGAACAGAGTCCCAGTCGGATTTTCTTATTATGACCAGTTCCCGAACGGAAGTCAAATCGAATGTCGGAAAATAATTCTGCCGTTCCTCAGCTACCCAAGTGGCTCGACCAACTTCGGGCGAAGTGTCGGCTGTTGCACTACAGCATTCGCACCGAGGAAGCGTACGTCGGTTGGTGTACGCAGTTCGTTGTTTTTCACGACGAACGGCATCCGGAGGAGATGGGTGGGCCGGAGATCGCGCGGTTTCTCACGCACTTGGCTACGGAACGAAACGTGGCGGCGAGCACGCAGAATCAGGCGTTCTCGGCGCTTCTGTTTCTGTATCGGCACGTCCTGCAAATCGAACTGACGCGGATCGATGCGGTGCGTGCGAAGCGGCCAGAACGGTTGCCGGTGGTGCTGAGTATCGAGGAAGTGCGAGAGATATTCGACAAAATGACGGGCATTCATCGTCTGTTGGCCGAGTTGCTGTACGGTTCGGGGCTGCGGATTCTCGAGTGTTGCCGGTTGCGAGTGAAGGATCTGGACTTCGACCGGCATCAGATTCTGGTGCGCGATGGCGATGGGGAAAAAGATCGGGCGGTGCCGTTGCCGCGGCGGTTGGAGGAGCGATTGCGAGTTGTGGTCGCAGAGCGTAAAGTGTTGCACCTGCGCGATTTAGCGGCGGGGTACGGGCGGGTATGGCTGCCGGAGGCGCTTGCGGTGAAGTGGCCGGAGGCGGCGCGGGAGTTGGGCTGGCAGTATTTGTTTCCGTCGTCGAAGTTGAGCGCGGATCCGCGCGAGGATCAGGAGGCAGGAAGCGCCTACGGACGGCCGTCCGTGGGCTTTGTTGGTGATGATGCGAGTGCGTGGATGCGACATCATATCCACGAGAACACGATTCAAAAGGAAGTCAAAAAGGCGGTGATGGCGTGCGGGTTTACGAAGAAGGTGAGTTGCCACACGTTCCGGCACAGTTTCGCGACGCACTTGCTGGAGGGTGGCGCGGACATTCGCACGGTGCAGGAATTGCTCGGACATTCGGATGTGAGTACGACGATGATTTACACGCACGTGTTGCAGCGCGGAGCCTGCGGCGTGGTCAGTCCGCTGGATCGACTGTGATATTTTGTTGCACACCCACACGAATTCGCGAAGTCAAAAAATCGCAGACGATCCGACGTAAGTCGACTTTTGTATCGTACACGGAATGACGCAAAAGTGTCGCGTTTGGACGCATTTCGGTCGCATCCGGTCGCATTTCGGTCAATGTTGGTCGATTTTCGGTCGGGTCCGGTCGATTTTCGACCAGTAGTTTCGGCTGATGTGTAATCGAGAGCCTCGACGCAAACCGCGACAGGAATGCAGGATACCGCAAAAACCCTCGAAACAAATCGGCGAAAGCCGATCGAAAAGTGGCCTCTTAAGACGAAAAAACACCCCAAAAACCAGTTTTGGAGTGTCCGCAATTGTGACTTACGTCGATTTTGGCGACTTCTTTTTCGTCGCTTTCGGCTTATGTTCGGGTTCGATGACGCCTTCGCGGCGTTGTGCGAGCATGAACTCGTATAGCCGAGCGATGGCGGTGTCCCACGCGCCGGAACGGGCTTTGCGCACAATGGCATCGAGCGCATTCGCGGCACTCTCTGGGAGTTTGCCCGCCTCGCGATAGCCCTTCAAACGAACTTCGCACTCGCCGATCCGCTTCTCGTCGCGGTTGCGCACGGCGGTGTACAGGGCATCGACCGTGTTGAAGACTTCCTCGCTCGTTCCCATCTGCGGCGGGCGACTCCAGTAGTGGTAAACAACGAGGATCGCCACCAGTGCCACGATGCCGACGAGTGCGTATTTCGCATAGATTCCTTCATTTTCATTCGTCACCGAACACCTCCCCGCTATCGCGCGTCGAGAGCGCCACGAAGGTCAGCGGACGAATGAACGTGGTGATAAACCGTACCGATCCATCGCCCATGAGGACGTTGCAACCGGTGCCGTGCTCGCCCCACATTTGATCGGTGTGGCCGAACGGATCGTTCGGGGCGTGGATGATCACTTGCGGGTGATCGTGCGTGTCCGGCCCGCTATGCACGCCGACCAGACAGCCCGCGCCGTTGTTCTCCGAAGGCCACGGCCGCAAGTCGAGCCGTGGCGGCGTCACAGCATCGGGGACGACGCCCACCCAGGTTTTATTGCTTAGAATCGAGCTATGTTCGCCGATGAAAATGGTATTCGACAAGCCATCGGAGACACCCGCAACGCTGGTTTTCGAGTTGCGGTAGAACGGGCCATCAGTGCGGGCGAGTTGGTTACCGTTCTCGGGGATCGGCTCGGGAATGTCGTAGTCGTAACTGTAAGGCGTCGTGCGCCCCCACGGCTGCGTGATGCCCGCATTCGTGACGTAATGCGAATGCGCAAAGATGATCGCACTGCCATCGGAACGAGTCATCGGCACGCCGTGGCGGATGTCGGCTCCTTCGCGTTCCACGTTGAAACCATCGCTGCCGCCGGTGGCCGACGGACAGAGAAACAGGCTCACTTTCGTTTTCACGGAAGTGGCAAAAGCGGGCGACCAGCACGGTTGATTCACGTCGAATTGGCGGAAGAGATTTTCTTGCTCCAAGAACGGCAAGAGGAACACGCCCCACGCCCAACCGGGCGTACCGTTGCGATATTGGTCGCCGTAATTGATGCCGAACGCGGAACCATCGAGGCGCGTGTTCGCAGTGACGTACGCGGGCGGAAACTGCCGGTTGATACCTTCGTAGTTGTGCAACCCGAGGCCGATCTGCTTCAGGTTGTTCAAACATTTCAGCCGGGATGCCGACTCGCGAACCTTCTGCACGGCGGGCAACAACAGGCCGATGAGAATCGCGATAATCGCGATGACAACGAGCAGTTCGATGAGCGTAAACGCCGTTCGACGTCGATTTTGCATAGCTAACTCCATGAAAGTAGGTTAAACTAACTCGGTTGTTAGTCTCAGCTAATACATAGTGTTCGTCAAGGCAAATTTACTCGAACAACTACGGTTTTGCCAAATTCTCTTTCGCGTTCGCCTTGACCCGAGCGGACATTACGGGGTAACGATAACCCGATTCGTTTCTCCCTCGACTCCGGTGACCTGTGGCACAACCTCTGAATCCGCACGATCTGGCAATCTGGTTCGTCTCCCTGCTTCGCCAGCGCACGGCCACTAACGATGCCGAAGAGGTGCGCGAACGGTTCCGCGAGGCCTATTCGCAGATCGAAACGATCTATCGCGATGGCACGCCTGCCGAACGCGAGGAGATTTACGAGGAACTCGCCGAACAACTGGTGCCAGACTTGCCAACGTGGGAGTTTTCGTGTGTGGCGAACACCTGCGGGATGGGCGTCGAAGCGGGTACGAATGCCGACGTGGCACTGCCTGCGATTCTCGAACGGCTGCCATCGGTGTTTACCGGTGCCAAATTGCTTCACGACCAGTTAAAAGAGCATATCGGCACGCCGCACCTCGAGATGATTCCCGAAGACGAATGGGAAACCGCCGCCGCGAAATCGACCGAAGCCGCGCAGCTCATTCGCGAATATCTGGCCATTTCGTTCCTGTCGCGGGCGGCGATGGCGATGCTGTGCCGCGATGCGCGACTGCGGCGATTCGCCCGCAATCAACCCGACCTGACGCAGGCCGTCGTGAGTGCGCGCGAGTTCAACCGCTACGCCTTTTACCTCGGTGAAGTGCTTCAGTGCGTCGATGGCGAAGAACTCGTCGTGATCGACCTCGTGCGCAACCTCGGCTTCCGGGTCCGGATGCACGCGGTCCGCAACAATTGCCAGTTGTTTACGCTGCTGCAAGATGCGCTTCTGAACCACCCGACCGCCGCAAACTGGGACGGGCCGAAGCCGAGTCCGCTGCTCGCGAGCATCGCCAAAAGCGAACGGATGATCCCGAGCGTCACGCAGGAAGAATGGGATGCGGCGGGCGTGGTCGGCGAGACGGGCATCTACGATACCGGCATCTGGCAGTTCTACCAGTGGCCTGCATTGCAACCCGATCGTGCGCTCGAAACGTGGGAGGCGGCCGCGCCGTATCAGCCGTGGTGGGTCTGGGGCGAACTGCATCCGGCGGACATCGTCGAGATCGACGGGATGCGGATCGTGCTACTGGGCCAGCCCGAAATGCCGCGAACCTGGCAAATGGACTTCTTCGCGCCCGTTCACCCCGCATTGCGTTCGGGCATCACCGTGGAAGCGGTCCTTTCCAAGGAATCGGTCGAAGCCTGGCTGAAGCGAATCTGCACGATGCCCCGCGAACCGAACCCACTGCCACCCGTTGAAGCGATCGAATCAACGTAAGTCACAATTGCGGACACTCCAAAACTGGTTTTTGGGGTGTTTTTTCGTCTCAAGAGGCCACTTTTCGATCGCAAATCGCCGATCTGAAAACGGCGAT
>JAYWCL010000243.1:0-23696 GCA_043780595.1 Limnoglobus sp.
CATTCTTTACCCCAACGGGGTTAAATCATCTAGCCCAGGGTTAGACGTTTACGTCGTACCCCTGGGCGTACCTGCAAATCGCGCAACTTCAAAACGCGCAAGCGAGGGAACCCGCGTGAAGGCACGACATCGCAAAAAAAGATAGGAATCCCTCGCTAGCGCGTCGGGCTAACGGGAATGGATTGTCTGACTGGTAACGTCTCATTTCCGACCGCGAGAAGTATAGAGCGGTCGGCGTCGATTGCGGGGAGTGAAATGTGGGGCGCAATTCTTACGATGCGAAGTAGAATTGACGCGGAGGATCGCTTTCCCCGAACTGACACCATGGGCTTTGGCGATGAACGACGAGTCGAACCCGCAATCGGACTTTGATACGGGTACTTTGCCGCAAGTATCCCCGCCACCGAAGCCACCCGAACGGCGACCGGAACCCGTTTCCGTACCACCCGTTTCGGAACCGGACTTATACGCGCAGACTTTGGCCGCCCCCGCGAGTTACGACCCGAACGCCGTTTCGAGTAGTCGGCAATCCGAATATGCCTCGGTGCCGTACGAGTCCGCGGGTGGCACGTTCGCGGCACCGTCGGGCTATTCGCCGCAAGGCGTTCGCGGCCCAGCAACCGAGGCGTCGAAAGTCTCGCGGTTCGGCGTCGTTCGCCCACTGGCCAAGGGAGGGATGGGGCAAGTCTCCGTGGCGGTCGATCGCGAACTCGATCGCCAAGTGGTACTGAAAGAGATCCAGCCGCGTTACGCACGCGATCCGGCCGTCGCTTCCCGGTTCTTGCTCGAAGCCCAGGTGACGGGCCGCCTCGAACACCCCGGCGTCGTACCCGTGTATGGGTTGAACCAGCATCCCGATGGCACGCCGTATTACGCGATGCGGTTCATCACCGGCGATAGCCTTCAAGATGCGATCCGCGATTTCCACGGCAAAGACAGCGATCCCGTTCGCGATCCTCACGAACGATCACTCCAGTTGCGGCAACTGCTCAAGCGATTCGTCGACATTTGCAACACCATCGGTTACGCGCATAGCCGCGAGATTTTGCACCGCGACTTAAAGCCTGCCAACGTGATGCTCGGTGCGTTCGGCGAAACGCTCGTCGTCGATTGGGGACTGGCGAAGGACATCTCCGCGGCCGCGCGACTGAAGCCGAATGCGACGGCCGCGATACCGATGTTGGCAACGCAACGCATACCCGCAGCCGCACCGGAGGATTCCGCAGGACCGACGGGGACCAGCTATCAACCGAGTGCGACGCCGAACCCGATCGGCGCATCGGGCACGCAAACCGAGATGGGCCAGGCGATGGGCACGCCGGCGTTCATGAGTCCGGAACAAGCCGACGGCCGCTGGGACGAAATCGGTCCGCCTGCCGATATTTACAGCCTCGGCGCGACGCTTTACGCCATTCTCGGCGGTCATGCACCATTCAGTGGTAAAGTCGAAGAAATCCTCGGCAAGGTGCGTTATGGCGCATCGATTCCGCTTCAAGAAATGAAGCCCGGCGTGCCACTGGCGCTCGAAGCGATTTGCAAAAAAGCGATGGCGCTCAATCCGGAACATCGCCACGCGACCGCGATGTTGCTCGGCGTCGATGTCGAACGCTGGCTCGCCGATGAGCCGATCGGTTGCTACCGCGAGCCATTCCGCTTGCGGGCGAGCCGCTGGGTCAAACGCCACCGCACGCTCGTGACGACATCGGCAGCGCTTGTCGTCATGGCTGCGGTAGGCTTGGCCATCGGTTTAATTGCCGTCAACATCGAAAAAAATCGCACCGTCGAAGCCAAGCAACAGACCGAAATTGCGTACGCAAAGCTCGGTGTGGCACACGACGATTTGACCGTCGAACAACAGCATACTGCCGCTGCTCGCGATCGAGCCATCCGCGCTCGCGGCGAAGCCCGCGATGCGTTACTTTCGCTGAGCGATGAGGCGATGACGGAAATCCTGACGGGGCAGCAACCGCTGACCGGTCAGCAAAAGCGCTTCCTCGAAAGTATTTTGAAGAAGTACGAACGCTTCGTGGCCGAGTCACCCGATACCGCCGAGTCGAAACTGTTCGTCGCGGGGGCGTGGTACCGCGCGGGCCGGTTGCATTCCCGACTCGGCAACTACCCGCTTGCGGAGGAGGCATTTCAGAAGGCCGACGACCTGATCGCGAGCGCACCGGCGCAGGCCGATGCCGACGACAAGACGCTGCTTCAAGGGGAGGTCCAACTCTATCGCGGCATCTTGCAACTCGGCACGGGAAAGTTCGACGCGGCGAAAGCGACACTCCAAAAAGCGGGCGATACGTTCAGCGCGATGGTGAAGTCCGACGTCGTTGGCAACAAACCATTCCGCGCGGAGATCTGGCACCGACTCGGCCAGGCCGACGATCGCCTCGGGTTGGCGTACCTTCGCTTGAACCAACCCGCCGAGGCCGAAGCGTTCTTCCGCGCCGCACTCCAGAACCGTCAAATCCTCGCACAAAATGTAACGAACGAGCCGGAGTATCAGTTCCGGCTCGCACAGAGTTTGCGACAAATCGGGCTGTTGTACCACAAGGCAGGGTTAGCCGCTGATGCTCGGAATAGCACCGTGCAAGCCCGCGATATTCTCGTGAAGTTGCTCGTCGACAATCCGACATCCGCACCGTACTTGGTGCAGTTGGCCGATGCGGATACGTTGCTCGCGAACATCGCCCTCCAGCGACAGCCCGGTGACAGTGCGACGCGCACCGCCGACCGGATGCCGTACGTCGGCCGTCTGGCGAACCGCGTTCCGCTGGCGGATCTTTCGCCGAAATCGGAACCGATTCCTGCGAACGTGCCGACGAAAGAAACACCGGCGTTACGCCATGCGGATGACTCCGTGAAGGCGTGGTCGCGGTTGATCGCGATCTACCCGGCGGACCCCGGCTACCGCGAACAGTTTGCGCAAGCGAACCTCAACTACGCGGCCGCTCTGCAAGTGGTCGGTCGCCTGCGCGAGGCCACGACCGCACTGAGTGCCGCCGAGCGCGTGTTGCAAGACATTGCCACTCGCGGCACGGCGGGCGGGCAGACCGCGATGCTGCTCGGTCGCATTCAACACAGCAAAGCGGTGCTGATGCGCGAGCGCGACGAACTGACTGACGCCGAGGTGTCAGCGAAGGCGGCCATCGACATCGCGAATGGCTTGGTGAAGAATTCACCGATGAATCTCGACTACGAAAACGATCTCGTTTACTACACGATCGAGTTGGCAACGATTCAACTCGCCAAGCAAGATGCCAAGGCCGCGAGCGCGACGTTGGCCCCGGTTTACGACCGCATGTTGGCGTCCGCGAAAACCCACCCGAACGACCGCGATTCGTTCATCAACGTGCGTACCTTCGCGCGGCTACAAGCGAGTTTGCTGGCGGATCGCGGGCAGTACGATCAGTTCGACCGTGCCGCGAAAGCACTGGAAGCACTGCCGTTTCCCGTCAACGACACGCGATTCGCCATCGCTTGCCTCTACGGTCGCGGCGCGATTCTGGCGAGTTACGACCCGAACCTCGACGGCGAACGTCAGCAAGTTTTGGCGAGCGAATTGAGCAAAAGTGCGTTAGATAAAATCCGCGACGCGATTGCCAACGGCTTCACGCGCCGCGACCTACTCGAAGCCGAGCAAGACCTCTCGAAAGTCCGCGACCGCCTCGATTACCCCAGCGCAGCCAACGCCATCCGCGAGACGCTACCACCGCCACGCGAAGGCGTGAAGAAATGATTCGGACACGCATAACCCACGCGATTTCCAGAAGTCAAAAAATCGGAGGCGATTCGACGTAAGTCACATTTCGCGTTGTGCACGGAGTGACGCAAAAGTGTCGCGAAATGACATAGAAATGTCGCGCCCGGTCGATTTTGTGTCGATGTCGGTCGATTTTCGGTCGCATTCGGTCGATTTTTGGTCGGTACTTCCGGCGAGTGTCGTATGGCGAGGATTCGGCTTAACCCACGATGCACGATCGCGTTGTGGCAAAATCGCCCGAAACAGATCGGCGAAAGCCGATCAAAAAGTGGCCTTTTGAGACGAAAAAACACCCCAAAAACCGATTTTGGAGTGTTCGCAATTGTGACTTACGTCGATTGTGAGAACCGAAAACGGTCAATCGTCGATCACTGCGGGGATCTTCATCGGCTTGTTCGGGTTCAGCGGGGCAGGCGTGTCGTCCTCGGCTTCGATCGTAACCAAGTCCTTCGAGGCGTTCGGGTCGAGTTCGACTTGCAGTGGCTGCGTGTATTCCTGCCCATCGACGTTGAGTACGACGCGATAGGTGCCAATTGCCCCACGGCTACCCGGCCCAACGGGCCATACGACGCGGTGGAAGTCGGCAGTTTTTTCGGCCTTCGGGAAGTCGATGACGCTCTTGCCGTTGACATCGACGACCTTGATCGTCAGCTTCTCTGCCGGTTTCGTCAGTAGGTATTCGATCGTCGCGCCGCTACGCGGATTCTGGCCGACGAACTTTCGGTCGCTGCTACTGTACGGCGATTCCCCACCGCTACCGGTCTTCCAACGTATTGCCGTGGCGGGGGCGAACAGCGTCGCTTTCGCTTTCAGTGCGTCGGGCTTCATCTGGCGAAGGCTGGCAATGTCGATCACCCACACACTGCGGCCGTGCGTGGCCACAACGAGTTCGCTCGCCACCGTCGGTTGCGCGAATTCATGCACCGCCACCGTTGGCAGATTCCCGCCGAGTTTGGTCCAACTTTGCCCGCGATTCGCACTGACGAACGCGCCGAACTCGGTGCCGCAATACAGCATGTCGGTGTTGACGATATCTTCGCGTAAACAGCGAGTGCTACCGAATGCGGGCAGGTTCGCCACGATCGGCTTCCAGGTTTTGCCGTGGTCTTCGGTCACGAAAATGTACGGTTTGTCGTCGTCCGAACGGTGGGCATCGAAGCAGGCGTAGCAGCGGCCTTCTTTGTCCTTCGATGCTTCGAGCGTGGCCACATAACGGAATCCTGGCAACCCGGCAGTCTTGATCGCTTCGGTGACGTTCGTCCAAGTTGTGCCACTATCTTTCGTGACCCACACGAAGCCATCGTCGGTACCGGCCCAAACGACATCCTGATTGACCGGCGACTCGCTGAGTGCGGTCGCACTCCCGGCTTTCGTGCGGGTAATTTCCGGCGACACTTTGCGAAGGTCTGCACCCTTCTTGACCGAACGCCAGACGTATTCGCCTGCCGAGTAAAAGATACTCGGGTTGTGGCTGCTGAGGACGAACGGCGTGTTCCAGTTGAAGCGCTGGATCGGGTCGTTCTGCTTCTGTGGTGGGCGAATGAAAGCGCGTTCGCCCGTGCGGAAGTTGCGACGATTAATCATGCCGCCTTGGCTTTCGGTGTAGATCAAATCCGGGTCGGTCGGATCGACGCGACAGACGAAACCGTCGCCACCGTTGACGTAAACCCAGTCCTCGTTGACTGCGCCGTAACTGCGCAGCGAGTTCGACGGGCCACCCCAACTGCCGTTATCCTGCAAGCCACCGTAGACGCGATACGGGCGTTTGTTATCGACCGCAACGTGGTAGAACTGGCCGAGCGCGACGTTGTTCAAGTGGTCCCAATGCAGGCCCGCATCGTACGTGACGTAGTATCCGCCATCGCAACCGATAATCAGGTGCTTGCCATTCTTTGGGTTAATCCAGAGTGCGTGGTGATCGACGTGAACGCCCTTCGCTGGCCCCGCACGGAACGTCTTGCCTGCATCGGTCGATTTCCACAAGCCGGTATCGCTCGTGATGTAGACGGTTTTGTCGTCGGTCGGATCGATGCGGATCACGCTGAAATACATCGGCCGCGGGTTCAGACTGTTGATGCGTTTCCAGGTGTCGCCGCTATCGGCCGAGACGTAAATGCCGCCCGTCTGGAAACCGTCTTTGCCCTGTTGCTCGATCGCATTCGGTTGCTGTCCGCCCAACCCGAGCGCGTATGGCTTGGTCGCCGATGGGCCGCGCGTCGCGGGTGTTCCGAGTATGATTTCAAACTCTTTCTTCTCGGTGCCGCGAAGTACGCTCAGTTTCAGCTTGTCGCCGGGCTTGCGTTCGTTGCCCACAGCTTCGAGATATTCTTCGGGTGACTTGACCGGCTTCCCTTCGACGGCAACGATTTCATCGCCTTCTTTCAAACCCGCTTTATCGGCGGCTCCGCCTTCGATGAGCGTGCCGATTTTCGCACCTTTCTCGCCCGATGCCAGTCGGTAACCCGCACTGACACGCGGCCCACGACTCGGACCCGTACGCGGATTAATCCCAGTTCCCACGGGACGATTCGCAAGCACGACTTCGAGTACGACATCTTTACCATCGCGCTTGATGGTCACTGAGAGTTTGTCGCCCTCTTTCTTGGTCTGAATGATCTGAATGAGCACTTCGTAGTTTTCGAGCTTCTTGCCATCGGCGGCGACGACGATTTCGTTGGCTTTCAGGCCCGCTTTCGCGGCGGGGCCATCGGCGGTGATTTCGGTCAGCTTCGCGCCACCACCTTCTACCGACTCGCCGATAATGCCCATGTAAACCAGTTTCGGTGGGTCGCCGGTGCCGACCTTTTCGGTATCGACGATCGCGTAAACGAGGCCCTTCGTTTTGGTCGAATAATCGAGGCCGATGCGCCCCGTTTTGACGGTCGGCAGGCCGTTGCCCGCGTTGGTATTCGGGTCGTTAATCTTCTTCCACACTTTGCCGCCATCGATCGTTTTCCAGATACCGCCACCGGGGCCGTGCGTGACGATCGGCCCGTACATGTCCGGCACCGGAGCCTCGCCGAAGAAGCCGTCGAACTCGTCGCGTTTGCGTTCCCAGAGTGCAGCAATGATCGTTTCGGGTGCGTTCGGGTCGAGCCGCATATCGATGACGCCGGTCTTGTCGTCGACGACCAGAACATTCTTCCAGGTCTTACCGCCATCTTCGGTTTTCCAGACGCCACGTTCTCCACCGACGCCGTACAGGCGACCGAGTGCCCCGACGTAAACGATCTCCGGGTTCTTCGGATGAATGAGAATCTTCCCGATCTGGAACGATTTCTTCAGCCCCATATTCGCCCAGGTTTTGCCGCCGTCGATGCTCTTGTACACGCCGTCGCCGTACGAAACCGAGTTACGCGGATTCGCTTCGCCAGTGCCGACCCAAACGAGGTCCGGGTTCGTCTGGCACACGGCGACATCGCCGATCGAGACCGTCGTTTGCGTATCGAATAGATGGTCGAACGTGGTGCCGTTGTTCACGGTCTTGAGCAACCCGCCCGATGCCGTCGCAACGTAATACGTCGTCGGGTCGGCATCGTAAACCGCGAGTGCCGTGACTCGCCCGCCCATGTTCGCGGGGCCGATGCAACGCCACACCATCTTTTTCAGAATCGACTCGGGCAGCGTCCCCGCGGGCGGTTCGGGAATCGCGGGCGTCATCGGTGTCGCGGGCTTGGTCTTCGCCTCCGCGAGTTTCTTTTGCAAGTCGGCGATCTGCTTTTCGATCGTCTCGATGTCTTGTTTCTGATCCGATCGAACGGGCAAAGCGACTGCAAGTGCGAACAGCATCGCAAGGATGCTAACGCCGCCAAGTTTGCGAAACGGTAGATAGCGATTCACGGATGGATCTCACGAGGTTCGAGGGCACGTGCGTTTTGGCATCTGGGCAAAGCGGAGAAAGAGTACCCATTGCGGCGATTGTAATGGCGATCGTTAGAAATTGCCACATTGCGGCGAGTGGGAGTGCATGTTTTGCACGAAATCGGCCCGCAAATCTGGAAGGCGGACATTACTTTGCAGGCGAAGTCGTGCGACTTCGATGGATGCGTGACGATTACGACCGCCAAGATGTGTCTCCGTTCGTTCACTTTGCTAGCATTCCCTTCTCAGTGGCACGTTTGGGCGATACCATGCGAGTTCGGTTCGTCGGTCGGTGGGACGGTCGCTGGCCATTCGTGGCGAGAGGAAAGTCCGGGCTTCATAGGGTGCAGTGGTGGGTAACTCCCACCCTCGGTAACGGTTGGTACTCCCGGTGCCAATCGCCAACGGGCGGGACAGTGCAACAGAAAGTAAACCGCCGTGCGGAATCCGCATTCCGCAAGGTAAGGGTGAAACGGTGCGGGGCGCAAGCCCTTAATGTAAGAGCGCACCAGCGGCGGGGTGACCCGTCGGCTAGGCAAACCCCACTGGAAGCAAGGCCGAGCAGAGGTGAGGATCGACCCGATCCGTTTGAGCCTCGGGTAGGCTGCTCGATCGCACGGGTAACCGTGCGGCTAGAGAAATGATCGTCATCACCGCAAGGTGGGACAAAACCCGGCTTACAAGCCGACCGGCGAACCGAATCCGGGATCTTTCACACACTCGCATCAGGACGCAGTATGCCGCGGCTCGTACTGGGTAGTCGAAACAAGAAGAAGTTGCGCGAATTGGTCGAACTGCTATCGGACCTCGTCGAGGTGACCGATCTTTCGCCATATGCGAACGCACCTGCGGATATCGAAGAAACGGGCACCACCTTCGAGGAAAATGCCCGCCTGAAAGCGACGACGCTCGCGCCGCTGTTGGGCGAATGGGTACTCGGCGAAGATAGTGGCCTCGTCGTGCCATCGCTCGGAGGGCAGCCGGGCATTTACTCGGCGAGGTGGGCGGGCGAACACGGCAACGATGCCGCGAACAACGCGAAATTGCTGCAGGAACTCGCGAATTTTCACGGCGACAAACGTGCGGCGTATTACGTCAGTACGGCAGCGCTCGCCGACCCGACAGGCACGGTCGTTGCGGTCGTCGAAGGCCGATGTTGGGGCCGCGTCGCGATGGAGCCGACTGGCAGTGGTGGCTTCGGTTACGATCCGCTGTTCGTGATCCCCGAGTATCATGCCTCGTTCGGCGAACTCTCGAATACGGTCAAGCACGCACTCAGCCATCGCGGTCGTGCCATCGGAATGCTCCGCCAAACGATCCGGCAACGCTTATTAGGGTGAACCCGCGATGTCACTCAACGAACTCATGTCGGACATCATCGCGTTTCGGCACTATTTGCAGTCCGAACGCGGTCTCTCGGAAAACACACTTCTCGCGTATAACCACGATCTCGAACGCTACGCCCAGTGGACGGTGATCGCGAAACTGCCGAACTATCTCGCGCCGACGCTCAGCGATTTATCGCGATATATCGCGTTCATGCACGAGGAAGAACTCGCCGCACCGAGCATCGCCAGGCACCTCGCCGCACTGCGAATGTTCTACCGCTTCCTTCGCCTCGAAGAAAAAGCCGACCCCTCGAGCGTCGAACTGTTGGCGTCGCCGAAACTCTGGCAGCGCGTGCCGCACGTGCTATCGCCAGAGAGCGTCGATGCGTTGCTGAATGCTCCGCGGGCGGGGGATCGCTTCTGCCTGCGCGACCGGGCATTACTCGAAACACTGTACGCCACCGGCTGCCGGGCGTCGGAGGTCGTCGGACTGAAACGGCACGATTTGTACTTGGATTCCGCGTTCTGCAAATGCTTCGGCAAAGGGAGCAAACAACGTGTGGTACCGCTAGGCAAACCGGCGATTGCGTCGTTGCGGGCGTACCTCGCAGATGCCGCGACGGCAGGTGGCGAGGAGCACGTCTTCACGTCGCGTTCGGGGCAACCGCTGTCGCGAATCGTGCTGTGGATGCTAGTGAAAAAATACTGCCAGCGTGCCGAACTGCCAATGACGGTTAGCCCGCACACGCTTCGCCACAGTTTCGCCACGCACTTACTCGCAGGTGGGGCCGACCTGCGTACGGTGCAAGAATTGCTCGGACATGCCTCGATCCAGACGACGCAACTCTACACGCACATCGACCGCACCCGCTTGAAGGCGATTCACAAGAAGTTCCACCCGCGCGGGTGAAGTATCATTAGTTGGCCAGAAACGAATTGATGACGATTGGCAGTGGGTTCTTGTATTCGCGGGCGTAGCGATTCTTTTTCTTGCGCTCGACTTCCATCTTGTTTAAGAACTCGATAATCATCTTCTCGGTGCCGAGCGTCGCGTCTTTGCCGAGCAAATCGACGCCCTTGAGGTCCGTGCCTTTAACGGTTCGGAGGAAGGTGAAGTCGAGTTTGTCGAGCTTCGGCGATGTTTTGCCACCTGCGACCATCACTTGATTCGTGAAGTACTTACAAGATAGATCGCCTTCTTTGTCTTTGTCTCCGTGGACGAAGAGCATCGGCGTTTCTTTCCTCATATCTCCGTTCGTATCGCGACCGTACTTCGAGACCCAGCTTTCGACTGCGTTCGCGCTCACACTCGGATGTCGCGTCGGCGACAACCAGACGCCGCCACCGTAATCGCGACCGGCCGGGTCCGTACCGTAGATGCGTCCCGTTGCGGAGACGAATCGCGGGAGTAGCGCAGGGATCGCGACGTTCGGGAGTTTCGCATCGCGATGCCATTCGCTCGTCATGAACATCATTCCCAGCGTGGCCGCATCGCCTGCCCCCACAAAGTACACCGAGCTAGAATTCACTTCGCCTAAGTCGTTTTTGACATCGACGAGCGAACGAATCGCGGCAATGTCGTTGACGAGCATCGGAAAGTAGGCGTTCTTCTTCTCGAAGTCTTTGACGAAGATTTCTTTCGCTGGAGGGTTTTTGTTCGCTCCCTTCATGTGCGCCTTGTTCAACACGCTCAATGCGTCATTTTTCCAGAACATTTCAGGCACGACATCGGTGCTCTTGCCGTGACCGCGGAAGTCGAAGCGAACGACGTTGAATCCTTCTTTGGTGAGCGTCTTGGCGAGGCCGTCCCAATCGCCTTTGTTCGGGTCTTTCCCGAAGGCGTGGAGCAATATCACGACCGAGCCGTTCTTCTGAACCGCCGCCTTATAGAACTTGACGTCGAGTTTCACGCCATCGAAAGTGGTGATCGATTCATCGCTCGGCGCTGCGTCTTGCGAGCGTGCAACGGGGCTGAAGAACGTCGCCAAGCAGGCGGCAAACGAGAGAGAGATTGCAATTCGGCGTCGCATATCGTGGGCCTCCCGGCAAAAAGGTCGGTGGGGAAGAGTCGGTGTGTGTATAACGTATCTCGATTATACGCCGTTTGCGCAGCGATGTCAGCGAATGAATTCCAAAGTGGACACTTCTCGAAAGTGCCCAACCTATGCGTAGCCCGCACACAGCGGAACGCGGCACAGATTTCTGGCGAACATGCTTGACGCGACGTAGATAATGTCGCTATGGAAACTGCCAAGATGTTCCGACGAAATCGATTATCGCGTGCGATACCGACCTGTTTACTACTCGCAGTGAGCGTGACGCTCGGTTGTCGGTCTCGCGAAACGTGCGCGCCGACGGACAACTCGCGGGTACGCCAAACGGTCCGATTGGCGACGGCGAATCCACCGGAAGAAATTCTCACTCCCATACCGGCACCGGCATCGCCGAAAACGATGCTCGTGATTTCGGGCGGCGGCATGTACGGGGCTTATACGGCAGGATTTCTCTCCGGTTGGTCGAAGACGGGCACCCGTCCGCAATTCGACGTCGTGACCGGTGTTAGCACCGGGGCACTGATCGCCACCGTGGCATTCCTCGGCCCACAATTCGATGAAGCCACGCGGGAGTTTTACACCTCGATTCGCGCTGCGGACATCTATAGCACCCGCGCCTGGATCCTCATACCTTGGGCCGGCTCGATTGCTTCGAGCGAACCGCTCCGACGCCTCATCGATTCCGTCGTCGACGAACGATTACTCGCATACGTCGCGACTGAACACCGACGGGGCCGTAGGCTGTACGTGGGCACGACGAGTTTATCGACGCGAAAGCTCGTCGTTTGGGACATGGGAGCCGTTGCGGAGAAGGGTGGCACTGTCGCCGTCGATCGGTTTCGCCGAATCTTGTTAGCTTCGTGTTCCGTTCCCGGCATGTTGCCTCCCGTTGCCATTACGAACGGAGCCAACGGGAAAACATCGGTCGAATTGCACGTCGATGGCGGGGCGACGGCGCAACTGTTCGCGCCACCCGGTTCCTTACCGCCACAACCGGAGGGATCGACTGGCGCGGATGTCTACGTGATCGTTTCCGGCAAGCTGTTCACCGATCCCGCCCCCGTGCGACCTCGCGTGTTGCCCGTGCTGGCGGCTTCCGCAGCAGGCATTCTGCACGCGCACTGCCGTGCGGAAGTGGCCACATTGTTCCATCAATCGCGAAACGCCGGTGCAAATTTCCACCTGACCGCGATACCCGATAGCGACGACGGTCGCACGCTCGGTTTGAACTTCGAGCCGGCAGAAATGAGCCGACTATACGACGTCGGCTACTTCCACGGCGTCAGCGGCATCTGGATGTCCGCACCCCCCTTTGAAGGGGCCGCAACCGATCCACCGCGTCAGTAAATTCCCCCGTTAGCCGAACGCACATCCGGAGGGTTTCCCCATTGCTATCGTTGTCTGCCCGCTGAATCCGCGTTGACGTGGCGATCGGTACAGGGTATCGCTCGCGGAATGTTAACCGACGCCGTGCCACAATTGCGAATCTACGACAGCGAGCCGGACCCGGCTTGCCGGATGGCGGCACGCGAGTTGTTGCGACCGCCGTTCGAGCGGCCCACCGCACGGGGACTCGAACCGTTTACCCGCGGATGGTACGAGGAAATCGAACTCAAACGCTATGCGCGGCAGGGCGAATGGTTGCCGAAACTGTTGGAGTTTCGTCGGCACGTCGGCGAATCGCTCGTCATGGTCGGTCCCGGCTTGGGTACCGATGCCATCCAGTATCGGCGACACGAAACGCAAGTCACGATTTGCGCATTACCGCTCGACGACACCTTGGCAATGCGTCGCAATTTCGAGTTGCGCGGCCTCAACTTGCCGATAGTCGAAACGCCAACTGCGGAAGCGTTACCGTTCGCGCGTGGTGCCTTCGATCTCGCCTATTTGAATACGCTGAACGCGCATCATGCGAACCTCGCGAAGGTGGCCGAGGAGATGTATCGCGTTCTGAAACCGGGCGGGAAACTGCTCGCACTTTTCCCCGCGTGGTACGATGTCGGCCGTTGGCAACGGTGGCTGCTGCCGCTGCAACGCCTCTACTGGCAAGCGCCGCCCGCACCGACGACCGGACCCAAACTGACCGCCCACGAGTTACGCACGGCATTCTCCCGCTTCCGCGATTTCCGCGTCAATCAACGACATCTGCGGCGGTCCGAATTGCCCCACGTCTGGCGATTGTTGCCGACGAGTTTGCTCGAACGGTTCCTCGGCCGCGTACTTATTCTGAGAGCATTCAAACCGCTGTCCGCCGTTCGCGAAGAATCGACTGTCGCCGCGTAACCCAAACTCGGCGGCACGGCAACGACACGTCGCATCTCGATTTCGCTTGACGCGAGCCATTCGTTCCGTCACCATTCAGATGCCGGTGATCGATACCCACCTGCCGGCGTTCCAGACCGTAACACCCCACCCACCGTTTCGGGGTCCGTATTCATGCGAGTTCTCCTCACCGTTGCGTTAGCGATTGGTTTTGCAGCGGATATCTATGCCGCCGATGCCCCGCCCACGAAGCTGATCGTTTACCCGAACGCGGTGACGCTGTCTGGCCCGCAAGCGCTGCAACGGTTGATCGTGATCGGCGAATACGCCGACGGGCACACTCGCGATCTCACCCGGTCGGCGACGTTCACATCGGCGAACGCGAAGGTGGTCAGCGTCGATGCGAAGGGAATCGTGCGGCCCATCGGCGATGGTGTCACCGCGGTGACAGTGAGTGTGGGGGTCACGGTAAGCGTTCCTGTGACGGTCGAGAAGTACGCTGCAAACCTGCCGGTAAATTTCCGTTCGGAGATCGTGCCGATACTCACGAAGGCGGGGTGCAATGCGGGCGGTTGCCACGGTGCCCAACTCGGCCGCGGTGGGTTTCGACTGTCGTTGTTCGGCTTCGATCCGTCATTCGATTACGAACAGATCGTTCGCAGTAACGAGGGCCGTCGCGTCGTGATGGCCGACCCGGACCGGAGCATCGTGCTGGCGAAGCCATCGTTGAACATGGAACACGGCGGCGGCGAAAAACTGCCCGCGAACTCGCGCGAATACGAAACGATCCGGCGCTGGATGGAAGACGGTGCCCCCGAGCCGACCGACAAAGATCCCGTCGCCACGAGCATCGAAATTTTCCCACGTGCCCGCGTCATGGTGCCCGGTGAAACGCAATCGCTCGCCGTCACCGCGATATGGTCCGATGGCCGGCGCGAAGATGTGACGACGACTGCACAGTTCGACGCGCTCAACGATGCCGTCGCAAGCGTCACTCCGCAAGGACTCGTCACCGCCAAGACGACCGGCGAGACGCATGTCATGATCCGTTTCGCGGGCCGGGCGGAAGTCGCGCGCGTGACGTTGCCGTATGCCACGATCGCGAACTACCCGAAGTTCCCCGCGAACAACTTTATCGACGAAAAACTGGCGGCAAAGTGGAAAGATCTCGGGCTGCTCCCGTCGCCACTCGCGGCCGACGACGACTTCCTTCGCAGGCTTTATCTCGATGCCATCGGCACGCTGCCAACCCCGGATGAAATCCGCGCATTCCTGAAAGACACCGACCCGAAGAAGCGCGAGAAAGCAATCGACGCGGTCGTCGAACGGTCCGAGTTCATCGACTGGTGGGCACTGAAATGGGGCGACTTATTGCGGATCAACCGCACGGCATTGCAAGAGAAAGGCATGTGGAGTTTCCACAACTGGGTGCGTGCCGCCGTGCGGGACAACGTACCCGCCGATGCCTTCGCTCGCGATGTCATCACCGCCGAAGGCAGCACGTTCACGGAAGGCCCCGCGAACTTCTACAAAGTCGGCAGCAACCCCGACGAATGGGCCGAAACTACCGCACAAGTGTTCCTCGGCGTGCGGATGCAATGTGCGAAGTGCCATCAACACCCGTTCGAGAAATGGAGCCAGGACGACTACTACAGTATGGCCGCATTCTTCGCACGGCTCGGCCGCAAAACGAGTGCCGAGTTCGGCTTGTTCGGCCAGGAATCGGTGATTTATCTACGCCCCACGGGGGAAACGACGCACCCGCGCAAGCGCAAAGTCATGAAGCCTCGCCCGTTCGATTCCGTGGAGATGGAAGATGAATTCGACCGCCGCAAAAAACTCGCCGAGTGGATGACGACACCCGGTAACCCGTTCTTCGCGAAGAACCTCGCGAACCGCTTCTGGGGTTACCTGATGGGCCACGGCCTCGTCGAACCGCTCGACGACATGCGTGCGACGAACCCGGCATCGAACCCCGAACTTCTCGACGCACTGGCCGCAGATTTTGTGGCGAACAAGTACGATGTGAAACACCTGCTGAAGACGATTTTCCGTAGTCGCGCGTATCAGTTATCGTCGGCCGTGATCGACGGGAACAAGGTCGATGCCACGAACGTGCATTTCACGCGATATACGACGAAGCGACTGACGGCAGAGCAGATGGCCGACGCGATCGACTTCGCCACCGGCACGCGCGAGAAGTATATCGGCCTACCCCTCGGCACCCGCGCGATCCAACTGCCCGACCCCGAGGTGCGTTCGTACTTGCTCGACACCTTCGGCAGACCCGCACGGCAGATCGTCTGCGAGTGCGAGCGAACCACGATGCCGAACATCGCGCAGGCGATGCACCTGCTCAACGGCGACTTCCTAAACAAGAAAATCGCCGAGAAATCCGGGCGAGTCGAGAAGCTAATCCTCGCGAAAGCCACCGCCGACATCGCGATCCACGAACTCTACCTGGCAACACTATCGCGAGCGCCGACGCCCGAGGAACTGTCGAAAGCCAAGACGTGGGTATCGAGTGCCACCGCAACCCGCGAAGGCCTACAAGACCTCCTCTGGGTGCTACTCAACAGCCGCGAGTTTTTGTTCAATCATTGAGCTATCGTGTTAACGGAGAAGCTGAGAATGATTCGCAAGATACATTTGCGGTACTGCTCGGCAATTGTACTCTGTTGTATCATTACTAGCTATGTAACGAAGACAATCGTCCGTTCAAATGTGAGAAATGAATGCGGTTGGAGCACCGATTTCTATCACAGCAAGGATGCATTATCCGACTTTGTTCAAAGCCACCAACTTGCACACGGTGAACAATTGCACGATAAGCAACTCCCGCCAGAACTCAAACGGATGGGCATTACGAGTGTGTATCGAAATGGCAGACTCCTCTATTTCGTGCTGGAACACACCAGCATACTTGCAGATGACGCGACTAGCGAGTTCATCTATCAACTCGACAATAATGGCGGTACCATCGAAGAAGTGATGAAACTCACCAAACGTAAAACATATCATATTCAGCACATGAAGTCCGCAGACCGTTGGTACTACTGGATGCATGATTGAAAGCCAATTTGCGACTGTATGTGTCGGTATCATTGGGCTAACCCGGCTAACCCACCGCGAAAGAAACGCCAAATGAACTGTGTCGATCCCTCACCGCCGTTGATCCCTTCGCACGACCAGCAACGCGATGCATTGCGAAAGGGACTCGGGCGTGCTGTGCTTTGGGCGAAGAGCGGTCGTTGGAACGACGAAGGCGCTCTCCTCGAGGCGTGCTTGAACGATATGCGCTACGACCGACAATGCGAATCACCTCGGGGGATATGGTTGTGGGAAATCGTGGAAGCGGTTGGAGCCGTTGACACTTTTCGCGAGCCGATTCTGGCATCGACGATGACCATCGTCGATGGCTTCGCCGTCCGTCAACTTTGCCAATTCTGCGTGTTCTACGCTCGACAGGGCGATGAGCGATTCCGTACGAGACTTCGAGACATCGTTGCCGACAAGCCAGTATCCGATAGCCCTTGGCTCGGCGAAGCGGAACTGATCGAACTCGATCGCGAAGCAGGTTTCCTGTTTGCAGCCGAGTTGCGAGGGAGGTCGCTGTCGAATCGAGAATGGGACTGGGATGATTTGTCAATTATCAACGATGCTACCGAAACGCTCGGTGAACAGACCATCATTTCCATTCTGAATCGTGAGTCGGAAACTTCGATCGATATCGACCGATTTCGCACACATTGGCAGTCGGCAACGGCAATGAAAGCCGGCGTAGTACGCAGTTTCGCAGATCGGAAGAGCAAGTTGTCACTCGATGAAATCATCCAAGAGGCGGGAGATCGTTTGCGAGATCGGGCGTTCGTGTTTCGCAGGTGGGGCATGGATGCGAGCGATGCCGATTTGCGGGTAGCCTTGTATCGGTTATTTTGTCAGAGCGATCCCGATATTCTGGTGAATTTCCTCTGGATATTCTCTAACCGTGCGATGACGCAGTTCGACGAACGAGTGCTCATTTTGCTGGATCATTCCGACGAACGTGTGCGCGAACGCGCTTACATGGCCGTGTCCCAGAACGCGCACCCGGCCATCCGCAAGTTTGCCATCGACAACATTCGACAACAAATCGCATTGCCGGGCTTTCTTGAATTGTTCGTCCGAAACTATCAGTCCGGCGATGAGGATTTGTTGAACGCGAACTTGACTCTACCCGACAACAGCGACGAATGTCACGGCATCATTTCTGACCTGATCAAAATTCTCGAACAGAACCCGAGTGCCAATTGCGCGGAGTTGGCTCTTCGCTCGTACTTGGCGACACCATGCGAGATCTGTCGGTACCACGCCGCGAAGTTGCTATTTGGTCAAAAGGTCGCCCCAATGTGGCTCGTCGACGAGTGCCGTTGGGATGCCAACTCCGATATACGAGAACTCGTCGAATTGATGGGTTGCTTTTCGTCGGCGGATTCCTAGCAATTAGTGGTCGGAAGCGACTTGCGTTTCCCCACCCTCCGGAGGCTACTTATGTCCATGTTCATCGGTGAAGGTTTGGCAGGCGATGGCAACGAAATCGCCCACATCGACCTCATGATCGGCGCGAAGACCGGCCCCGTCGGCGCGGCATTCGCCAACGCACTGGCCACGCAATCGGAAGGCCACAACAGCCTCCTCGCCGTGATTACCCCGAACCTGATCTGCAAGCCCGCCACCGTGATGATTACGAAAGTCACGATCAAAGGTTTGAAGCAAGCCGTGCAAATGTTCGGCCCCGCCCAGGCCGCCGTGGCTCGCGCCGTTGCCGATAGCGTCGCCGATGGCGTGATCCCGAAGGACAAGGCCGAAGAGTACGTCATCGTTTGCGGCGTGTTCATTCACCCACAAGCCGCCGACGACTCGAAGATCTACGACTACAACTACGCCGCCACGAAGCTCGCGATCAAGAGCGCGATGCACCAAGAGCCGAGCATCGACACTGTTCTGGCGCGTCGCACCGAAAAACACCCGTTTAGCCCCAAATAAGTATCTCGTTCGCGTTCCGCCGGGATAAACCCGGCGGCTCGTATTTGTTTCTCTTTCGCCTTCCCTCACTTCTGGCGAACCGATGTCTGAAAAGCCAACGATTCTCGTTCAGCTCGATACCGATGCGTTGCCGAGCACCTTCGACCGCGTCGTAGCCGTCGATGCGGGTGCGCAGCACATTTTTAGCTACGGTGGCGTCACGCCGGAGAACGTCGTTTCGCTCGTGCATGGCTGCATTTTTACACGCGGCGCGAAGGATCTGCATCGCACCGCGATCTTCGTCGGTGGCTCGGATGTCGCCGCGGGTGAAGCCGTCGTCGCGGAGATTCGCAAACAACTGATACCCGCCGCGAAGTTGACGGTGTCCGTGATGCTCGACTCCAACGGCGCGAACACCACAGCGGCTGCATCGGTGCGGGCGGTCGCGCGGCACGTCAATCTGGATAGCGTCGAATCGCTCGTACTCGGTGGCACCGGCCCCGTCGGGCAGCGTGTGGCGCGGCTATTGGCGAAACATGGCGGGCACGTGCGGCTCGGTTCGCGGCAACTCGACCGTGCCGAAGCGGTGGCCGCGAAGATTCGCCAAGAGGTACCCGGCGCGAAGATTGAAGCCGTCAGCGTGGCCACCAGTAGCGATGGACCGAAGGCATTGCAAGGGCGGGAACTCGTCATCGCAGCGGGGGCACCGGGGGTGCTGCTGTTACCGAAAAAAGTCCGCGACACGGCCAAACAACTGCGCGTGATGATTGACCTCAACGGCGTGCCGCCCGCCGGTATCGAAGGCGTGGCACTCAGCGACCGTGCCAAAGACCACGATGGCATCACCTGCTACGGGGCGATCGGCGTCGGCGATACGAAGATGAAGATCCACAAGGCCGCGCTCGCGGCACTCTTCGAGAAAAACGACTTGTTGCTCGACATCGACGAAATCTACGAGATCGCTCTACGTCTGCCGTAAACCATTTGCCAGACGCAATTACACGCTGAAATATTTCTTGTATGCCGCAATTGTGGCGGTGGCGGCGCTGAGGCTGTCGGGATATGGGAACGCTTCGGCAGAGATGTAACCGGCGTAGCCAATCTTCTCGAGGGCGGACGCGATTCGCTTGAAGTTCGTGTGGCCACCACCGGCGGGGCGACGGTTCGAGTCGGCGAGGTGAACGTGGCCGATCTTGTCGCCTGCCGCTTCGATGGCCTTCGCGATGTCGACTTCTTCGATGTTCATATGAAACAGATCCGCCAGCAACACGACGTGCGGTTCGTTCGCCATTTTCAGCAGATCGACGCCTTGTTCGAGGCGGTTGCAAAAGTTCGTTTCGTAGCGGTTCAGTGGCTCGTAAATGAGCTTCGTTCCACATCGGCCCGCGTACTCGCCGAGCGTTTGCAACGCCCACACGAGTTGCCCCGTTGCGGCTTCGCGGCTGTGGCCCATACCCCATCGTCCTTGCATCGAGCCGATGATTGCGGGAGCGTGGTGTTTGGCACCGAATTCGATCATCGACTTCACGAAATCGAACGCCTTGCGCCGGACGCTGGCGTCTTCGTCGGAGAGAGTCAGCCCATGTTTCACATAGCCCGCGCCGGTGCCGATGGCGGCGAGTGACAGGCCGTTGTCGCTCAGTATCGCTGTGAGATCTGGTGCCGCATCGGGGCCGGGGGCGAATAACTCGATGGCATCGAAGCCGAGTTCCTTCGCGGTTTTACACGAAGTCGCCAGATCGTCCGAAAGTACGAACGGGCCGCTCTTCGCTTCGGGAACCAAATTTACCGTGACGGCGGACTTCATGCGATGCTCCTCAGTCGATGGAAACGACGGCTTTAATCACACCCGATTCGGGCTTCATCCACGTTGGAAATACGTCGATCATTGCGTCGAAGTGGCTCTGGTGCGTAATCCACGGCTTCGTGTCGATGGTGCCCTCTTCGATGAGGCGAATGATACGCGTGAAGTCGGCGGAGAGCGCATTCCGGCTTGCGAGGAAGTTCATTTCGCGGCGGTGCATCAGCGGCTGGGTGAACGCGATCTCCTGGCTCGTGATGCCGACGAAGATTAAGCGACCCGCGAAGGCAACGAAATTGTAAGCGTTCGCCATCGACTTGTTGCTACCCGTGGCATCGATAACGACATCGGCGAAGTTCCCGCCCGTGATCTCTTCGATTCGTTTCAGTTCGCTGCCGTCACCGGTAACCAGAATCGTATCGGGCACGCCCATCGTTTCGCGGACGAACTGGAGGCGCTGCGAGTTGATGTCCATCACGATGGTTTTCGCGCCGGTCAGTTTTGCGAATTCGACGGCACTCAGGCCGATCGGCCCCGCGCCGATAATCAGAATATGTTCGCCGGGCTTCGGGTTGCCGCGATCGATCGCATGGCAACCGATGCCGAGCGTCTCGACGAGCGCGAGTTGGTCGTAGGTCAGCGTGCGCGATACGTGGAGTTTGCGTGCGGGGATCGCGAACAGCCGTTGCAATCCGCCGTCGCAATGCACGCCGAGCGTTTGATGGTTCATGCAGCAATTCGTGTGGCCGCGAATGCACGAGTAGCAATGCTGGCAGTTGATGTACGGCTCGATGCTGCAACGGTCGCCCGGTTTGACGTTCGTCACATCGGGGCCGACGGCAACGACTTCGACGCCGAGTTCGTGACCGGGAATTCGCGGGTAGCTGAAGAACGGCATCTTGCCGAGGAAGCCCGAATAATCGGTGCCGCAGATGCCGACGCGGTGAACGCGAACGACGGCATCACCCGCGCTCGGTGTCGGCGGTTCGGGCACATCGATCACCCGAAACGATCCGGGACGTTCGAGTTGGAGGGCTTTCATGCAAGTTCGCTTTCCATTTTCCGAAACGATACGGTTTTCATGGTAACCGTGTGCGCGATGACGGTATCTGTGGCTTCTGTTGTAGCTGGCCTCTGTGAGGCCGGTTTTCTCGAACCGGGGTCAGAGACCCCAGCTACAAGAAGAGAACCGGGTCAGAGACCCCAGCTACAAGAAGAGAAAGTAAGAACCACTGGCCCGCAACGCGCCTTGTGTATAACTATTATCGACTTCCGAATCCGGTTCCAACGAGGGGCGTCCCATGAAGCCTGCGATCTGCGTTCTCGCAATGGTGTTTGTATCCGGTGGGGCGTTCGGACAAGACAAGCCGACGGGGTGGTATCAGTTTCGCGGCCCCGGCGGTACCGGCATCGCCGTCGGGCAGAAGCCGCCGACGGAAGTTGGCCCGGAAAAGAATGTGAAGTGGAAAATCCAAGTCCCGTCGGGCTTTTCGTCGCCGATCATCGCGGCTGGCAAAGTGATTCTGACGGCATTTGAGGGCGGCAAACTCTACACGATCGCCTACGATGAAGCCGATGGCAAAGAACTCTGGCGAGCCGAGGCACCCGCCGCGAAGATCGAAGCGTACCACAAAACCGAAGGCAGCCCCGCCGCATCGACGCCCGTTACCGATGGCACGCGAATCGTGTCGTACTTTGGTTCTGCGGGTTTGTTCTGCTACGACATGACTGGGAAACTGCTTTGGAAGTTTGAAATGCCGATGGCCGTCACGGCCGCAGACTTCGGTACGGGAACTTCGCCGATTCTCGTCGATGGCACGGTCGTACTCGTTCGCGACGAAAAGACGGATCCGAAGATCGTCGTCATCGACGCGGCAACCGGTTCGTTGAAGTGGGAGAAAAAACGTCAGTCGCCGACGTCGTACTGCACGCCAATCGTCTGGGACACGCCGGCTGGCAAACAGATCGTTTCGGGCGGTTATGGGCGGATGATTGCATACGATGCGAGATCGGGCGACGAGGTTTGGAGCGTGGCCGGGATGCCCTCGGCGTGTTGCACCAGTCCGATGGTCGTCGACGACACGCTGTTCTTCGCGGGTTGGTCGCCGGGCGATGCGGAAGACAAGGATTTTAAGATGCCGACCTTCGACAAGCTCCTCGAAGCCGACGCAAACAAGGATGGTATCCTCAGCCGCGAAGAATCCGAAAACAGCTTCCTGAAAGGCTTTTTCGACAACAACGACACGAACAAAGACGGGAATTTAACCCGCGCCGAGTGGGACGCGACGATCAAATTCATGTCGGCAGGGAAAAACAGCGCGATGGCGATCAAATCTGGCGGCAAAGGCGACATCACGAAAACGCACGTCCTCTGGAAGAAGACCAAGGGCTTGCCGTACGTTCCATCTGGCGTCGTCATTGGCGGCCAACTCGTGCTCGTCAAAGATGGCGGCCTCGTGACCGCATACGACGCGAAAACCGGCACCGAGATTTACGGTCAGGAACGTGTGATCGCCGCCGGTCGCTATTATGCTTCGTCAGTCGCGGCGAACGGCAACATCTACTTCACGATGCTCGACGATGGCACGATTACCGTGTTGAAAGCGGGCGAAAAGATGCCGGAAGTCGTGGTCAAAAACCCGAAGTTAGGCGAACGAGTCGCTGCCACACCGGCAATCGCAAACGACACGCTGTTCGTGCGGACCGCCGGCCACCTGTACGCCTTCGCCGAGAAGAAGTAATCACACCAATACTGGAGCATCATGAATAGTTTTCCGCACGACGAAGTCCTCGATCAACTCCGTTGGCGTTACGCCGTTAAGACGTTCGATACTTCGCGAAAGATCCCCGCCGATGCGTGGGCGAAACTCGAAGAGGCACTCATTCTCGCGCCGTCTTCGTATGGGCTTCAACCGTGGAAATTCTTCGTCGTTAAAGATCCGGGAACGCGCGAGAAACTGTTACCGCACACCTGGGGTCAACGTCAAATTGTCGATGCTTCGCACCTCGTCGTGTTTGCCGTGAAAGCGGATGTCGGCCCCACCGACGTCGAACGGTTGATCGCACGCTCCGCCGAAGTTCGCGGCATTCACCCGGATGTACTCGTTGGCTACAAGAAACTGATGATCGGCTCGATGGCAAAGCTGTCACCCGAACTTATTCGCGAGTGGATGACGCGCCAAGTGTTCATCGCGCACGGCGTGTTCCTGACGACCGCAGCCATGATGGGTATCGACGCCTGCCCGATGGAAGGCTTCGTTGCGGCGCAGTACGACGAGATACTCGGTCTGCCCGCGAAAGGCTATCGCTCGGTCGTGCTGGCAACCGCAGGCTACCGGGCCATCGACGATGCGAACGCCACGCTCGCAAAAGTCCGGTTTCGCAAGAGCGAGATCATCGAAACGATTTGAGTATGGCTAAATTGAAAAGGAATCGACAGAATTTGCAGGATTGACATGATGTGAAAACAGGTAACTGTTTACCGAAAGAACCTCCGAAACTTTGGTTCCGGCGTGATTCCAAACGATCGAAATCGGACGTAAGTCGTTGGTGGGTAAGGGTGGTTCCGGAATTCGGGAGTGAGTTCGCGAAGGGGTGGGTGGAAAGTGTCGAAACCACTTTTCTGC
>JAYWCL010000244.1:0-5702 GCA_043780595.1 Limnoglobus sp.
TGGGTGAATGCGTACCGCAAGCTATCCGCGAACGGCTTTCAATTCGCGAAATGACCGATGTTTCGGGATCACATTAATCATCAACAACCGCAGGTGCGCGATCGTGCCGGCGACATCGAACAGGTGCAACACTTCGTGCGGGCCGAGCCAGCCAGGCACGATTACCGGCCAGCGGATGCCCTCGAATACGGCACCGATCACATACAAGAACGCGAGCAAGAATATCCACACTAAGCCATTGCGTCCCAACCGCCGATAGTACGACCTTAATGGCAACATACTCGAAATGCCCATCCCGACATAAATTGCAATCAGCACCTCATGCGGTGGCTTCGGCATCAACCATAAGTATAAGGTTCCGCCGAATGCAATCGCGAACAGCAGCCCCAAGATACGATTGCGAACGCGATTCGAGAGCACGTATACGCAGATGGGCACGTTCGAGCCGAAAATCAGCCAGAATATCGCCGTTTGATCGAGTAATTGCCAGAGTCGCCGCACCTCGGGCGACGGATGATTCAGACCGTGAAACAGGCCGCTCATGAAGTACAACAGCACGACCGTCAGCGAATAAATCGCTATACCCGCCCGCTGCTGTCGTCGATGCGTCGCCGTGATTTTCAACAGAAACATGCAGACGAAGATCATCCAAAATGCCATCAGCAAATGCGACCACGAACTGACCGGATCGTGATAATCCATCGAACGGCACACTCCACAAATTTCGATGTTGCGTTTTTGTTAGCCCGACGCGCCAGCGAGGGATGCGGTCACCCCTCGCTGGCGCGTCGGGCTAACAATTGATTTACACCATCTTGACGCCGAGTTCCTTCAGTTGGCGGGGTTCGACGATGGCGGGGGCACCCGTCATGAGGTCGCGGGCTTTCTGGTTCTTCGGGAAGGCGATCACGTCGCGGATGTTCGTCGTTCCCGCAAGGATCATGCACCAGCGGTCGAGGCCGAGCGCGATCCCGCCGTGTGGTGGTGCCCCGCTCTTGAGCGCGTCGAGCAAGAACCCGAACCGCGATTGGGCGTCTTCGAGTGGCATCCCGAGCATCTTGAAAACGAGCGTTTGCAATTCGGGATTGTGGATACGGATACTACCGCCGCCGACTTCGGAGCCGTTGAGAACGAGGTCGTACGCCTTGGCCCGAACCCGCGCGGGGTCGGACTCCATGTACGGCACGTCTTCATCCATCGGGGCCGTGAACGGGTGGTGAATGGCCGCGTAACGCTGCTCGTCGGCGTCCCACGCGAACATCGGGAAATCGACCACCCACGCCATGTGAAAGTGCTCTGCCTTCACCACGAATGGCCGTGCCGCGCGCTTCTCCTTGCGGGCCGCTTTGTCTTCGATCGCTTCGTACGCGGCCTTCTCGTCCCACCAGTTTTTGTACAGTTTCAATACCGTGGCGAGGTGGCAGCGTAAGGCACCGAGTGCGTCGCACACGACCGATTCCTTGTCCGCCACGAACACGACGAGGTCGCCGTTCGCGACGTCCATCTGCTGTTGTAGTTTCGCCTTGAGTTCGTCCGAAAAGAACTTCTCGATCGCCCCCGTGAATTTGCCATTCTCGAACTTCATCCACGCGAGGCCCTTCGCCTTGTATTGCTCGACGAACTTCGGCAGTTCGCCGCCCGGCTTCAGTGCCGAGTTCGAGAACTTCTCCGCGGCCCCCTTCGCGTTCAACCCGCGAACGACACCGCCCGCTTCGAGAACATCCTTAAACACCTTGAACTCGCTGACCGCAGCGACTTCGGAAATATCGTGGATTTCCAGCCCATAACGCAGGTCGGGCTTGTCGCTGCCGTACTTCAACATCACGTCGCAATACTTCAGTCGCGGGATCGGCAGTACGAGTTTCACACCGAGGCACTTGTCGAAAAGCTCGGCGGCGAGGCCTTCCATCAGCGTCAGAATGTCTTCGCGCTCGACGAACGACATCTCGACGTCGAGCTGCGTGAACTCCGGTTGGCGATCCGCGCGAAGGTCTTCGTCGCGCAAACATCGCGCGATCTGGAAGTACTTGTCGTAGCCAGCGATCATCAACAGTTGTTTGTAAAGTTGCGGCGATTGCGGCAGTGCGAACCACTCGCCGTTGAACACGCGACTCGGGACGAGGTAATCGCGTGCGCCTTCGGGCGTACTCTTGCCGAGCAGTGGCGTTTCCATCTCGAGGAATTCGCGCGAATCCATATAGTCGCGAATGACCTTGTTGACTCGGTGCCGCAAGATCAGCACGTTCTGAATCGAACGGCGTCGCAGGTCCAAATAGCGATATTGCAGGCGCAAATCTTCGTTGGCCGGTTCCTCGTCGGGGAACTCAGTGACGCTGAACGGCAGTGGCGGGCAGGCATTCAGGAGGCGGAGCGTCTTGGCTTCGAGTTCGACTTTGCCCGTGGCAATGTTGGGTCGCTCGGCACCCGGCAAGCGTTTACGAACGACGCCCGTAACGGAAATCACATGCTCGCGCCCGAGTTCGTTCGCCGCCGCGAACAGCGCTTTGTCGCCGTCCTCAACCACAACTTGCGTGAGGCCGTAACGGTCGCGGAGGTCGATGAACGCTTGGTTCGGGAAGTTCCGCGTAATCAGCACCCAGCCGTTCAGCGTGACCGTTTGGCCGATATGTTCTTCGCGAAGTTCGCCGCAAGTATTCGTACGCTGCCACTCGGCCATGATGACACCTTCAAACGTTAAATTCGCAGTGAACGGTTCGTTATATGGATCGAGTTACGGAGAAGCGGGTTCAACCTGAGTCGATTCGTGCAGAAGCTGCTCGCGGCGGAGGCTGGCATCGAACACGAAAGGACCGAAAGGGACGATGGCCGCAACCGCAGCTGTGGCGGCACGGAAGAACGGCCAGCGATAGCGGTACCAGACGTAGACAATCGCGACGACGTATAGGGTGAAGAGCACGCCGTGAATCGACCCAACTACGGTTACGGCTTCCGGTATCTTCGCGACATATTTCAGCGGCATCGCGATGCAAAAGAGAACGAGCGTGGAGATGCCTTCGCAGAAGCCGATTTTGCGGAGCCAGGCGATACCCGATCCGTTCATGCGTGCGATTCCGTGGGTCGGCAAAAGCGAAACGCCCTTGTGAACAAGGGCGTTTAGACGAATCGAGTCCGGTTTCGACTTAAGAGAGGGGCGGCCATTCTTCATCGAGCCCTTCGCGTTCGATATCTTTGACTTGTTCTTCGGTCACGGAGAATTTGCGTGCCACCGTTCGACGCGATTCGGGCACCGGCGAGGTGGCCTGATCTTGTTCGTGAACGAGTGCGACGAAAATCTCCTTACGGCGATCCGTAGGAATTTCACTAGCTGCTGTGGCTTTGGACACGATGTCCCTCCGTGTTGTGTGCTGGGAGCCTTACCCCGCGAGGCAAGGCTATGGGATTATCGGCTGGAAGGACCAACAGGTTTGACTCCACCCGTCACACCTTTGCGGATTGCACGAAGACGACGCAGTTCGGCTTGGCGACGCGCTTCGCAAGGCTTTTGATAGTGCTCTCGCTCGCGCAATTCTCGTTTAATTCCACTTCGTTCGAGCAATTTCTTGAATCGACGCAGTGCGGCACCAATCGGCTCGCGGTCGTTTACACGCATACGCAACGGCATCTGCTTACCTCATTTGCCAGTAAAACGGAACCTGCCGGAACATCCGGCAGGTTGAGTCATCTCAATGATTATACGAAATTTTTAGTACCGACGACCGCCGCCGCCACCACCACTGCCGCCGCCACCACCGTAGCCGCCGCCGCCACCACCACTGCCGCCACCGCCATAACCGCCGCCGCCGCTGCTACCGCCGCGACCACCACCGCCGCCGCCATAACCGCCGCCGCCGCCGCTACCGCCGCGGCCACCACCGCCGCCGCCGCTACCGCCGCCACCCGAACGGGGGCGATCTTCGCGGGGCTTGGCTTCGTTCACGGTCAGGTTGCGACCCATGAATTCGACGCCGTTCGTCGCTTCGATGGCTTGTTCGGCACCGCTGCCCATTTCGACGAATGCGAAGCCACGGCTGCGGCCCGTGTCGCGGTCCGTCACGATTTGAGCGCTGGTCACGCTACCGTATTGGCCAAAGAGTTGCAGGAGGTCGTCCGAAGTCGTTTGGAACGAAAGGTTTCCAACATACAGTTTCATCGCTCGATCAACTTTCCGGGTCATCTCGACCCAAGAGAAACAGAGTCCCGAACAGAAGCACTTACTGCCCGATGACTACTAGAAGGGACTGCCCACACGCCACACGAAGATACCAGCTCGACAATCTTGGGCCTTGAGGTGTTTCTCAGGTAAAATGACCAAGAAGGGTCTCGCGCGATAACTGCGAACGGTTCGCTGTCTCCTCAACCAGATCGGTGCCTACCGACCTTACAATGACAACATACACAACATCGGTGAGATTGTACAATGAGAATTCGTAAAAATCGAAAGAATTCCACCGAAAGTGACAACTCGCTTCTCAGATAGCCCTTTCGTGGCCGAGATTTCTATCGGAATGGACGGATCGACGGAGTGGCAGTGCCACAACCGTCTCGTAAACTCGTATTGCAAGTCTGGGTTTGCTGTCGGAGATCGGTTCGATAAACTGAGGCTTACGGATTTGCCGAGGAGTACGCGGTATGGGCCTGAACGATCGCGACTACATTCGAGAACTCGACCACGACGGCGGAATCTGGTCGACGAGCCGGGCCACGGTCATCTTGGTTATCGTGCTCTGCGCGACGTACGCACTGCAAGTGTTGGCGGCCAAAAATGCGTTCGGCCCAGACCCACTGCGCGAAACCTTCGGTCTGTCGATCGATCGCATCCTCGAAAAAGGCCACGTGTGGCGAATCGTCACATCGGCGATCTTTCATCAAACGGGCATCGGCAGTTTCATCCCGTTCGTTTTTGCAATGGTCGTCTTGTACTACTGCGGTTCGTCGATCGAAGGGACGTTCGGCACGACTGAATTCGCGTCGTTCGTCGTCTTCGCAGCGATCGCCACACAACTCGGATTGTTTGCGTTTTTGGTCGTGAATCCGCTGCAACTACCGCTACCCAATTTGTACGTCGGTTCGTCGGCCATCGTCACGGCGTGCCTCGTTCGATTCGCGTGTTTGTCGCCGAACACCACCTTCCGCATCTGGTTTGTCATCCCGGTGAAGGTCAAGCATATCGCGATGGCGATCGTGTTGTTTAACTTGCTCTGGTTCGCCAATGCGGCATCGAACGAACGCGGGCGTGGCGTGGGCGACGTCTCCGGTATCGTGCTCGTCCTCGGCGGAGCCGCATTCGGCTTCATGCACTATTCGTTCGATTGGCGGACGGCAAACTGGTTCTCGAACACGGCGGGGAAAGCGTCGCGAAAGCAATTCAAAACGCCGCGACTTCGCATTGCGACACCGATCGCCGAAGAAGAAGATACGTCGCAGGTTCACATGCCCGTCGTATCGGTTGCCAGCGTTGCCGCTTCGCCGATCGACGAGCAACTCGAAGCCAAGCTCGACTTGGCGCTCGAAAAAGTCGCGCGAACGGGCAAAGACAGCCTGACATCGGAGGAGAACGCCGTGCTGATGCGAGCGAGCGAAATCTACAAACGGAAACGAACCACCTAACCCGGATATTTCATCTGCGGTTTCCATCGAGGGATTTCCTCGATTGGTCGGCGGAATTCGTTATTTTGACTGGTTGTGGTCGATTGTGAGTGGAA
>JAYWCL010000245.1:0-38739 GCA_043780595.1 Limnoglobus sp.
CGGAGAAATACGTAATCTCCGGCCAAACTTCATTTTTTTAGGTGCTCGCATGAATCTCTCTTTGTCCGCGATGACGCGATGGCCTCGGCGACTCGCCAAGGGCTTCACGCTCATCGAACTCCTCGTCGTGATTGCGATTATCGCAATTCTCATCGGGCTGTTATTGCCCGCCGTACAGAAGGTACGCGAAGCGGCCGCCCGCGTGAAGTGCCAGAACAACCTCAAGCAGTTCGGGATCGGCCTCCACGCCTATCACGACACGTTCGGTCGGCTGCCCGAGGGTGGCATTTTCGACACCTTCGCAAACAACGGCAACTGGGGCGACGATCAAGGCAGTTGGCTCGTGCGGACCTTGCCACAGATGGAGCAAGGGGCCATGTACGCCATTATTAATCCGAATCTAAAGGTGCTGAACTCCGTGGGCAGCGGCATTAATAATGTTCCTAACGGTAGTCGAAAAATGCCATATGGTCGTTGCCCGAGCGACGATTACGATCCCGCGGCTCAGATTTCCAATTATGTCGGCAGTATGGGGCCACAGTGTGCGGGAAGTCCGTGCGGTTACAACCCGAATCAGCCCTGGTGTGCACCGGAAAGCAATCCGTATCCCGGTGTCACTTTCTTGACGATGGGGTATACTGGTAGCCCCGATCACGGGAACGCCCCAGGGCAGAATGCAACGCATTTGCGTGGGCTTTTCAGCCGTTACCAAGTGAACATTCCCATCGGGTTTGCACAAATCACCGATGGTTTGTCGAACACGCTTGCCGTCGGCGAAGGGCTGCCCTCGATGACCGACCACCTGACGAACCAAGGCTGGTGGCACTTCAACGGTGGAGCTGCTCAAGTATCGACGATCGCTCCGATCAACGCCCGATCGGACGGCACTAACTGTTCGGACCCCGTTCGTGCGTCTCGGGATAGCTGGAACACCTCAATGGGCTTCAAGTCGCGCCACACCGGCGGAGCGAACTTTCTGCGTGCGGACGGCACGGTGACCTTCATCTCGCAGACGATCGACCATCGCACGTACCAACTGCTCGGTTGCCGTAACGATGGACAAGTCGCCAACATCCCGTAATTCGATAACGATCGGAATACAACAGACCCCACCGAGATCGCGTCTCGGTGGGGTTTCTTTTTGGTAAACGAGCCGCGACGAACCATGAATACCGAGACTCCCCCGTCGGCAAATCCGAAACCGTTGCGTTGGCGTTGGTTGCTGATCGTTGTAACGCTCGCCATCGTGGCCGCAGGGTTACAGCGTTACCGCATCTCGCGTCCAGAGTATCGCTTCGCACGAGGCAAACTCGCGATTGCAGCCCAAGATTGGCCCATTGCGGAAGCGTACGTTCGGGCACTCGAAGGGGCTGGGCAAGACGATCGTGCGGCACTTCTGCAAGCCGAACTGGCGGAGCGACAGGGACAACCCAAGCAAGCGATTCACTATTTGAAACGGATTCCGGAATCGTCGCCGTTCTGGACCGATGCGCTCACGTTGAACGGGCAGTGCCTGATCGATATGCAGCAGGCACGCGACGCGCACGCAATCTTCGAGTTCGTTATCGCGAAGGATCCTAAGCACCTCGAAGCCCGCCGTCACTTGGCCGCACTGACGTACGATCTCGGTCATATCTCGGCAGCGCTCGTACATCTCAAAATCCTGACGGAACTCGACGACACCGATGGCAAGCCGTATCGCTTGATCGGCGTCATCGGCATGGATACCGATAATTTCGCCGAATCGATCCGCGCGTTCCGCGATGCATTATCTCGCACGCTTCCCGACGCGGCCCGGCAGGACGTTCACCGCGATATCGTGCAGTGCCTACTACTCACCCGCCAATACGAAGACGCATTGCAAGCGCATACCGACGGCACGACGGCAGGTGTGAAGCCATCACCCGACTGGCAGACGAGCCGCGCGGAGGCGTTGTACGGCCTCGGTCGATCCGCTGAAGCACGGGAATGGCTCGACCCCATCTTGCGCGACAATCCCGACACGACCTCCGCGATGGTGTTGCGCGGCCGCATACACCTCGATGCCGGCGAATCGGCCACTGCCGTGATACTGCTCGAAAAAGCATTTGCAAAAATACCGCACGATCACGCAATTGGATTTTTGCTCTCGCAGGCTTACGCTGCCAACGGCCGAAAAGCCGACGCGGATATGGCAGCAATGCGAGCGACTGAAGCCCAAAAATCGCTGGAACTCATTTCTGCGTTGACGACGGAAGCCGTGTCGAAACCGTGGGACGCCAACGTACGCCTACGCCTCGCGGAGGCGTCCGACAAAATGGGCAAACCGCTATTGGCCGAGATGTGGCGCAAGTCCGCCGCCGCCGTCACGGCGAAGTGACTCGCGTTTTCCAAGCTTCTAGCTGCCTGTTCACTTCGCTCGGTGCGGTGGATCCGTAACTGCGGAAGGCGGCGAGCGCGTTGTGGACTCCGAGGACGGAGCGAACGGCTTGGCCGATGCCAGGCTTGGTTTCGTCGAAGTCGGCATCGGGCAGATCGACCAAACGGCAGCGGGCCAGTTCGCACTTCCGCACTAATTTTCCAACGGCTTCGTGTGCGGAACGCATCGGCACGCCGCGTGCGATCAGGAACTCCATGAGAGTCGTCGCGTCGAGGAAGCCATCTTCGAGGCGGGCCGCAATCACATCGCGGCGCAGCTTCGTTTGAGCAACGAGCGGGGCCGCCACCGAGAGCATACTGGCGACGGTGTCGTACGAATCGAACAGGGCCGTTTTGTCTTCTTGCAAGTCCCGGTTGTACGCGAGTGGTAGCCCCTTCAGCAGCACGAACAGTTGCTGAAGGCAACCGATCACGCGCGCCGATTTCCCGCGGGTCAGTTCGAGCACATCGGGGTTCTTTTTGTGCGGCATAATGCTCGAACCGGTGCAGAACGCATCGGGCAGTTCGAGAAAATGGAATTCGGTCGTCGACCAAATCACCCATTCCTCGGCCCATCCGCTGAGGTGCGTCGCAATCACCGACAAGCTGAAAACGAACTCCAAGAGGAAGTCGCGGTCGCTCGAAATATCGAGACTGTTCCGGGCGACACTGTCGAAGCCGAGTTTCTGCCGCACGCTTTCGCGGTCGATCGGCAGCGTCGTTCCTGCGAGCGCCGCCGCACCGAGTGGCAAGATATTCACCCGCTTACGGCAGTCGGCCAACCGCTCGCGATCCCGCTCGAACTTCTCCGCATAGGCCAGGAAATAGTGCGACGCCAGCACCGGTTGCGCCCGTTGCAGGTGCGTATAACCCGGCAAAATCACATCGCGTTCGCGTTCGGCCGAACCGACGAATGCCACTTGCAGTTCCCGCAGCGCGCCGTCGATATGGTCGATGGCTTCGCGGATCCAGAGCTTGACATCGGTGGCAATCTGATCGTTACGACTCCGCCCCGTATGCAGTTTGCGCCCCGTGTCGCCGAGCTTCGCGATGAGCGCTTTTTCGATGTGCGTATGAATATCTTCGAGCGAGATCGTGAACTCCATCTTCCCCGCTTCGATCTCCGTGCCGATTTCATCGAGCGCAACGACGATCGCTTGCATCTCTGAATCGGTCAACAGACCGACCTCGGCCAACATGCGTGCGTGCGCCTGACTGCCGATGATGTCGTGCCGATACAAACGGCGGTCGAACGAGATCGATTCGGTAAAAGCCTCGACGCGCTGATCGGTCGTCCCGTCGAATCGCCCGCCCCAAGTCTTCTGGCTCATCGGCTGCCTCAAATTATGCGTACCCAGCAACAATCGTGTCGTTTTACGAAACGAGTAAAATTCCGTCCGCCATTCGATAAAAAAGCTGACACTCAATCGGGGCGAACCGGGTATACCCCGCACCTCGAAGCGTGAATCGAACAGGAGCGACTATGCGACAAGTTTTCTTGGTGCTACTTGCAGCACTCACTTTCGGCCTAACGACCACCACAAGAGCAGCTGACGAACCGGCTGGTCCGGCGCTCGAAATCCGCTTGCGTGCCGTCAACGACCTTCTCACTTCGTTCGAGTACATCGGCGAATCGGTCGGTAAAGGCGATGAAGTCAAACAGGCCGCTGCACTCGTCAAAGCGTTCGCCGGGCCGAAGGGCGTCGAAGGCATCGACATCAAGCGTCCCTTCGGCTTCTACGGTATCGTCACGCCGAACGTCGTCGATAGCCCACTCGTGCTCATGATCCCCGTGGCCGACAACGAGGCATTCGTGAACCTGCTATCGGGGCGGCTCATGCTAAGCCCAGAGAAAGGCGACGACGGCATTTACTCGCTCGACGTGCCGAACTTCAACCCGAAGGTGTACTTCACATTCGCCAACAAGTACGTCTACGCGACGGTCCTTAACAAGCAGTCGATCGACCCGAAAACGCTCATCGACCCGAAGACGTTCTTCGCCAAAGACGATGGCTCGGTGATGTCGATCACGATTCACAACGACCGCATCCCCGAAGCGGTTCGGAAGCCGGTACTCGGGCAGATCGAACAGCAGTTGGCCGCAGAGAAAAAGAAGAGCAAAGATAACGAAACGCCCTCGGAACGGAAGTCGAAAGAGATCGCGCTCGACGGTGTGATGAGTGCGATGGTCTCGTTGTTTACCGATAGTAAAACCGCGACGCTCCGCCTCGATGTCGCACCGAAGTCGGACGATATGACGCTCGAATTCACGCTCGTCCCGAAGGATGGTTCCGAACTGAAACAGTCGCTCATTTCCGCTGCAAAACGCACCTCGATTGCAACGATTGCGGGGAACGTGAAGAACCCCGTGATGTCCGGAGCGATCAATCTCTCAGTACCCGAAAGTATGCGAAAGCCCGTCGATGAACTCGTCGATCTCATCGTTAAAGAAGGAATCGACAAAGCGAAGGGCGATGAAAAACTCGCCGTTGAGAAAGTGCTCAATGCGATCGCACCGACGCTCAAATCGGGCAACATTCAAGTGGGTGTAGCTCTGGCTGGAACGGCGGGTCAGTTTGAAGTTCTATCTGCGCTCAAGGTCGCGAAGGGCAAACTCATCGAGAAGACGGTCAAGGAACTCGCGCCGTTTATTCCCGAAGATAAAGGGGCTATCAAATTCGATCTCGAAACGATCGGCGATGCCAAACTCCACAGCGCGACATCGAATGACGGCGCTGCGAAAGCGATGTTCGGCACGAACGCATTTTGGCTGACGACAGCCGATGAGTTGCTCGTTTTGGGTATCGAACCCGAAGCCAAGGGGACAAAACGCATCGCCGCCGCATCGCCCGCATCGTCGGATATTCTCAGTGCGCAGTTCGGCTTCGCCAGCATCATGCCGTTCGCGGAGAAAACGATTAAACCCGAAACGATGAAGTCCATCATCAAAGAAGCGTTCGGCGATGAAATGCCCGAAGGAAAAGACACGTTTTCCTTACGCGTGAAAGGCGGGGAAACGCTGAACGTGAAGGCCACACTGAAGGGGAAAGCCCTTCGATTACTGGTACTCATCAACGACAAAAAGAAAGAATCGTAAACCACCCAAGCCAGTGGTTCGACGCATCGTCGAACCACTGGCTACTTTCCTTACACTTTGACCACTTCCACCGCACCGTGGTTGTTCCCGCTCTTGAATGCGGCCTCGATGAACGCCACGATTTCCACTGACACCGCGATGTCAATCGGTGGCTTGCCCGTCGCGAATGTCTCGACGACTTTCTTGAGCAACTCGCGATAAATCACGCCGGTGCCGACCGCAACAGCGGTCGGCCCTTTCTCCGCAAATGCGGTGAACCCGAAGCTACTTCCGCCCGTGCGGTTGCCGCGAACCGAGGCGATGCGGCCGTCTTTCCACGTGCCCGTTGCGACGTCGGTGTTCTTTTCGTGCGTACACGTCACGCGGACGCAGCCCGGCCCCATGAGCGTGTAAAGGATCTCGACCGCGTGGATGCCGTAGTGGAATAAACCAGGGTTGCGTTCGTGTTCGGAAGCGGGGCCGTATGTCGTGCAACCGAGGATTTTCCCGTGTTTCGCATCGGCCACGTACGCTGTCACTTCGGTGGCATAACGCAGTGCGGACGAACTGAACACCGGCACTTTTTTCTTGTCGGCGAGTTCGACGATTTTCTTCGCATCGACTAGTGAACACGCGAACGGCTTATCGATGAAACACGGTATGCCCGCTTCGAGGAACGGCTTTGCTCGTTCCCAGTGAACCGAGCCATCGACGGCTTCGATCAGCATCGCGTCGACTTTGCCGATCATCGATTCTGGCTTGTCCACAAGCGTCACGCCGTACTTTTTCATCTGCTCGGTGTAACCCGCAATCCGCTCCGGCGACAGCTTCGATTCGCCCGCACACCCGATGACGACCTTCGCGCCTTCGACCCATTGCTCCGCCGCAATGTCGATGTGGTTGAGTCGTTTCGTGAACTCGACGCAGTGCGACGTGTCGAAATCTAAGATGCCGAGTCGGATCATCGGAAGGCTCCTAAAGGTTACTCTTTTCGTAGCGCCGTCAAGATCGGGATTCGTGCGACGCTGTTCGTGGCGAGCAGCACGGTGATGATCCCAACGACGAACACCGAGCCAATCATGACCGAGATTCCGACCAAAGGCAACTGCCCACCGAGCGCAATGTGCGGTGCGACCGAAATGGCGGCCGAAACGAGGCCGAGCAAAATACCCGCAGCGAGCAACACGAGGTTCTCGCCGAGTACGAGGATTTTGAGCGAGCGCGTCGTGTAGCCGAAGGCACGCAAGAGTGCGAATTCGCCAAGGCGTTCCCACACGCCACGCAAGATCACGATCGCCAGCCCGAGGATGCCGAGGAGCAGGCCGAGCGCGCCGAGCAATTGAAACGTCGTGAGGTATGTGCCCACGACCGCCTGAAATGCGGAGACCCGTTCGCGGGTGGAAGTGGCCGCGAAACCGTTAGCACGCAGGCCGCGATTGAGTAAATTTGCGACCGCCTTCTCATCCTCTGCCGCGGTTTCGATCAGTAGAACTCGGAAGCCTTCCTCGCGTGGGAACAGCCGTCGGAATGAATCGTCGGCCATGACGAGTTCGCTTTGAAACGCACTATCTTGCAGCGTCCCAACGATGCGACACGTCCGTTGGCGGCCCGCTTCATCGGTGGTTTCGACGGTGCCACCGACGGAGGTTTTTAGCATCCACATCACGGTGTTCTGTTCGCCGAAAACGGGAATCGCACCGTCTTCACGCGGTTTTTTCAGCAATAACCACGGGTTCGCTTTTTCTTCGGGCGTCGTCGCTTCCGTTTGTGCGAACTGGAAACCGCCGCGTTCGATCAGCGCATCGGGCACGCCGAGCAATCGCGGTTTGCCCGCTTGATAGAGGTTCAAACAACTCGCATCGTCGCCGACCCGCAGGTGCAAGGGGACCACGTTTGCAATCTTCGCCAGCGTCGCCTCAGCTTGTTTGAGACGCGCATCGACGCTCGGCCCCGATGGGTTTGAGGCCACTTGTTCTTGATAGTTACGTTGCAGTTCGTCGAGGATTTCGTCGCGCCCCGCTTTACTCGTCAACGGTTGAAAGAGCGGAATATCGACCTCGCCCACAAGGTTAAAACCGCCACTGCCACCGTTCTTGTTCGCGAAATCGCGGTCGGGCTTCCGGCGAAAACTTTCGACGGCAACGAGCAGAAACGTCGCCGAGCCGATGAGGAATATCGTGAGCAAACTGCGGCCCGAAAAGCGACTGGCGTTACGCGGCCCGAGCGCGAGTAGGCCCATCGTTCCGGTCGATTGTGGGAACGAGCGATGCGGGCTTTTCAGTAGTCGGTGAATGATCGTCAACCCCGCGAGGAAGATCGTGCCACCGCCGCCGAAGAAGCTCATCGCGCGGAAATCGGGATTCGCAATCGTCGTGCCGACTGACAGTAGGATGACACCGAGAACGAACGCGACAACTGCAAGCCACGCATACCGTCGGCGATTATCGCGTTCGAGGCGAAAGTCCACGGGTTCGCTGGTTTCTCCGCGTAAAAGTGCGGTCGGCGCGATCTTCACCAAGCCGCGGATCGCGAACCAAATCGCGATTAGCGACATGAGTATCGTTAGTGACACACCGATGACAGCACTCGCGATCGTCGCGTACGGCGTCAGGTAATTTTTGACCGTGGAATCGGGCCAAAGGTCGATGAGAATGCTGACGAGCCATCGCGAATACGCCACGGCAACGAGTATGCCGAGGATCGCTCCAACGACCGACAGGCATAGCCCCTCGAACAGGAACATTCGGCGTATCGTTTTCTGCGGGTAACCGGCCGCGAGCAGGCTGCCGATTTCTTTCGCGCGGCGTTCGATATTCAGGCGAAACATCAGTCCGACGAGGATGAGTGCTGAGACGATCAGGAACAGACTGAAACCGAGGAACAGCCCGCCGAAATCGGTACCCCCGCGACTGGCAATGAGCAAGCGTTCGCGGGTCGGGTCGAACTGCAAACCGAGTTTCGCGGGCGATAAATGTTTTCGCATCGCGGCCCTGACTGCCAGTGCGGTGTCATCGGGTGACGTGCCAGCCGGGGGTGCGATGCGAATCGAAGTCACGGTACCGAAACGGCTACGAAACAAGCGTTCGCCGGCATTCTGCGCGATATATGCCTTCGGTGTCGTTTTGTGTTTATTCCAGTAGCGATCGTTCGCGTCGCCGGTTTTGATTCGCGTCGAATCGTACGGGAACGGCGGTTTCCATTCGCCCATTCGCAGTTTATCGGTGATCCCAGGAAACGGCGGCGTCAGGTCCGGATCGCGTGCGGCATCGGTCATCGGTACACGCCCAACGAGGCGAAATGAAGCGACCGTTTCCACTGCACCGGCTTCAATTTCCGGCTGGAAGAAACTTAACGTAATTACACTCCCAATCGGCGTCGTTTTCAGTGGCGATTCGTCCCAGTCGGCTAACACAATTTCGTCATCTTTCAACGCCGTCACGCCGCTCGGCAGGAACGGCCCGAGTGGTGCGGCAACCCCGGCATTCAGTGCGGCGACGATCGAATACGGGATCGTTTTCTTGCCATCGCCAATGCCGTTGGCGAGGTAAACCGTCGTCCGCTCGAATGGCAATTTCAGTTCGGTTGCCGCCTTTTCGGCCGCTTCGACGGCGGAGGAATCGAGAATGAGTTGGTCGGCTTCCACGCTGACGTAGGCGTTGCGAAATTTCGGCACCTCGACGCGGATACCGAGATCTTCGAGTGACAGCGTGGTGTCAAAATCGCGATTGAGTTCTTCGGTCGTTGCACCCGCTGCGAAGATCGCGTTAATTTTCCCCTTCTGTTTCAATGTTTCTTGCAGAAACGCGAACGGCACGAACACATTGAGCGGCACCGACGGGTTCGGTAATAGTGAAAACGCATTCGCATGGTGCGTCGCGGGCAGAACCTGCGCCACCGTAATCGGCAACGTCGTCGAGACATCGTCGGCACCGCGTCGCCCGAGGATCGACGATCGTGGCACGCTCGAAAATTGCTGCACCGATAGCCGTAACTTGTCGCCGATTTTCGCTTGCAATCGCGTTGCGACTTCGTCGGAAACGATGGCAAGCGGTTTGCCACTCGACCATCCATTCGGAGTTTCGATACCGAAAAATGACAGGCCATTGTCATCGACGCCGATCACCGTGATTCGCGGTAACTGTATCGCATCGATGTTACTTGTCGTCGTCAGCGATCCTTGAAGCATCAGCGAGGGAATGGCTTTTCCGGGTAGCCGCGTTGCGACTTCTTCGCGAATTAATTTCGCGCCAGTCAGGCTCGCGTCGATGCCGTTGAGTTGCTTTTCGGCCTTGGCCCGTAGGCTTCCACGCAAAGAATCGCCGACGAACAGCGCACCCGCAAGTACCGCCGTGCCAATGGCGACGCCCAACATCACGGCCAGGTTGCCGCGCCAGTGGTACGCCAAACTACGGAGCGGAAGCGAGCGGAGTGTCAGCATGTTCGACCGATACGGTGAGGGGAATTAGCTGGCTTGAATCAGGCGGCCCTCGGCCATCTCGAATCGTTTCGGGAAGGTTCGCGCGAGTTCGGCACTGTGCGTAACGACGATCAGGATCGTGTTCTGTTGGCGGTGCATTTCGAATAGCAAATCGCCGATTGCCTGCGCGTTTTTGTGGTCGAGGTTCCCCGTCGGTTCGTCGGCTAACAGTAGCGGGGGCTTCTGCACGAGAGCGCGTGCAATCGCGACTCGTTGGCGTTCGCCGCCGGAAAGCTCGGCGGGGCGATGATCGAGACGATCCGCGAGGCCGACGCGGTTCAGCAGTTCGCGTGCGGTGCGTTCCATGTCGGCACGCGAAACTTCAGTTTGAATCAGCGTGGGTACGAGCACGTTTTCGAGCACGGTGAATTGCGGTAACAGGTGGTGATCCTGAAACACAAAGCCGACTTTCCGGTTGCGGAACGCGGCAATTTGCACTTCGGACAGCGTAAACGGGTTCTGGCCATCGAGTTCCATCGTGCCCGAAGTCGGGCGATCGAGCGCACCGAGAATGTGCAACAGCGTACTTTTCCCGGAGCCGGAAGGGCCGGTGATCGCGACCGCGTCGCCTGGCTTTAACTCGAACGACACGCCGGATAGCACGGACAGCGTACCGCTTCGGGTGATGTACTCTTTGTGTAAATTCGTCGCAACGAGCGGCATCATCACCCTTTCGAGAAGGCACCGGGCGGGCGGGGGACATCGGCGGTGAGCGCCAGTGTGCCGAGGCCATAGAAGGTATATTCGACGTCGGGCCGTTCATCCCAAAGGCCGCCGATGAAGCCGCCGCGCGGCAGTTCGCACGAATCGGCATAATCGCGAATCGCGGCCAAATTCAGCTTCTTTTCCGCACCGAGTTGGAACAGCGTCCACGATGCAGTGAACGTCGAAAGCAAGTCGGCGGCGGGGATGCGATCGTTCGCGCGGAACCCGCCTTCAAACGGCGACGGTAATGCAGCAAGGAAATCGCCGACCGCCGTCGTGGCTTCGGGCGACATCGCTTTCGCGATTTGTAACAGCCCGACACCGGCCGCCGTCGGGTTCGCACCGCTGCGTTTCATCGGTGCAATTTCAACGTAGCCACCATCGGGCCGACGTCGCGAATTCACGAACGCGACGACGTTTTCAATCTGCGGAATCGGCCGATCCAGAAGTTGCAAACAGAGCGCGACGAGGAAGCTGGTGTACGTGCTGCCTGCGGGGGCACCGGGCACTTTCCCGTATCCGCCATCGGGCGTGCGGAAGGTTTCGAGCATCGCGACGACGCGATCTTTCCAGTCAGCGGGCGCTTCGGCTAACACGTCTGGCCCACCGCCGAGCGGGACGAGATACGTGCCGACGATGAGCGAAAAGAAATCGACGACGCCCGTCGAGCGGTTCATTTGCGAACGGAGAAACCCCGCAGTACGCTCGCATAGTTCCGGCGTGAGTGCTTGCATAACGGCCAGCGAACGCAGTGCGAAACCGGTGTAATATAAGTCCGAACCACCCTCGCGCCCCGGCCAGCCGCCATCCGGTCGCTGTTCGGAAATCAAGTAATTCGTGTGTCGTGCCCGTGTCTCTTCGGGTAGTTTTTCGACGCCATCGATCAGCCGAAGCGTGAGTCGCGTCAGGTATGGCAGATCGTCGTCCGGCATCGGTCGAGTTCTTTACTGTTCGAGTTTCGCACGAATTGCAGCGGGGATTTCGACCGACTCGAGATGGTCCGGCCCGCCCGCGCGGCAGAAAACGCTCGTGATTCGACCCACGGCAATGGCATCGCCGCCACGGGTGAAGTCGAAGCGGTACGAGAGCGACTTTCGACCGATTTTTTCGATCGTCACCGCAACGGTGAGCACGTCTTCAAACTGCGCCGGTTTCTGAAAGTCGCAACCCGTCGAGACGCGCGGGAAGCCGTAGCGCGTGTCGCCATCGAGCCACGATACGGACAGTCCGCGCGAACGGAGGAAGTCGGTCTCAGCGGCCTCCATGTAGCGGAAGAAATTCGCAAAGTGAACGATGCCTGCCATGTCGGTGTCACCGAACTCGACGCGGCGGGTGGTAGTGAAGCCTGTTGCCATACTGGTTGTTGTATTCGCTCACGCGGTGATAGGCTTTTGTCCGCGAATGTATTCGCCCAGAAGTTGCTCGGTCTGCTCCGCCATCGCCCCGGCGTGGAACCGGGCCGCTACCGCGTCGCGTCCCTTTTGCCCCATCGCTTCCCGCAGTGCCACGTCCTCGAGTAGGCGGCGTAATCCGACCGCAAGTGCGAGCGGGTCGTTCGGCTTTACGAGCAACCCCGCACCGGTTAACTCGATCAATTCGGGAAACGATCCGTGCGCCGGTTGCACGACGGGGACGCCATTCGCCCACGCTTCGAGGAGGTATAGCCCTTTCGGTTCGTGGTAAACCGTCGGCACGGAAAGGACGTCGATGCTGTTTAGGAAGCGAACTTTGCTCGCGTGGTCGGGGCTTTCGGCATACTCGAATTGATCGCGCAGGCCTGCGGTTTCGAGTTCCTTCATCTGTTCGGCGAAGTACGCGCGATGGTTGTCGCCGAGCCATCCCGAAGCCCGAAGTGCGTACGGTGGGCTGCCGGGCATTTTTCGTAGCTGGATGAAAGCATCGATCAGGTTATGGAAACCTTTCTCCGGGCATATGCGTGCGAAGTAGCCGATGCGAAGCGCGGGAACCGGCGCAGGTGGGCGCGGGCCGCCGTGGCCGCGTAACGAGATGCCGGGGTGGACGATGTGAATTTTCTTACGGTCGATCTGCAAGTATTTCGCCATGTCGTTCGCGTAAAATTCGCTCGTGCTGATGAAGCCATCGAACGACTCGCTGTTCGTGCGGATCAGCTCCAGGCAGATTTTGCGATCCGGTTCGGGAAGGGCTTCGAGGAAAATATCGTCGCCCTGGAGCGTCGCGAGTATCGGTACGTTTAATGCGGCTTTGAGTTGCGGGGCGATGCCGGAGAGCAACACGTTCGTGAGTAGTATCACTTCGGGTTGGATCTCGGCTTTTAGCCAATCGATGAGTTTTTGAAGTTCTTTGCTTTGGTTGCCGTCTCGACCTTGGAGCATCGAAATCGTCAGGCTACCGAGTACGTTGTACGGCGTTCGCGAAGCAAACCGCGATACCCACTTCAGTAGCCGTGGGAAGTCCAAAAGGCGATCGAACACCCATGGCGTGTGGCGGAACAGCCGCGATTTTTGTTGGAGGAAGACGTTGATGCCGCCGAAGAAAACACGCTTCTGGCTGGCGTCGGGATCGTCGGTGCGGATCGGCGTGTACGTGGGAATGAGCAACGCATCGTGGCCGCGTTCGATGAGCGCACTGACGAGCGCATTGTCGCGCATGCAGCTACCGCAAAACATGCCGGCCGCCCCTGCCGTGATGAAAGCAATTCGCATCGGGTATTCAGTTTCGTGACGTGACTCGATTAATCTATTGTGTTCGTTTTAAGGATAGGTGGCAATATCGCCACCGTTTCGGGTGGACATTGCGGGCATGACGCTCGAGGCACCGTAGGTGAGGAACCGCACCGAACCGTCGGCGAATGTGAAGTTGCTGCCGCCCGCGTGCAGGCTCCAGAAATGGAACTGATCGCAGATCTTGTTGATGTCACCGCTGCCGAACGAGAACGGACCGACGGGACAAGCGTTCATCTCGGTATTGACCGTGTTGCGGACGTTGATTTCGGATACGCCGAGCGTCACGTCGACCGATCCGCTATTGCGAATCGTGCCGAAACCCGGATCCCATTGCCCCGCCCCCGCGTACCACCAACCGAAGACGAGGTCGTAACTCGGCGGGCGTTCGCCGACCATCAGCGTGTTGCTGGTGCCGTCAGTCACATCGGCGAATCGTGCGGTATCGTTCCAGAATAACATGCCATCGCGGCTACGAAGATCGCGACCACTCACACCCAGATAGCCAGTGAATGCAACGGTGATGCCACCCGCATACGTCGCCTGATACTGACGACCATCCGCAGCACACTTGTAGCCATTCATGACGGTGGCCAGCCCCGTGTGTGGCGGGCTGGCGAACGGGTTGCGGAAAGCACCTTGCGATGCGAATGCGGCTTCCATATCTGCGTGCATACTCGCTTGTTCCACGTAAGGCAGAATGCGTGCCATCCAACTGATCCACTGCATCGGATCGCGAGGGGCCGGAGCAAACGTCTCTTTGATCGCAGGTGGAAATTGACCTTGAGCATCGTGGTACGCGTGAAGCGCGAGGCCGATTTGTTTCATGTTGTTCGTGCAGCGCGTCCGCGAGGCCGCATCGCGAACCTTCTGCACCGCAGGCAGCAATAGCCCGATCAGGATTGCGATGATCGCAATGACCACCAGCAACTCGATGAGCGTGAACGCGGTTCGACCGATTTTCGAGCGCATGATCGTGACTCGCGAAAAATGAAAGCGAACGCAACAGAAATCATCGAAATATACGTCGTCAGTGTAAACTGAGTTCGCGAATCGAACAAGCGTCATCTGCGATTATCGCAACGCAAGTCGTGCAATGTCGATTAGAATGACAACGACTTCGACGCTCGCATTCAGGAGGCCGACAAATGCCCTCGCCATTCCCCGGCATGGACCCATATATCGAAAGCTCTGCATACTGGCCCGATCAGGCATGGGCGGACGAATTCCTGAAAACCAAACGTCCGAAGTGAGTTTGGCCGATGTATGGGACAACGCCATATCGTGCGGCCTAGAATAAATTTTGTAGGCTAACCACAGCGAATTCACCTGCCAGACGTTACGTGTGAGGACACCCGCCGATGATTCATATTCCCGCATTGCGTTTCGGAAAGTCGTACACGAGCCTCGATAAAGCGACGCTCGTTCACCACGTGACCGGCGAACCGGTTGCGGAAGTGAGCCAGGTGACGGGCAGCCAAATTTCTCGCGACATCAGCGGCATGGTCCGTGCGCACAAAGAACTCTCAGCGATCCCAATCCGCGACATTCTGGCGATGTACAAGAAGGCGGCCGATTACTTCCTGAACGCCACGCTGCCGTGCGGCGATGCGGAACTGACCTTCGACGAGTACGTCAAAAATCTCTCGGCCACAACCGGTTCGCCGATGGTGTTCTGCGACCGAAACGCACGCAAGGTTCACTACGTCCTCGGCAACATCGAGGAAGTCATCGCCGGGTTGACCCGTGGCCTGAACGTGGAAGCACTCGACAAAGGATACACGACCTCATCGGGCCGGATGCAGGCGTTCTACCCGACGACGGATGTGTTCGGGGCGGTGCTGCCGTCGAACTCCCCCGGCGTGCATTCGCTGTGGGTGCCGACGATTGCGTTCAAGATGCCGTTGTTGTTGAAGCCCGGCCGCGAGGAACCGTGGACGCCGATGCGCGTGCTGCAATCGTTCATCAAGGCGGGGATCCCCGCGAGCGTCCTCGGTTTCTTGCCGACCGATCACGTCGGTTCGTCGGAGATTCTGCGGCTCTGCGGCCGCAGCATGGCGTTCGGCGACGATCGCACGATGGCACCGTACAAGAACGATCATCGCGTCGAAATTCACGGCACTGGCTACAGCAAGCTAATTTTCGGCGAAGATCAGGCGGACAACTACGAGAAGTACATCGATCTCATCATCGATTCGATTGCCGCGAACGGTGGCCGTGCTTGCGTGAACGCCTCGGCGGTGTATACGCCGAAGAACGCCGACAAAATCGCGCACGCACTCGCCGAACGACTGGCGAAAGCGAAAGTCCGCGCCTGGGACGACCCGGCTTGCGAAATCAGTGCGTTCGCGAAGCCGGAAGTCGCCGAGGCGATCGACAACATGGTCACGCAAGGCCTTCAGACACCTGGGGCGACCGATGTGACGCTGCAAATCCGCGGTACGCCCCGGCTCGTCAAAGTGGGCCGAATCGCGTACCTTTTGCCGACGATTATCCGCTGTCAGTCTGCGGAGCACTCACTCGCGAACAAGGAGTTTTTGTTCCCGTACGCCAGCGTCATAGAATGTCCGCAGGCGGATGTGCTCAAGCGGATCGGGTATACCCTGGCCGCGACGGTGCTGACCGAAGACCCCGCGTTCATCGCCGAAGCGATGGCGTGCTCGAACATTGAGCGGCTGAATATCGGCCCGCTGCCAACCAACCGGTTGACCTGGGACCAGCCGCATGAAGGAAACCTTTTCACCCACCTTTATAAACAACGTGCGCTCGCCATCGCATGATGTTGGATTGGCACCGTTCGACTACCAACCGCTCGGTCGAGTGATCGTCGAAGCCGGTGGAATGAACCGCCTCGGGGAACTCGCACGTTCCCTCGGCGGTTCGCGCGTCCTGATGGTCACCGATCCCGGCTTGGAACACGTCGGCCACCCGCAACGCGCCGTGGCGTCGCTCCGCGAAGCCGGGCTTTACGTCACGACGTTCGATGGCGTGAAAGAGAACCCCACCGATGTCGAAGTGCAAAATGGCGTCGAACGCGCCCGGCAACATGCGATCGACCTGATCGTTGCCGTCGGCGGTGGCTCGTCGATGGACTGCGCGAAGGGCATCAACTTTCTGCTGACCAACGGCGGAAAGATGGCCGACTACAAAGGCCACGGCCGCGCCACCAAACCGATGCTGCCTTCGATCGGGGTGCCCACCACATCGGGCACCGGCAGCGAAGCCCAGAGTTACGCGCTGATTACCGATGCGTCTTCGCACATGAAGATGGCGTGCGGAGACAAAAAAGCGGCGTTCCGCATCTCGATTCTCGATCCGGAAGTGACGCTGTCGCAACCGCGATCCGTCACCGCCGTCACGGGAATCGATGCGATCGCGCACGCGATCGAATCGTATGTCAGCACCAAAGCGAACCCGATTTCGCGTGCGCATTCACTCGCCGCATGGCGCGAACTCGAACCGAATTTCGAGATTGTACTTTCGCAGCCCAATCACTTGTTGGCACGAGCCGCTATGCAGATCGGCTCGCACTTTGCGGGAATGGCGATCGAAGGCGCGATGCTCGGCGTCTGCCACAGTTGCGCGAACCCACTGACCGCTCATTACGGCATCACGCACGGCACCGCCATTGGCCTGATGCTCCCGCACGTGATCCGCTTCAACGCCGTTGTTGCCGAGGCACGATACGCGGAAATTTACGGTGGTTCCGAGCCACTCGCCGAGCGCGTGTCGGCGTTCGTACGCGCCGCGGGGCTGGCAACTTCGCTGAAAGAGTGCGGTGTCAGCGAGAGTATCCTGCCGCTGTTAGCCGAGGAAGCCAACCAGCAATGGACGGCCCGCTTCAACCCCCGCCCCGTTACCGAAACCGATATTCTCAGCATCTACCGTGCGGCTTGGTGATGCCACTTTTCAGGAGCGACGCATGTTTCGGATTCTCCTTCGCAGTTTGCCAATCCTCGCGATCGCCATCGTGGGAACCGTGCGCTCTGCCGACGCGCCCGCTAAAGAGAAAGCCGCGAACTGGCCGGTATTTCGTGCGAATGCCGAGATGACCGGCTCCGCCGTGGCGACGCTCCCCGAACAACTCCAGGAACTCTGGACGTTCAAAACGGGCAACGCCATCGAAGGCGCACCGGCCATCGTCGATGGCGTCGTTTACGTGGCTTCGACCGACAAACACGTTTACGCGCTCGATCTGAAAACCGGCAAACAACGCTGGAAGACGGCCGTTGCTGCGCCGATCAAAGCCTCGCCAGGCGTGCGAAACAATCGCGTGTACGTGGGCGATTCTGATGGCAAACTGCACTGCTTCAACGCCACCGATGGCAAGCTCGTCTGGACCTTCGAGACGATGGGCGAGATCGTGGCGGGCGTCAACTTCCACAAGGAAAACATCCTGCTCGGCTCGCACGATTCGACGCTGTACTGCGTCTCCGCTGAAGGCAAGAAGGTGTGGGAGTTCAAGATCGATGGCCCCGTCAACGGCACGCCGGCGGTCAAGGACGACATGACCTTCGTCGCGGGTTGCGACAGCATCTTGCACGTCGTCGATGCCAACACGGGCAAGGAAATTCGCAACGTCGAGATCGGCGGGCAGGCAGGCGCGACGGCGGCGCTGATTGGTAACGAAGCGTTCGTCGGCACCATGTCGAACCAGATGATCGCCATCGACGTGAAGAACGGCAAGAAACTCTGGAGTTTCGAGGCGATGCGACGGCAGCAGCCGTTCTATTCCTCCGCCGCTGTCAGCGACAAACTCGTCGTCGTCGGCAACCGCGACAAGAAGATTTACGCACTCGATCGCGAAACCGGCCAGGAACGCTGGAGCTACCTCACCGATGGCAACGTCGATGGCTCGCCGATCATCGTGGGCAACCGCGTGTACGTCGGCTGCCTTTCGAGCGAAGGGCAGTTCTACGTGCTCGATCTGAAGACCGGCAACAAGGTTCAGGTGCTGAACCTCGACAGCGAAGTGACCGGCTCCCCCGCCGTGTCGAGCGACTGTTTGCTAGTCGGCACCGACAAGGGTACACTTTACTGCTTAGGCTCTAAATAGAGATGTTCTCACCCCGGAATCTTCTTCAACGCGAGCGATCATGACCAACGTCGATGTGGCACTTCGGCTCGTCGTGGACGGTATGACCATTGGCCTCGGCTCGGGGGCGGCATCGGAGCGATTTCTACGTGGCCTCGGCGCTCGCGTTCGAGCGGGGTTGAAGGTTGCGGGGGTGCCGACTTCAAATAAAATCGCGACGATGGCGACCGAACTCGGTATCCCGCTCGTCGAACTCGGCAGCACGTTGCCACTCGATTTCACCTTCGATGGGGCCGATGAAGTCGATCCGCATCTGAACATGATTAAAGGCTATGGCCGGGCACTCGTCCGCGAAAAGATCGTGGCCGCGGCGTCGAAAAAATTGGTAATTCTAATCGGCCCGGAACGCATTGCGGAGAAGCGCGTCGGCCAACTCGGCTCGCGTGGCAAACTGCCGATCGAAGTGCTTTCGTTCGCGGTGAAGTTCGTGCAACATCGCTTGGCTAAGCTCGGAATGCCATCGGAAATCCTCTCGGAAAATGGCAACCCAGTGCTGTCCGATAACGGCAACCCGATCTTGCACGCCATCGTGAAGCCGATCGCGAATGTCGTCGGACTCGATACCATTTTGGATGAAATGCCCGGCGTCGTCGGCACCGGTTTGTTCCTCGGCATGGCCGATCTCGTGCTCGTTCAAGACGGCGATGTCGTCCACAAACTCCGCCGAACGCTATAATTGAATGAAAGCGCCATCCCGCGATTTCGCGTTGACGAGTTGCGAGATTGTGCGGACAATGCAACATAGCCCACCACCGCCGCTCATCGGCTGCTGAACAAGGTATACCTATGCGAATCTCTGCGGCATTCGTCGTTGCGTTGTCTACGCTCATCGGTTGCGGTGATTCGGATAAGACGAAAACGTACACCGTACCGAAAGCGGACGAAGCGAAGCCTGCTGTACCCGGTGTGGCGACGACGGGCGATTTCCGCATCGTCGGAGCGATCTTCCCGAGCGACGAACCGCAGTGGTTCTTCAAACTGATTGGAAAATCGGACGCACTCACACCGTATGCCGCCGACCTCGAAAAGTTGTTCAAGACCGTGCGCTTCCCCAAAGGGTTGAAGGGACTTCCCGAGTGGGATCTCCCCGCAGGTTGGAAGAACGCCGGCGAGAACCGCGCGAAGATGGCCGCCGAGACGATTCAGTTCGGCCCCGCCGACAGCCCTTTTCTGATGACCGTGACACCCGCAATGGGCGGCATGACTGCAAACGTCGCACGTTGGGCGGGCCAAGTAGGCATCAAGAACTTCACACCCGAAGCGATGGGACAGTACACGAAAGCGATCGAAGGGAAGAACGTCAAAGGGTTGATGGTCGACATGAGCGGCCCGACGAATCCGGTGATGGCCCGCCCACCGATGATGCAAAAATAATGTGTCGAACTCTCTCTCGTGACATCACGCAAGGCACACACGAATGACAAACGAAATACTCGATATACCCGCGAAAACCGAGCCAAAAACGTCGCTGTGGAATCAGATCAAGTACGTCTTGAAGCCGATTGCCTCGTTGCAGTTGACGATCGTGCTGTTCAGCATGTCGCTCGTCCTCGTGTTTTTCGGCACGCTCGCGCAGATGAACAACGGCATCTGGACGGTCGTCGATCAATACTTTTGGTCGAAGTTCGTTTGGATCGAACTCGATCTCGTGTTGAAATTCCTGCAAGTGTTTTTCTGGTTCCCGAAAGAATGGTCGCTCCCGTCGTACGTCGCGATACCGTTCCCTGCCGGTCAGCTCATCGGCTTCGCGATGCTCACGAACTTAATTGCCGCGCACCTCGTTCGTTTCCGCCTGACGTGGAAGCGTTCGGGCGTAATGATTATCCACGCGGGCCTGATATTATTGTTCGTCGGCGAAGCGATCACGCGAATGAAACAAGTCGAGCAACGTATGGTGATCGACGAGGGGCAGACGGTCCACTTTGCCGAAGACACGCGCACGTACGAATTCTCGTTTGAGGACAAGTCCGCGAAAGATAGCGATACCGTCGTGGTGATTCCGGAAGCACGCATCCACATCGGCGAGCGGTTTTCCGACCCGCAATTGCCCGTCGATCTGCGGATTGTGAGTTACTTCAAGAACTCCGACATGCGTGCCGTCGAGCCGGGCGACAAGAACCCTGCGACCGCAGGACAAGGCCTGACGGACATCGTCGAATACCGCCCAGAAGTATCGGGTGTCAGTACCGAACAGAAGATCGACCTGCCGTCCGCCTACGTGACGATGTTCCGCAAAGGCACCGAGGAATCGCTCGGTACGTACTTGCTTTCGCGTTACCACAAACCCGATACGCTCACGGTCGATGGCAAGAAGTATTCGATCGCATTGCGAAACACGCGATACTACAAGCCGTTCAGCGTTCACCTGAATAAGTTCCGTTTCGATCGATATATAGGTACGAATAAACCCAAGAACTACTCGAGCGACATTCGACTCGTCGATCCGGCGAACGAAGTCGATCGCGAACACCGCATCGCGATGAACGAACCGCTCCGCTATGGCGGCGAGACGTTTTATCAGGGTGGCTTCGACGACAAAACCGAAACGACGACAATTCTGCAAGTCGTGCGCAACCCCGGTTGGCTGATCCCGTACATCTCGTGCATCATGGTCACGCTCGGGATGACGATCCACTTCGGCATCTACCTGATTGCGTTCCTGCGCAAGGTTCGGATCGCCGAGTTCAGCCAACTCATGAAGGCATCTAACAACGAATACGTGCCGAAAACGGGCACCGCCCGCTACCTCCCGTGGCTCGGCATTGGGCTTGCTGTCGTGTTTGTTCTGTATTCGATCAGCAACATGTCGCCCGCCACGCAGCCGTACAACCTGAAGGGCCTCGGGCAGATTCCCGTCGTCGATGGCGGCCGCGTCAAGCCGCTCGACACCGTTGCTCGCGTCAGTTTGCGTTCGATCAGCGCTGGAGAAACGACAATCGAAACTATCACCACTGCCAACGGTGATGTGAAGATTGAGGTGCCCGCGATTCAATGGTTGCTCGATGTGATGACGAGCGGCGGCCCGGAAAAGAAGGGGGTCGCGTGGAAGTACAAGGTGTTCAAAATCGAGAACGACCAAGTGCTCGCACTACTCAAGCTCGAGCCACGGAAAGGGTTGCTATATGCACTCGAAGAGTTCAGCGAGAATGCAGAACTTCTCTTGAAAGTGGCTAGTGCTTCGCAGAAGAAACCGCTCGTAAAACGCGATCTGTACGATGTGAAGATCATCGAAGTCGCCGAACGCATGAAAGTGTTCATCGAACTTTCGACGGTCAACGCACCGATGAACATCGCGCCAACGGGCGAAAATCCGAAATGGTCGACGCTGCCAGACGCACTGGAGAAGTATCGCGATACCGCGAAGGCGCACATCGCGGAAAAAGCGGATATCAACATCGACAATATCGAAACGTTGCCCAAAGAGCAACGAGCTCTCGTCGAACAGATGTTCCGCGAGAAGATGATCGAACTCTCCGCCGAGTCGCCATCGATCGCTTTCTGGACGGGGATCATTCAAGCGTACCGCAACAAGAAGCCGGACGATTTCAACAAGTTGATCGAAGACTATTCGACCAAGGTTTCCGTTCCTGGAATGAGCCTTGCGAGAACGCGGCTCGAGACGATGTACAACGGCTTCGCACCGTTCTATGTGTGTCTCTTTTTGTACATCGGTGCGGTTTTGCTCTGTATCGCGAGTTGGTTCGGTTGCACGGACGAACTGCGTCGAGCGGCATTCCGCATGTTGGTTTTCACGGCGGTGATTCACTTTGTCGCACTGATCGCCCGCATGTACCTGCAAGAACGCTGGCTCGTCTTCGTGACGAACCTTTACTCGTCGTCGATCTTCATCGGCTTCGGCTGCGTGTTGCTCGGGATATTGCTCGAACGACTGTACCCAATCGGTATTGGCAACTTGCTCGGCGCGACACTCGGCGTGGCCACGACGATCGTTTCGCACCAGATCGGTGCAAGTGGCGACACGCTCGAAATGATGCAGGCCGTACTCGACACGAACTTCTGGCTGGCCACGCACGTGACCTGCGTGACCTTCGGCTACACCGCCACGTTCGTCGCGGGCGCTCTCGGTGTGATCTACGTGATCGCAGGGATGTTCACGCCATCAATTAATGCCGAAGCGAATAAAGCGTTCGGCAAAATGCTCTACGGCGTCGTCTGCTTCGCCACGCTGCTCAGCTTCGTCGGCACTGTCCTCGGCGGTATCTGGGCGGATCAATCGTGGGGTCGCTTCTGGGGCTGGGATCCCAAGGAGAACGGGGCCGTGCTGATCGTGATCTGGAACGCACTCATTCTGCACTCGCGGTGGGCGGGCCTCGTCAAAACCCGCGGGATCGCATTACTCACCATCGTCGGCAGCATGATTACCGTTTGGAGTTGGTTCGGCACCAATCAACTCGGCATCGGCTTGCATGCTTATGGCTTCGACAACACCCTGGCACTCGTCTGTTCGTGTCTCTGGGTCTCGCACGCATTGCTGTTAGCCATCGGGATGACCCCAACGAAACACTGGATGAGCTTCGCAAAAGCGCCGGAAGGGGCCGTTACTGCAACGAAGGTGGTCGCCGAACGGAACGGATCGAGCAAGAAGAAACGCAAGCAGGATCGGACTGTTTAGCACTACAGCGCGGGTCTTGTAACGAATTCGGCGAATCCACCTGTTTGGAAAAAGTTTATGGCGAGGACGGGATTTTTACTCTCCTCGCTGGTTTTGTAGGTCGGGGCCGGAGGCTTTGGGTGGGCACCGACTGTGCTATCGCGCGGAACATAAAAACTGGTTTTGTAGTTTTGTAGGTCGGGCCGGAGGCTTTGGGAGGCCCGACAGTGCTATTGCGCGGAACCATCAAACTTTCCGGGTTTTTGTCGCGGATACTCTGTCGGGCCTCATCGCAAAGCCTCTTCGGCCACGACCTACGGCGTCTGATTGCTGAAAATGCAATCGATCCCGAGAACGGTTCCTTTTCGCGAATAAGACTCGATCGCCTTGGAATTCCAAAGTCCGCGAAGTGCCTTGAGTGAACCTCGACAGATGTAGTGCTAATGTAACGTTTCTGCGCGAGTCAATATAACAGCTACCTCATAAACTCCCTTTTGAGGTCGCTGTTCCGATGAGTACGAAGACTGTCCGCGTGGGGATTGTGGGCCTCGGTTTCGGGGCCGAATTTATCCCGATTTACAAGGCGCACCCGAACGCGGAGATGTACGCGATCTGCCGCCGAAACAAAGCCGAACTCGATGCCTGCGGGGATAAATACGGCATCCCCGCACGCTACACGAGCTTCGAGGATTTGCTTCGCGATCCGAAAGTCGATGCGGTTCACATCAACAGCCCGATCCCCGACCACGGCCCGCAAAGTATCGCCGCACTGAAGGCTGGCAAGCACGTCGCGTGTACGGTGCCGATGGCGACCGACCCGAACGATATTCGCGAGATTATCGAACTGACGCGGAAGACCGGCAAGACGTACATGATGATGGAAACCGTCGTGTACGCCCGCGAGTATCTGTTCGTGAAAGAGCTTTACGAGAAGGGCGAACTCGGCCGCATTCAGTTCCTGCGCGGCAGCCATCAACAAGATATGGACGGTTGGCCGAACTACTGGCCGGGCCTGCCGCCGATGTGGTACGCCACGCACTGCGTCAGCCCGTGCCTCGCGCTGCTCAGCAAGCCGGGTCAGCCCGCACTCGCCGAAAGCGTCGTCTGCCACGGGTCGGGCCGCATCCGCGAAGACCTCGTTTCCAAGTACAATTCCCCGTTCGCGATTCAAACTGCCACGTTTAAGATTTGCGGTTCGGATGTCGTCGCCGAGGTGACGCGCAGCTTGTTCGACACGGCGCGTCAATATCGCGAGAGCTTCGATGCGACCGGTTCCAAGAAGAGTTTCGAGTGGCAACAGGTCGAAGGCGAAGACCCGGTGATTCACACGAAGAGCACGCCAGAGAAGCCGATCCCGGAACCGCAAATTCCGGTGCGTGTGAAAGTGCCCGATTACGCCAAGTTACTGCCCGCCCCGATCCAACAGTTCACGATGCCCGCGGCAATTCAGGACGCCGACCATCTTTCGTTCCTGCAAGGTGGCGGCCACGGTGGCAGCCATCCGCACCTGACGCACAATTTCCTGATGGCCGCACTCGGCGAACAGCCCGCGTTCCCCGATGCTGTCACTAGCGCGAACTGGACGCTCGTTGGAATCTGCGCGCACGAATCGGCGATGAAGGGTGGCGACCGCGTCAAGATCCCGCAGTTCTGAGAATGGGCAAACATACCCGAAGCGCGAGAGGTTCCGCGCTTCGGGCAATTGAAATCGCTTACACGAACTTCGTCTTACCGGGCACCGAGACGGGTGGCACGGGCAGTTCCATATCGAGCGACAGGTTGGCGGGCATCGTGTCGAGCTTGCTGGCGAGGGCTTTTTGCCACGTGAGCGATTCGCCGGTGTACGTCGACATGCGGCCCATGATTGCGGTCATGGTGCTTTCGGCGACCGATTGCAGTTCGTTCAGCGGCTTGCCGGCCTTGATGCTGTTGACCATGGCGACGTGTTCGAGAACGTACGGCGACGTGTCCTTGTTATCTTGATCGGCCGAGTAGATTTCCTTGCCGTTGAGGGTGAAGTGGCCGCCGCTCGCGGTGCGGATCGTGCCCTTGGTGCCGACGACCATCTCGGACACATCGCCGGGGCCGGGGTAGTGGCGGCAGTAGCTGGCGATCTCGACTTTGTTGCCGTATTCGTACTCGACGGCGAAGTGGTCGAAGATGTTACCGACTTCCTTCGATTCGCCGTTTGGCCGTGCCGCGTGCCCACCGATGCGACCGCCCATACCCGTTGCGCGAACCGGGTGTTGGCCGATGAACCAGTTGATGACGTCCAGATTGTGAACGTGCTGTTCGACGATGTGGTCGCCGCATAGCCAGACGAAGTGGTACCAGTTCTTCAGTTGATACACGACATCGGTGACGTTCTCTTCCCGCTTGTTGAACCAGATCCCCGCATTGTTCCACGAACAGCGACCGCCGACGATGTCGCCGATGTCGCCGTTCTGGATTCGCTTGTACACTTCGAGGTAAGACTTCTGGTGGCGACGTTGCGTACCAGCGACGACGGCGATGTTCTTGCTCTTCGCGACTTCGACGAGTGCGAGTACCTTGCGAATGCCGGGGGCATCGACGGCGACGGGCTTCTCGGTGAATACGTGCTTACCGGCGGTGATCGCGGCTTCGAGGTGCGTCGGGCGGAAGCCGGGCGGCGTGGCGAGGATGACGAGATCGACGCCCGATGCGATCAACTTTTGGTAGGCATCGAGGCCACCGAAGACGCGATCGCCGATATCGACGCGGTCTTTGAAGCCGCCTTCCTTGAGGCCCTTCGCGAAGCCCTGTGCGCGGTCGAGGAACACGTCGGCGACGGCGGTAATCTGAATCGACTTATCGGCTTTCAGGCAGTCCTGTGCCGCACCGCGACCGCGTCCGCCGCAGCCGATGAGGCCGACTTTGATGATGTCCGTACCGGCCGCGTGAACGGTCGGGACAACCGAGGCCGCAACGGCAACAGCGCCGGCGGCTTTCATGAAATCGCGGCGCGTTTTCGAATCGGTCATGAGAGAAGCTCCAGAGAATAAAGGGAGAAACGGTTTCGAGGCAGTTCGCTATTTGTCTTCGTCGACAATCGGGTCGTGCTCGGCTTTCTTCACGACCATCGGCTTCAGATCGAGCAAATCGAGTTGTTCCTCGACGGGCAACACGATCCGGAAGCCGATTTGATCCATGTTCGTCAACCACCAGATACTCCGCGGCGATTGCGGGTCTTTGTACATCCACTTTGCATCGGAGGAACGCCGCGCGGCGGATCGGCACAACGTCGCGGGGTCTTTGAACGAGCCACCGCGAACGACGTGCGACCACTTCTTATCGGTGAGCTTCACCACCGGTTGCAGGCTCAGCGGCTTCGTCGCGCACTTGCCGTAAAACTCCGCATCATAATGGTCGATTACCCATTCGGCCACGTTGCCGTGCATGTCGTGAATGCCGAAGGCGTTCGGTTTCTTGCTGCCGCACTTCGCCGTCGTGCCTTTGGCATGATCTTCGTCGGGGGAATTGTCTTTGAACTGTGCGAAATCGCCGATCTTGCTGGCGTCCCCGAAACTGAAAGCGCTTTGCGAACCGGCACGGCAGGCGTATTCCCACTCGGCTTCGGTCGGCAGACGGTAGCCGCGCTTCGTCACGGCTCGCAACCAGTGGCAGTACATCATCGCGGCATGATGCCCCATGCAGATCGCGGGAAAACCTTCGCGGCCGTGCTTGTAGTCTTCGGGCACGTACGGGTTCGTCGGGCGAGTCAGTGCATCCGCGACGGTATTGAACGGCGGGTCTTTCGATGGCTGTGCCAGCGATTCGTTCTTCCAAAACGAATCGTACTCATCCCACGACACTTCGCATTTCGCGATCCAGAACGGTTTCAGTGCGACCTTGTGTTGCGGGCCTTCGTCGTTCCCGCGACCCGCTTCGCCATCGGGGCTGCCCATCACATACTCGCCACCCGGCACGTAAACCATCTCGAACTTGATGCCTTCGACGAGATCTTGCGTAAAATTCTTCGGGGGAAGCTCGACCTTCTTCGGCACCAATATCGGCTTGGTGTTGTCGGCCGACACCGTTGCGAGTGCAACGACGCAGACCAGGATTGCAGCTAAAAAAGCGTATCTCATACTGATAGCGTCTCTGATTGTGCGGATGCTGTCAACAACGGACCGAAAAAAGCGAACGGCAGAGGGAAGTCCAATGGCATATGTCACTCTTGTTGTAGCTGGGGTCTGTGACCCCGGAAGTCTGACAAGCCCTAAGAGTCAGACTCTAAACCGGCCTCAAAGAGGCCAGCTACATCAGAAGGCAACAGCCATTGGAGGGAAGTCACCGTGACCATTTATCGGACACTGCTACTGACCGTGTTGACCTTTATACCAGTTGGCGTTCCGTTCGGGCATTGTCGTGGAGCGGAAAATCCGATCCGCTACGAGTACGAAGAAAATCACATGGGCACGACGTTCCGCGTCGTGCTGTATGCCGCGGAGAAAGCCGCGGCTGTGAAGGCGGTACGGGCGGCGTATCAGCGAATCCGCGATCTCGAACTGGTCCTGAGCGACTATCGCGCCAGCAGCGAGGTCATGCGGATTTGCGTTGCGAACGATGCCACCCCCGACAAGGAATTCGCGATCAGTGGCGACCTGTGTACCGTGCTGGGGCACGCGCTCGATGTCTCGAAAGCGAGCGATGGCGCGTTCGATGTCAGCGTCGGCCCGCTCAGTTTGCTCTGGCGGGAAAGCCGTAAAACGAAGTCGCTGCCCGATGTTACGGTTCTGAAGGCCGCAATGGCGAAAGTCGGTTACGCGAAAATCGTACTCGATCGCGACAAGAAACTCGTGCGACTACAAGTCGCCGGAATGCGGCTCGATTTCGGCGGCATCGGCAAAGGATTCGCCGCCGACGAGGCACTCGCGGTCCTGAAAGCGCACGGCTGCCCATCCGCGATGGTTGCCGCGAGTGGCGACATTACCGTCGGCGACGCCCCGCCCGGCCGCGACGGTTGGACGGTCGACATTGCTCCGATTGGCAAAGGGCGACCCACCCGCACAGTGAAACTCGCGAATGCCTCGGTGTCGACTTCGGGCGATTTGTTCCAGTTCGTGGAAATCGCGGGCGTTCGGTATTCGCACGTTCTCGACCCCAAAACTGGCCTCGGGTTGACCGGCCGCCGCAGTGCCACGGTTATCGCCAAGAAAGGTTACCTCGCCGATAGCCTCACCAAAGCCGCCAGCGTGTTGCCAACTGACAAAGCGCTGTCAGTGGTCGAGACGTTCGAAGGCAGCGCGATGTATCTGGTGTTCGTGGACACCGACGAGAAGATTGTGGAGTCGAAAACGTTCGCGGCGTTTCTGGTGAACTAACAACGATCAACCAACGACTAAAAACGTTTTGTAGCCCATTCTCGAACGATGCCATCGCGTTCGGCGGCGGTGTCCATCGCGAACGTGACGTGGCCGATTTTGCGGCGGGGTCGCGGCTCTTTTCCGTACCAGTGCAGTTTCGCGCGGTGCATTTTCAGGATGTCCGCGAACGGCGGGTGATCGCCGATGAGGTTGAACATCACCGAGTGGCCGAGCAAATCGGTCGAGCCGAGCGGCAGACCCATCACGGCACGCATGTGGTTCTCGAACTGACTGGTGACCGCACCTTCGATGGTCCAATGGCCCGAGTTGTGAACGCGCGGGGCCATCTCATTCGCGATCAGTTGCCCGCCAACATCGAACCACTCGATGGCCAGCACGCCGACGTAATCCAGAGCATCGAGAACGCGATGGGCGTACGTTTCGGCTTCATTTTGCAGTTCGTGCGTGAGGTTCGGCGCGGGTGCGAGCGATTTGTGCAACATGCCGTCGCGGTGCTCGTTCTCGACGAGTGGATAAAATTTCGACTCGCCCATTTGCGACCGCACCGCAAGAATCGACAGTTCGCGAACGAACGGCACGAAGCCTTCGAGGATCAGCGGTCGCCCGTTGAGCAAAGTCCACGCGGCCTCGACATCGGCGGGCGTGCGAATGACGGCTTGGCCCTTGCCGTCGTAGCCGAAGCGTCGCGTTTTCATCACCGCGGGCAAGCCGATCCGCCGAATCGCGGCATCGAAATCGTCGCGGGTATCGACCGCAGCAAACGGCGGCGTCGGGATGCGAAGGTCGTGGAAAAACGTCTTTTCGACGATGCGATCTTGCGAGACTTCGAGCGCCCGCGGTGGCGGATAAACGGGTATCCGTTCGGCCAACCACCGGGCGGTTTCGATCGGCACGTTCTCGAACTCGTACGCGATCGCATCCGAGACTTGCGACAGCGAATACAGAGCCTGAAGATCGTCGAATTCACCGCGAATATGCTCGCACAACGATGCCGCGCACGGGTTCGCGGCGGGGTCCAGCACGGTCGTCTGAATACCGAGCGGATGTGCGGCCCATGCCATCATCTGGCCGAGTTGGCCGCCACCGAGTATGCCGATCTTCACGACGAAACCCTCGGGTCCGAGCCATCGATCACATCTTGCGTTTGCTGTTGGCGGAAGCGACGCAAACGGTCGCGAATCGCGGGGTGCTTCGCACCGAGAATCGCGGCGGCGAGCAAGGCCGCATTCTTCGCCCCCGCCTTGCCGATAGCGAGCGTGCCGACGGGGACGCCGCCCGGCATTTGCACGATCGACAACAGCGAATCGAGGCCGCGGAGCATCGCCGATTCGACGGGTACGCCGAGCACGGGGAGGATCGTTTTCGATGCACACATCCCCGGCAAATGCGCGGCCCCACCCGCACCCGCGATAATCACTTCCAGGCCGCGCGACTCCGCACCTTCCGCGTAATCGAACAGCTTGTCCGGCGAGCGGTGCGCCGACACGACTTCGACTTCGTGCGGAATTTCCAGCGCAATTAGCATCGCGGCGGTGTGACGCATGGTGTCCCAGTCCGACCGGGAACCCATAATCAACCCGACGAGAATCGGTTCGGTAACTACTGGATCACTTGCCATTTTCGACCTTCCGCACCGAGGAGTTCATCGGCACCGGTCGGCCCTTGCGAGCCGATCGGGTAGCTTTCAGGGATCGGCGCACTCGCGCTCGTCATCGCCGCAATCAGCGGGTCCATCAGTTCCCAGGCGCGTTCGATTTCGTCGCTGCGCAGGAACAACGACGCATCGCCCTGAATCGCGTCGAGCAACATCCGCTCGTACGCCTCGGGAAGCGCCTTGTCGTCGTACGCCTGGCGATAGTTGAACGACAGGTCGCGCGGCTGCAATAGCGTCCCTTCGACGTCGGGCACTTTCGTCTGGAAATTCAGTGTAATCCCTTCGTTCGGTTGCAGAACGAGCGTCATGCGGTTGCACTGGAGAATCTCGCCGGGCGGCAACGGGAACATTAGGTGCGGCGGGCAGCGGAACTGGATCATGATCTCGCTGTAACGGCTCTTCATGCCCTTCCCGGAGCGGATGTAGAACGGCACGTTCTTCCAACGACCGTTCTCGACGGTCAGCCGCACCGCCGCGTACGTTGGCGTTTTCGAGTCCGGATTGATCGCGTCGGCTTCGAACTGTTTGCCTTCATTCATGAGCTTGTCTTTGAGCGCGATCAATTCCTCGCGGTAGCCTGCATATTGGCCGACAGCAACGACCTTCGCGGCCGCTTCGATCGGCGAAACGGGAATGCTATCGAGAACCTTCATCTTCTCGTTGCGGAGGTTGTCGGCGTTGTAGCGATTCGGGCTTTCCATCGCGACGAGCGTCATGACTTGCAGCAAGTGGCTCTGGATCATGTCGCGGATGACGCCGCTCGTGTCGTAATACGCGAGCCGATCTTTGACGGTGACCGTTTCCGCAACGGTAATCTGCACGTGATCGATGTACTGGTAGTTCCAGAGCGGTTCAAACAGCGTGTTTGCGAACCGGAAGATCATGATGTTCTGGACGGTTTCCTTACCGAGGTAATGGTCGATCCGGTAAAGCTGATCTTCGCGGAAATTCTCGTGCAGAATCGCGTTGAGTTCCTTACCGCTCTCCATGTCGTGACCGAACGGCTTCTCGACGATCAGCCGGCGATAGCCACCGATTTCCTTATTGTAACCGATGGCACCGAGGCCGCGACTGAGGCTCGGGTAAAGCTCCGGTTTCACGGACAAATAGTACAAGCGTCGGCCACCGCTCGCGCCTTCGTGTTCGTCGAACCACGCCTGAAGCGGGGCCGCATTCTCGCCGACATCTCCGGATACATAGTGCAGCCGTGCCGCGAAGCGCTCCCACACGATGGGATCGAACTGATCCTTGTGATACTCGATGAATTTCGCTTTCATCTTCTCGCGGAACTGCTCCGTCGTGAAGCCGCTGCGTGCGACGCCGAGAATCTTTGCCTCAGCAGGAAGGCGATTCTTGCGGTCCGAGTTGTATAGTGCGGGGATCAGTTTCCGCGACGTAAGGTCGCCAGATGCCCCGAAAATGACCACAGTCAGTGGCGAAGCCATGGTTGTCCTGAGTGAGGGGTCCAACGGGCGAAGGAGCGAATTCCATCGATCCGAGATTATCCTATCTGCACGACGAAGAAGAACAAGAAATCCGCCCGTCTCGACTTCGAGCGGGATCCCGAATTCACCACGAATCACACGAAATACACGAATAAGGAAAACGCGAACGATTCTTTTGCTTGTATTTTGCAGTTTCCGCTTCGGAATCGTGCCAGCCCGCAGCGCAAGCAAGGGAAACCCACAAAACGCAACACGTTATCGCGCCTGCCCCGAATTCACCACGAATCACACGAATTACACGAATAAGGAAAACGCGAACGATTCTTTCGCTTGTATTTTGCTGTTTCCGATTCGGATGGTGTGCGCTTTCCACGTTCCGTAACGGCATTGCGATTCAATAGGGTATTCCCCAGGTGACGTGAAGTTGGCCTTTTCATCGAATTTCCGCGAAATGAATGTTCCCGTTTCTGTTGCGGCGATGCCAGCCGATTTCTACTGGAATGTCCTCCAGTGGGCTGTGCTTTTTCTTTATCCCGGAGGGATAGCAGCGATTAGCCCCAGGTCGCGTCCGCGCACCTGGGGTACGCTCGCAATTCCTCCGACCCCGAATGGGGTCGTAGCGGCGTCAGCCCATCATTCGCAGAGAGATTCACGAGCGAATCGCCCCTTTGGGATACCACATGCCTGAGCGGAAGCCGCTACGACCCCTTCGGGGTCGGTGGAAATTTGCTCAGTTCCCTGGGTGCGCGGAAGCCGCGACCCAGGGCTAATAGCTGAAAATCCCGTTGGGATAAAGAAACCAAAACCAGGATGACCCGAAAACACCGTCAACCGCAACTTCGCATCACCTGGGGATGAACCCGGCGGCTCGTAAGGCTTACTTGTCGTCTTTCTTCTCGACCTTCTTCGTTCGCTTTAGCGTGAAGCGGAATGCGGCATCGTCGTCGAACTTCTTGGGGCGGTCGCCGCCGGTGCCGTCGTAGGTCAGCTTGAGTTCGTCGCCCTTGAGTTCGAGGATGCCTTTGGCTTTCGAGCCTTTCAGGCCTTCCATCGGGGCTTCTTTGATTTCCATATCGATCGACATCGGGGTCGTCTTCGCTTCGATCGTGTAGCTGAAGGCGAACAGCACTTTGTCGCCTTCTTTGAGAGTGATCGTGTCTTTGGTGAAGGTGTACGTGCCTTTCTTGGCGTCGTCGCTGAGATCTTTGTCCATCTTCTTGCCGGCGGAAATCGTCCAGTCGCCGACCAACTTGGTGGCGTCGAACGCGATCAGCTTCTTGTCGTCTTCGGCGAATGCGGGGGCGACCATCGCGATGGCGACGGCGACGGCCCAGGTGCGAATGCGATTCATGTGAAGATCCTCTTCGATACGAAGCGTTGAGACGTGTAAGGCCTGGGTACGTCCCGTGCCTTCTCGTGCGATTTTACACCGACGTTCCACGCGGTCAATGGACGCAAGCGATACGGCCGTGAAATTTCGCGAGATCGCCACATTCGATAGAATGCGTACGATTTCACTTTGACTTCGCCAGAAATCTCTTCTCTTATTCGACAATCTGCGTTAAGCTGTGTTCAGTCAGCACCTCTACTGGGAGTTCGTTATGCGTCGTTTCCTCTGTGCGATGGCTTTCGGCCTCGCAACCTGCTTCGCAGTCGCCGCCGATAAAGGTGGCACGGGCGGTACCTCCACGCTGTCGGAATTCGAACTCGCGTTGATCGCCGCTCAGGCGCAAGTGCCCGATGGGCAACTGCTCCGCGGTCGCGTCGAAGGCCTCAAGACGGGCGGCGCGAACTTCGGCTTCTACTTCTGGCGCAATAATCGCGTCATCGAAGTCGAGATCAGCCAGACCGGCGGCGACGTCCTCAAGGTCAAAGACGAGCAAAACCCCGAAGACGTCAAAGACATCAACAAGGACGTCGCGTTACTCGTCGGCAAATCGGCGAAGTCGAAGATTCCCGAAGGGCGTCTCCTCGAAATCGCCGCCGACAACCTCAAGGGCACGAAACTGTCCGATGTGAAGTACGAGAAAGACGGCGACAAGCTCGTCCTCGTCATCGGCGACGTTCGCATCGATGCCGCCACCGGCCAAGTCTTAACGAAGTAACGAACACGTTTTCACGCGATACCCCGTCGGAGAATCGCCATGGCGAGATTCGCTCGACGGGGTTTCACATTAATCGAAATCCTCGTCGTCATCGCGATCATCGCGATCCTCATCGGGTTATTGCTGCCCGCCGTGCAGAAGGTGCGCGAAGCGGCGGCTCGTGCGAAGTGTATTAACAACCTCAAACAACTCGGCCTCGCGCTGCATACCTATCACGACGCGAATCGACACCTTCCGCACGCCTACAACGAATATTGGAACTTTCGCGAACCGAGCGACATTCCGTTGCCACCGGACCCGCTTCCGCACAAAAGTTGGGCGACGCTGATTCTCCCGCAAATCGAACAGCAAAACCTCGTCGACATCGGCATGTTAACCGCACAACAACGGGCGGTGTCGATCTACACGTGCCCCTCCGATTCGCGTGGGAACTTCATCTCCGATGGCGGGCATTACAAGCATATCGGCAACAAATTTGGCCTGACGTCGTATCTCGCCGTCGAAGGCAGTGGCTACCTGCGCGGCCCATCGAACACGAACTTGAACTTGGAATTCGGCGGGCCGAAAGATGGCATCCTCTACCGCAGTTCCGCAACGACGATGGTCTCGATTACCGATGGCACCAGCAACACGGTGATGGTCGGCGAACGTCCGCCGTCCCCGGAGAAAGATCAAGATTGGGGCTGGTGGGCGTGGTCCGCGTACGACAGTGCCCTGGCCGTCGTCGACTACCGCAACATCATCGCGCCGGAATGCCCGAAGCCCTCGACGTACGGCCCCGGCGATTTCAAGAATCGCTGCCACACGCAACACTTTTGGAGTCCGCACCCCGGCGGCGCAAACTGGCTCTTCGGCGATGGTTCGGTCCGGTTCCTCAACTACTCCGCCGCCGCCATTCTGCCCGCACTCTCCACCCGCGCCGGCAGCGAAACGATCGATCACTCGCTGATTCCGTGATGCTCGGCAAACGGGCCGGCCTTCTTGTTGACTCCCACCGGGACAAGCCCGGTGGCTCGTAGAGCCATACGAGCCACCGGGCTGTCCCGGTGGGAGTGTCCCTCGCTACTTCACGGTCACGAAAATCGGTTCGCTGGCGTAGCCGATCTTCACGACGAAGTTGATCGCGACGTAGCCTTGCACGCAGATGGGGACGCGGTCGCAGGGGGCGGCATCGGGGGCGGCTTTGAGGGTGATGTGGCCGACGCTGCCGGTGCCGAGGAGCGTCTTGCTTTTGCCTTCGACCATCGTGACGCCGGGCGGCAGCGGGTTGCCGTACGATTGGCCGAGGTGCCGCAAAATCACATCGAGTGACACCGGCTTGTCGTAGTCCGCACGCCGCGCGATCGTTACGGGGATTTTCACTTCCTCGCCGGGCTTCAGCACGATTTCGGTGACGTCCACTTTCACGTTCAGCAAGTCCGATTGTTCGGTAATCGCCACCGCTTGCATCCCGACATCGAAGCGCCCGCGGCCGCCGCCGGGCATGTAAATTTCCTCGATGGGCGTAGCGGTGCGAACGAGTGCGTCGGAGGTGCCGACGACGCGAACGACGCTCGCATCGCCTTTCGCGTCGGCGGATGCGGAGATCACGAGCAGCCCTTGCGTCATCGTTGCGGGGATCGTCAACAAGCTCACGGTCACGCCTTTCGGCAACCCTTCGACGGTGACGGTTACGGGGCCGACGAAGCCGTTGGTTCGCGCGACGGTCACGTACCACGCGGTGCGGCTGCCGGGGCCGATCATCGCTTTCGATGGGTCGGCTTTGATCGTGAAATCGGGCTTCGCAAAGTCCGCTTCGAGGAAGTAGACGAACCCCGCGCCGCCCTTGTTATTCAGGTCGCGAATCCGCAATAGATACTCGCCGTCGGCGGGTGGCGTAAACAAAAGTGCCGAGTCTTTCCCGTTCGCGTCGTCGTTGGAAATCAGGATTTTACCGTCGGGTGTCATCACGTCGATCGTCGAATCGAGCTGCGAGCGAAGCACCGTACCGAATCGCCGCGCGAAGACTTCCAATGCGATCACCTTGCCCTTCGTGGCCGCGAACGCGAAGAAATCGAGATCGCGTTTGGTGCCGATGCGGCCATTGACGCCGCACGGCAACACGATTCGCGTCGCCTCTTTCGGCATGTCGTTCGGTTCAATTTCCAATATCGTTTTCAGTCGCGTCGCCACGATCGGCACGAGGTTCGTCGACGGTCCGTTCGCAGTCGGTTGAAACGTCGCGCCGTGGATCCCCGCGACCGTAGGCGCGGTGAATCGCCACTTCGATGTGGCCTTCGCACCGAGCACGACGGGTTCGATATCGACCGTCGCGCCGGCGGTGATGCCGAGCGGGAATGCGTGCGTCACGTAGGGCCGATCTGTTATGCACATCGCATACGCCCAGCGCGGGTCGCCATCGTATTTTGCATCGCGAATCTGCAAGGTGTATTGGCCATCCTTCGGCACCGTGAAGCTCAGCACGGGGTCGGCGTAGTAGCCATCGTCGCTGGCGGTCACTTCGCGACCGGTGCTGTCGATCACGGAAATTAGCGGGTCGGCGTGCTTCTGCAAGTCGTGAATTTTATCCTGAATGCGCGCGGCATAGACTTCGCACGAAATCACCTGCCCGAGCTTTGCCGCGAAGGTGTACGAATCGACGTTCTCCGCCGCCTCGATCCGCCCACAGACGACGCACGGCACCGGTATCGGTTGCAGTTTGCCGACCAGACTGGGTGCTTCGAGAACGACGGGATCGTCGACGACGAGCAGTTGGCCGAGCGAAGAAATCCCGAGCGTGCTGGCGATGCGGAACTCGCGCACGCCGATCGGCGCATTCGCTTCGACTTGGATTTTTAGCACGACCGATTTCACGATCGCCTTCGGGTCTTTCGGCTTCGCAGGGAGAACCTCGACCGTCACGCCGGTGCCATCGATCAGCACCTTGTACGCGCCGGCGAAGTTCATCTGCCCTTCGACGGTGACGTCCGCCGTGGTGCCGCGCTGGACCGCCACGGGCATCGCGTGGGTAATCATCGGGAACGACGTTTGCGCGAACGCGGGCACGGCCACGACGAAGAGCAAACCGGCAAGAAGGGAGCGCATAACGATTACCCGAGTGAAAGGAGGCAGGCAGTGCGTACCATTTCACCCGAAACGCGCGCCGAGCGATACCACAAAACCGCGATCGCCGACCGATCCGTTTCGTTCGCCTGCAATTTCTGTCGCGAGCACGTTCCCCTTTACACGGCTGTAAATTTTGCCATACTGTTTCTTGCGGCGGAATAACCGGCTCCCTTCATTGCCACAGGACGAGGCGTAGGGGGCATCGCCTGTTTTGCATCGGCGAACGGTCCGCGTCCGGCTTTTGCGGATACACCTATGACTTACCGCCTCGGCATGGTGGTTGCCGTTGCGATGCTCGCGCAGTCGGCGCGGGCCGACTTTTTCGCCTACGATCTGGAAGCCACTTTCGGCATCCGCGCGACCGCCTTCAACGGTAACCGGCAGTTTGCGGGGTCGTTCGATTTCCCCGGCGAGGGGGTGCGGGCGTTCCGCTTCGATATTGGTGGCGGTCCGATCAACCTCGGCACGCTCGGCGGTGCGTTCTCGATGGCGACCGCCTTGAACGAAGTCGGCTGGGTGGCGGGCGATAGCCGCGTCAATCCGGCCAGCAGCGTCGTGCATAGCTTCTTGTGGCGTCCCGGCATCGGCATGACCGACCTCGGCACGCTCGGCGGAACGGGGTCCGCGTCGGCAGCAGTCAACCAGGTGGGTTGGGTCGTCGGTAACAGCCAAACGCCCGGAAATGCTTTCAAACAGGCGTTCCTTTGGCGACCCGAAACCGGCACGATGGTCAGTCTCGGTTCCTTGAACGACACGAATTCCGCGGCGACGGGCGTGAACCTCGGTGGCACGATCGTCGGCGTCAGCGACTCGGCGTCGGGTGTGAGTCGACCGTTCCTTTGGACGCAAACCGATGGTTTAGCCGATCTCGGTGGCCTCGGTGGTCCCACTGCGGCGGGGCGTGCCAATGGAATTAACGATGCGAATTCCATCGTCGGTGCTAGCGATCGCGGCGACGGCACCACCGGCGCGTTTCTCTGGCAACCGGATGCGGGCTTCCTCGATTTGGGCACGCTCGGCGGCATCAACGCCTCGGCCACTTCGATCACGCAATCGGGCATCGTCGTCGGCACCGCCGAGAACGCGGGCCTCGAACCGCGCGCCTTCGTCTGGGACGCCACCAACGGCATTCGCGACCTCAACGATCTCATTCTCGGCGGCGGCGGCATCGGCCTGACGCTCACAAACGCACTCGCCGTCAGCGATCGCGGCGACATTCTCGCGGTGCGTCAGGGGCAAGATGGTGCCTCCTATTTCTTGCTCACCGAGCAACCACTCGACACGAATTCCGTGCCCGCACCCGCCGCATTCACGCTGGTGCTCGCCGCACTGCCGATCCTCGGCTACCGCCGTTTCCGTCAACCACGAGTGACATCATGACCCGTTTTTTTGCAATCGTTATCGTTGCGTGCAGTCTCGGCGTTTCCCGTGCGGACGATGCGAAATATCCACGGGCGGAACTGCTGATCGAACCGGCGGAACTCGCGAAACCGCTCGCGAAGGGCGTTATCATTCTCGATGCCCGCGCTGCGGCGAAGTACAAAGCGGGGCATATCCCGGATGCGCGCTGGGTCGATCACGGCCAGTGGGCGAAGGCGTTCGGCCACGGGACCGATGCCAAAGGGTGGGGCGAGCGCATCGGCGCTTTGGGTATCAATGCCGATTCGCACGTCGTCGTATACGACGACAATTCCACGAAAGATTCCGCACGAATCTGGTGGATCTTGCGTTACTGGGGCGTCGAGAACGTGCGACTCCTGAACGGCGGCTGGATCGGCTGGGAGGCCGGGAAGTACGCCACAACCACGGACGAACCGACGGCGACAACCATCGAATATACGCCCAAATCGCGCGCAGAGCGCCTGACCACCAAGGATCAATTGCTCGAATCTCTGAGGACGAAGGGGTCGTTGCAAATCGTCGATGCGCGTTCGGAGAAAGAGTTTTGCGGCGACGAGAAAATGAACAACAAACGGGCCGGCGCGATCCCCGGTGCGATGCAACTCGAATGGAGCGAC
>JAYWCL010000246.1:0-39017 GCA_043780595.1 Limnoglobus sp.
CTCGGCTCGCGGAAGAATCGAGTTTGCCAACGCACGCCAGCGATCAGTGCCTCTCTGCGTGCCGGTATCTGGCGACCGTTCTCGCCGCCTTCATCCACGGCGAACCGCGTGACGAAGTGCTATCCCCGGACTGGCCGCCGTTGCAGCAACTCCACGCTATGAAACCACTGCATCCCTTGATTCAGGAAATTGTCGAGGGTAGTTTTCGTCAGAAGCAACCGCCCGCCATTCAAGGTTCGGGTTGGGTCGTTAAAAGTCTGGAAGCGTCGTTGTGGGCTTTCCACGAAGCCAACAATTTCGAGGAAGCCGTCTTGCGCGCGGTCAACCTCGGCGACGACGCCGACACCACGGGAGCAATCTGCGGACAGTTGGCCGGGGCCTACTGGGGCGAATCGGGCATCCCCGAAACACTGCGTTCGGGTCTGGCACGGATGGATTTGTTGGAGAAGGCGCTGGTTGGGATTCTCGTGCATAGGAATACATAGAAAGCCCACGGACGATCGTCTGTGGGCTTTTGAATCGATCGCCACATTTTCAGATCGAAACCGGTCTTTTGGAACACCTGCGTTTCCAAAGACCAATCTTACGGCCTACAGGGCCGGTTCCGTCAGCCCAAGGCAAAGCCTTGGGTATGGTGCTGGAATGTTCATCGGCCCTGTAAGGGCCGTTCACCGCCCTGTTTGCGATGAGGTTTTGCTATATGGGTGCTGTCTGAACGGCCCCTTACAGGGCCGAATCGTGGGCGGTCATGGTACCCAAGGCTTCGCCGACTTCGCCTTGGGCTGTAGGAACGAGCCTTTCAGGCTCAAAGAAACATTATCGAAGTAGGCCTCACGACATTCTCGACGTTGCAGCCGAATCCGGTACCATTGGCCGAACGGATCGACGGCGATAAATCCAGAACGAGGAAGTCATCATGACTCGATGGGCTGCGATCCAATATCGCGATTTCTGGGACCAACCTCTCATATTCCTCCTCAATGATGGAGGACGGACATTTTTGTTCGACTGCCCTTTCGATGACACGACGGAAGACTACCTCGATGCGTATCAAGTACACCTGATGCCGGATTTGCACGAAAACGATCTGAGCGGTTCTTGGGCAGAATTGTACCAGAAGTCTCTCACGGAACTCGGGACAGTACCAATCGCCGATGTGAAGTTCGACCCAACGAAACGACTGTTCGCGGATGCCTCGGTTCTCGATCGGCTGACAGCATCGGGTATCGCGAAGCCAAGCGTCAGCAAAGTTCAGCAATAGTGAAGCGGTTCGATCCCACCTTGCGAAAACAGGTCGATGCGGCCATTGTGGAGTCTCTGATACCGGAATCGGCTCCGGTTCGGTGACAGTCTTTCCATTCAGATAGGAACCGCATGGCCGCGGCCTCACGTATTCTCGGCATCGACCCCGGTCTGCAAGTCGTCGGCTATGCCGTCCTCGAATCGGCGATTGGCGGCGCGCAACTGTGCGAGGCCGGGGTGATTCGTACCGCCGATGGCCGCAATCCTCCCGACATGGCGAAGCGGCTCAAGGTGATTTACGATTCGATTGTGGAAATTTTCGAGCAGTGGAAGCCGAACATCATCGTCGTCGAACAACTGTATGCCCACTACGAACACCCGCGCACGGCGATCTTGATGGGCCATGCCCGCGGATTGTTCTTTCTACTCGGTGGCCAGAACAACGTTCCGGTACTCAGCTACCCCGCGACGAAAATCAAGAAGACGATCACCGGCAGCGGTCGGGCTGGTAAAGAGCAGATGCAATATGCCATCATGCGGGAGTTCGGGCTGGCGGCCCCACCCGAACCGAACGATGTGTCCGACGCGATTGCCGTCGCACTCTGTCATTATTTCCTCGGCAGCCCGACACTCCGCGGCCCACGCTCGGCATCGTACACGGGCGTAAACACCAAGGCGTTGTTCGGCAACGACGACGACGAAACGGACGAGGAAAACGTGCCCGACGAACCGACGGACGACACACCATGATGACGAAACTGACCGGCACGCTGGTGCGCGTTCTCGACGAAGACGTTCGCGTCGCGATTGGGCCGTACGAGTATCAACTGATGGTGCCCGAGACGGTACGGCGGATCGTGCAAATGAAAGTGGGGCAGGAAATCACCTTCCACACCAGCGAATACTACGAAGGCAACCAGGCGGGCAGTCGCTTCGTTCCGCGTAAGATCGGCTTCCTCAGCGAACTGGAACTCGAATTCTTCGACCTGTTTTGTACCGTCGATAAGATCGGCGTGAAGAAGGCACTGAAGGCACTCTCGCGGCCGCCGAAGGAGATCGCGAACGCGATCAGCCGCGAAGATGCGAAGTGGCTGACGACGCTTCCCGGCATCGGGGCCACGACGGCCGAGACGATCATCACCACGCTGAAACGCAAAGTGACGAAGTTCGTATTCGCGAGCGATTTGGCGGGAAACGGATTAACGCCTGGAGCCGAAAACGCGAGTGCAACGACGATGTCCGGCGTCGCGCCGCAACTCATCGAAGACGTCTATCAGGCGCTCATGAGCGTCGGTCACAGCCCGATTGAAGCCCGCACGAAACTCGATGGCCTGCTGAAATCCGGCACGCCATTCCTGACCGTCGAAGACGCTCTGACGCGGATTTACAGTAAGTAATACCATTCTGGAGAGTGTAAGATGTTGCGACATGCCTATGTCATTCTGACGGCGTTGGCGATCGGTTTGCCGATACTGGCCGCCGACGAGAAGACCGAGTTGAAGGCGCTCGCCGGGCGCTACGACGTGGTCAAAGTCGAAGTCGATGGCAAAGACCTGACCGAGTCGTTCAAGACCGTCACACTGGCGATCGACGGCGACAAATATACCGCGATCGTGGGCCAGACCACCGACAAAGGCACGCTGGCAGTCGATGGCACGAAGTCGCCGAAAACGATGGACATCACGGGCACCGAAGGCCCGAATCGCGGCATGACTTTCCCGTGCATTTTTGAAATCAAAGACGACGTATTCACGGTGTGCTACGGGCTGGACTTCAAGACGCGGCCGAAAGAGATGACGACAGCAGAGAAGTCGAACCGCATGATCATCGTGTACAAGCGGAAGAAGTAGGCGGACACCGAATATGGCTCGCGAAAAAATCGTGACATCGACGACACCTGTGGTGACCGAATCCGATCATCAACGGGATGCGGCACTGCGTCCGAAGCTGTTGCGCGAGGTCATCGGCCAAAAGAAAGTCGCGGACCGCTTGCAGATTGCGGTGAATGCGGCAAAGAAACTCAAGGAACCGCTCGGCCACATTCTCTTCGACGGCCCCCCCGGTTTGGGCAAGACGACATTCGCCACGGTGCTGCCGAACGAACTCGGCGTCATGATACAAATGACGAGCGGCCCCGCGTTGTCGAAGCCCGCCGACATGTTGCCGTTCCTGACGAATCTGGAGTACGGCAGCATCTTGTTCATCGACGAAATTCACAGGATGCCGCGCGTCGTCGAAGAGTTCATCTACCCGGCGATGGAAGATTTTCGCATCGACATCGTCCTCGGCGACGGCGTCAACGCACGCACGATCAGTATGAAGCTCAAGCCGTTCACGCTCATCGGTGCCACGACCCGTAGCGGCATGTTATCCAGCCCGATGCGCGACCGATTCAAGATGCAAGAACACCTCGAGTATTATTCGGTGGAAGAGTTGTCGCAGATCGTTCGCGTGAACGCCAAGAAGCTCGCGCTGCCATTGGCACCCGAAGCGGCGATCGAACTCGCGCAGCGAAGTCGCGGCACGCCACGTGTCGCAAACAGCCGCTTGTATTGGGTGCGCAGCTTCCACGCGGGCCACCCCGACATTGCTGACGGCCCGGTGTCACTCGATATCGCGAAGCGCGCACTCGAGATGCAAGAGATCGACCGCGATGGCCTCGACAAGCAAGATCGACGCTACATCGAAACGCTAATCGACGTCTTCGACGGTGGCCCAACGGGCGTCGAAGCCATTGCAGCCACGATGAACATTTCGAGCGACACGCTCACCGATGAAATCGAACCGTACCTATTACGCGAGCAGTTCATCATTCGTTCGCCGCGCGGTCGGTTGGCCACACCGCGCTCGTACCAATTGCTCGGCAAATTGCCTCCGAAAGTCAAGCCGGTCGACCCTGCAACCCTGTTCGAGTGACGTGCCGGTGTCAGTTACGACGGTGCCAGTCGCTCGTCGCTCAAAAGATCGCGAAGCCTTTGTAATCCAGATCGAATTCGGGTTTTCACGGTGCCGAGTGGCACCGTCTGTTCGCGGGCAACTTCTTCGTAAGTCATGCCGTCGAAGAACGCGAGCGCGATGGCCGACCGTTGGTCGGATGGCACCTGTTGCAAAGCCCGATGCAGAACCGAATCGTCTTCATCTTTCGCACAAATCGTTGCCGGATCTTCGATGTCGGTGTCCGCAAGATGTACGGGATTGAGTAAGGCTCGCTTGCGTCGAAACTGATCTCTCGCGCGGCTGCGGGCAATCAATACGAGCCATGCCCGCACGCTACCGCGTTCGCTGTCGAAGCGTGCGGCACTGCCCCAAGCTTGCCAAAATATCTTCTGTAGCACATCCTCCGCATCTTCGCGAACGGCTAACAGCTTCAAAAGCAAGCCATAAATGTACGGTGCGTGCCTCGCGTAGAAGGCATTGAGCGCATCTTCTTCGCCATCGGCCATACGGGCGAGGAGTTGTTCGTCAGTGTTGGGTGGGCAAGTCGTCAGCAAAACAAAGCCCTTAATCCAGTTTGCAACGCGGCAACAATGCTCGGAACCGCGTTCGCTTGGGTTGATACGCCCGCAAGCCTTTCGAGGTTTGCTCATTCAGAAAAAGACAGAGCAAAAATTCTGCCAGATTCCGAAACAAAAATAGCAAATCGTTTCGTTGCGAAAGTGCCAACGCGCGAACTTCTCCTTTCTAATAAGCGATTTGAAGCCCATTTACTGTGCAACTCAAGCGGTTTCATATTCGATAAAACTCACAAATTTTTCTTTTTGCGCAATCCGGATCGGGGTCGGGCTGCGTACTGACGGATGTTTTCTAGTCGGACCGCCGTACGACGATCGGCGGATTACTGCCGATACGACGCTTTCAACTTCATACCTGACCGGGAGAAATCATCATGGCGAATTCGCGGAAGAAGCCACCGCAGCGTGGGGCATTTCGTCCGACCATGGAACGACTCGAAGCGCGCGATGTGCCGACGGCACTACTGGGTTTGACGAACGCGAATGCGTTGCTCAGTTTCGACAGCGCCACACCGGGCACCGCCACGACGACCGCAGTCACGGGCTTGATCGCCGGCGACAACCTCGTAGGTATCGACTATCGGCCCTCGAGTGGCGTGCTGTTCGGCGTGTCGAATACGAGCCACGTCTATACCATCAACGCGAATACGGGCGTCGCGACAGTCGTGAATGCAACCGCCTTCACGCCCGCAGTTTTCGGCACCGGCGTCGGCGTCGATTTTAATCCCGCCTCCGACAAACTCCGCATCGTCACGAGCAGCAACCAGAGCCTGCGAGTCAATGCCGATACGGGAGTAACAGCGGGCACCGATACTGCACCGTTTTACAATGCGACGAGTTACAACGATTTCTTCGGCACGGCCCCGACTACGCCACAACTCGCGGCGGCGGCGTACACCAAGAACGCCGACCCCGTCACCAGCAAAACGGTGACGACGCTTTACGACATCGATTCGAGCCTCGATGTCCTCGTCATCCAAGGCGGGCCGGACGGCGACCCGTCGCCGAACACCGGCGAACTCACCATCGTCGAAGTCCTCAGTTTCGATGCGGGGGTCGATACGACCTTCGACATTCAATCGGGCACCGATGCGGCATTCGTGGCAACGGGTAGCATGTTGTACTCGTTGAACATCACGACGGGTGCGAGCACCAAGCTCGGTACCATCGTCGGATCGCCAGGTTTATTAGGCCTTAGCGTCGTGCCGAGTGCATCCGGTGCGGGCACGCTTTCGCTGCCGGCCGCTACGTTCAGCTTCCCCGCCAATCGCGGTCCGCTGGCCGTGACCGTCACCCGCACGGGTGGTGCGACGGGTGCTGTCGCGATCAATTACGCCACGACGGACGGTACCGCAATCGCTGGCACCGATTACTTCCCCGGCTCCGGTACGCTCAACTTTGCCGATGGCGAATTGAGCCAAACGGTGTTTCTGAGCTTGCCCGGTGGCGCGGCAAACGCGAGTGCTGCGAAGACCTTCACCATCGCACTGAGCGCTCCCGTCGGTGCGACGCTCGGTACGACGAGCACGGCGACGATCACGATTCCCGCCGTGGCGACATCGCCCACACCGGTGCGATTCGTTGCAGTTGGTGGCGGTGTCGGTAGTGTGCCGCAGGTCGAAGTGCGCGATGCATTCACGGGTGCCAGCGTCGGCACGTTTCTCGGCTACGAAGCCACTTTCAAAGGCGGCGTGACGGTTGCCACGGGCGATATCAACGGCGATGGCACCGACGATGTCATCGTCGGTTCGGGACTGGGTGGCGGCCCGCGTATCCGGGTGTTCGACGGCACGACGCTCGGCACGGCCACGCCGACGATCCTATCGGACTTCTTCGCCTACGAATCGACCTTCCGTGGCGGTGTGACGGTTGCAGTGGGCGACACCGACGGCGATGGTTTCGGCGACGTGGTAGTCGGCTCGGGCAACGGTGGCGGACCCCGCGTTCGCGTCTTCGATGGGGCACAACTCTCCGAGGGTATGCAAACGACGTTAGCCGATTTCTTCGCTTACGAATCCACCTTCCGCGGCGGCGTCAACGTCGGTTCGGGCAACTTCAACAACGATAGCTTCGACGACATCATTGCTGGGGCAGGCGTCGGTGGTGGTCCCCGCGTTCGCGTCTTCGACGGAAAAACGCCCACGACGACGCTGACCGATTACTTCGCTTACGACAGCGGCCTGCGTAGCGGTGTGACCATTGCGGCGGGCGATATTAATGGCGACAGCAAGACCGATGTCATCACCGGTGCGGGTATCGGTGGCGGGCCGAACGTTCGTGCGTTTAGCGGCCTCACGCAGACGAGCCTTGCGAATTTCTTCGCCTACGGCGAAAACGATCGTGGCGGTGTTCGCGTCGCAACGGCCGACTTCAACGATGACGGTGTCTCCGAGATCGTCACCGGTTCGGGCCCCGGTGGGCCACGTACTGTCAAGTTCTTTGGTAGCACAGGCACGTCGTCGTTCAGCTACGACGCCTTCGACGCCAGCTTCACCGGTGGCGTGTACGTCGGTTAATTCCGCAGTTTTTATTCCCCGTTTTCTTCAGGAGTCTCGAGATGAATCCGAAATCGAAGATCGATGGCGTACAAGAGCTGACGCGTCGTGCGTTCGGCCATCGCGGCATCACCACTGCGGCACTAGCCGCAGCGGGCGTGGCGGTCGCGTCGCAACCGGCTGTCGCCGCAGGCACTGGGCTTCCGAATTTGTACCCACGCTGGAACGCGATGTTGTTCAATGGGATCCGCGATGACGAAAACGCTCACCAGGCGTTTCTCGTAACCGAGCTCGGATCGGTCGCACGACCGAAGCCGACATTCCGCAACTTGCTCCAGCCGAACCTGAAGGCATTCGGTGCCGTTTCAGCCGCACTCGAAAACACTGGTACCGGAGCGTATCTGGGCGCTGTGCCAATTATTTTCAGCAAGCGGTATCTGGCTGCTGCCGGGTCGATCGCTCTGATCGAAGCACGCCACTCGGGCTACCTCAATGTGCTGTTCAATCTCGACTCGACTGTAAATGCGCTCGGCCAAGAGCAGGAATTTGAAGCACCGTTGACGATCGCGCAAGTGGTGAACTTAGCCTCGCCATTCATCGCGGGCCTCAACGGCGGCCCACCGCTGACGTTCAATGCGACACCATCGCGTGCGAACGACATCGCGATTCTGAACTTCGCGCTGGCGCTCGAGTATCTCGAAGCCGAATTCTACAACATCAACGTGCCCGTGTACTTCCCATAGGGGATGCACCGGTTCGTGAAACGACAAACCCTCGTCAAGAACATTGGCGAGGGTTTGTTTCGTTTAAAGCGGTCACTCATCTGCGGCGGTTTTGTTTGCACTTCGGTGGCCCGAAGATTTCCTGCAACACCACGGCGGCGGGTAACGAGCCGGGTGTGGAGATCAGCGCGAGGAGTGCTTCGCCGAACGGGCCTTTGGGCTTCGGCTGGGTGCTGCGCGAGATGGCGTTCGAGCCGACGAGGCTACCGGGCATTGGCGGGATGTGGTGCTGCGGTAATTGCGCGAGTTTCGGCTGCGCGGCATCGCCGGGTAAGACCAACGCCGACGGAAGCCGATCGACTTTCGGCGTGACGGATGGGATCTTTTGCGGTACCGGTTTCGCTTTGCGAACGGGGCTGACGGTCGGTATCGACTTCTTGATCTTCGAGCCAACCGGCTTCACCGCAGGCGGATTCGTCGCTCCGCTCTCGTTTGCCTTCCGACGCAATTTATCCAATTCTTGCAAGAAGCGATCGATGTCGCCCGAACCGGTCTTAATGCTCGGTTTGGCTTTCTTTCCAGGTTTCTTCGAACCATCGTCATCGTCGTTGGCCATGGTGAAAATCCTTGCTGTTACTTTCAATTGTCAGCCCGACGCGCCAACGAGGGAGTGTGATCGAAGATGGTTTCCCTCGCTTGCGCGTCGGGCTAACAAAGACTTCAATTAGTTCGTACGTCCGGCACCGTCGGCGCTACCGCCACCGGCGACCGACGAGATGCTGTTCCGCATCGACGTATCCGACTGCAAGTTCCGCATGTTGTAATAGTCCATCACGCTGATCTTGCCATCGCGGAATGCGGCGGCGATGGCCATCGGGACTTGCGCTTCGGCTTCGACGACTTTCGCGCGGTTTTCTTCGACGAGCGCTTTCATTTCCTGTTCGCGGGCCACGGCGAGTGCGCGGCGTTTTTCGGCTTCGGCCTGCGCGACGCGAAGGTCGGCCGAGGCTTGTTCTGCGGCGAGTTTCGCACCGATGTTCTCGCCGGGTTCCAGGTTCGCAATGTCGATCGACACGATCTCGAACGCGGTTTGCGCGTCGAGGCCCGCGTGCAGCACAGTCTGCGAAATGATGCCAGGATTTGCGAGGACTTCGCGGTGATCGACCGCCGAGCCGATCGCCTTGACGATACCTTCGCCGACGCGGGCGATGATCGTTTCTTCGGTGGCACCGCCGACGAGGCGTTCGAGTTTCGTCCGCACCGTCACGCGGGCTTTGGCCAACAGCTGAATGCCGTTCTTGCAGACCGCGTCGAGGAACTGCTTGCCCTTGGTCGGGTCGGGGCAGTCGATGACTTTCGGATTCACGCTGGTGCGGACGGCTTCGAGAATATCGCGGCCTGCGAGGTCGATGGCGGCGGCGGTTTTCCACGGGAGTTCGAGGCCGGCTTTGTGTGCGGCAATCACGGCGGCGGCGGTCTTCGGCACGTTGCCGCGCGACAGGAAGTGCGATTCGAGGTCCGGCGTCGTCACCTTCACGCCCGATTGCACGAGCGCGATCTTCTGGCGAACGATCAGGCCGTAATCGACGTTCCGCAATTTCATGCCGATCAGGCTACCGATGCCGATGTTCGCCCCGGTGAGCAAGCTCTGAATCCAGAGGCGAACGAAGCTCATGAAGATAAACGCAAAGACGATGAAGATCAGAATGGCAATCGCGGCGACCACGATGCCAATCGTCTGCATGGTGATTTCGGGCGTCTTCTGAGCGAACAAAACGGTGGACGTAAGGCTCACGGGTCTAGTCCTTTCGCGGTGGTCGGTCACCGGATGGTTTTGAGGAACTCGCGATGCATTTTACCTAGATTGCGCAAAATCACTGCTTGCACAGACGTTATATTACTCGCGGCAGAAACTGATCGTGCATTTTCGTGGGTTCCCATCGCTTGCGTTAACAAATCAGTCCCGTTAGTTTCTGCGATCGCGTGCATTTTCGTGGGTTCCCCTCGCTTGCGCGTCGGGCTAACAAAACTTTACAAATCGTCCATGTTGAAGTCTTTCATCGCGGTGGGCTTCGCGATTTGGCGAACCACGAGTTTACCGCCTTTCACCTCGATGCATTTCACGGTCACATCGTTTTCGATCAACATCCCTTCGGAGATCGCGTCCCAGCGTCGCCCGTCGAAATCGACCGCACCCGACGGTCGCATCGGCGTGACAGTCTTGCCGATTCGACCGAGTAACGCCTCGGCTTCGCTCACATTCGTTCGTTCGCCAGGGTTCGCGATTTCTTCGTCGTCGTGGACTTTCAACGCCATGCGACGGCCCCACGCATAGATACCGAGCGTGCCGCCAATCGGGACTCCGATGCACATCGCGATGATCGCGGCTAGGGTTTCGCGTTGGTCTTCGGTGTTGACCGCGATGACCGCCACGGCTCCGAACATCAGTAGGAACGAACAGACCAGCAGGATGCCGCCCGTCGGCAGGAAATACTCCGCGATGAACAGGATCACCCCGATTGCGGCAAGAACGATCGCGAACGATAGGTAATCCAAGCCCGTCTCCTTATGGATAGTTGTTGTACGCTAAACTTCCTTGACGACGATTCGCGTGCCTTCGACTTCGACGACTTGGACGCGCATTCCGCTCGCAATGTAACCGCCTTCGGTGACGACATCGACGTATTGATCGCCGAACTGCGCCATGCCCGATGGTCGCAGTTGCGTGGCCGACGTCCCGATCGCACCGAGTAACGCGGCGGCCACGGCCGCGCCGGGAAGGTCGGCGATCGTCTCGGCTTCGTCGGTTTCCGACGGTGGCAGCAGCACCATCCGGTTCATGTACGGGATGTGCGGTAGGTATCTTGCGACGATCACCGCGACGACGACCGCTGCCATGAGTGCGCCGAAATACTGGCCGATCCGCCCGCCGAACATCGTCCACTCTTCGCTGGTTTCCGGTATTTTATCGAAGGTTGCCAGGCCGATGCCACCCACCATGAACAGAATTCCGAGAATTCCCGATACGCCGAAACCGGGTAACACGAACATCTCGATGAGTATGAGCACCAGCCCGAGAAGGAAGATCAAACCACCGAGGATCGCGGTCTGCCCGCTGTACTGCGAGTGTGCCCAAAACACCAGGATGAACGCTAGCGCGGCAATGATACCGGGGACTGTGGTGCCGGGGAGTTTGAGTTCTAGAATCAGGCCCGCGAAGCCGATGACGACGAGCAAGACCGTCACGGGCGGCTTGCGGATGAAGTCGGCGAAGCGGTCGAGCCACGATGGCATCGCGGAGCGGACTTTGTTCGAGTCGATGCCGTAAAGTGCGAACACTTCGCTCATATCGGTGTTGTCCACGGCGAAACGAGCGATGCCGAGTTCGACGGCGCGAGTGGTATTCAACTTCAGCAGTTGCCCCTTGTTTTTGATCGTGCCATCGTGGACCCACTCACCTTTCTGACCCTCGAATTCGGCCTCGGTCATCAGGCGTCGTTTGCCACGTTCGTTGGCGGCCCGCACGCGGACGATTGCCATATCGCGATCGAGCATCCCGTTCACCAAAATGACCGGATAGCCTTGCGTGCCAGCCAGATCGCTCAGGTTCTTCTTGAGAAGCTCCAAGCGGTTCGGGTCGTTGCCTTTGCCGAGGAACGTCTCGAAGTCGCCGAAGACGGCCTCCCGTTCGTCGCCAACGGCCGGTGCGGCTTTCTCGTCTTTGCGTCGGCTCATGACGATTTCGCTGCAACCGAGCGCGACGATGGCTGCCGTATCCGGGGCGGCCTGCGGGATGAACGCGACGATCAGGATCGGGTTCTCGCCTTGCTGAAATTTAATCAGCCGATCTGCCAGATCGCGCGCCGCCGAGATGTCGCCACCGGAACTATCTTGGAACTCCAGGAACAGCACGTTGCCTTTCTGGCGGATGACATCTTCGACGATACGAACCATCGCCTCTCGCACGCCACCATCGATGATGCCGCGAAGCGTGTACTTGAACGCCACCGGCGGACGGCCACCGAGCGGGTCTTCCTTCAGGCTGTTCGCCGAGAGTTGATAAAGTTCGGCCACTTCGCGTCGCGAATCGGCTGTGACGGTCGATAGCCCGAGTTGCTTGGCACGTTCGGCGGGTAACACACTCGGCGTGTTTGCTGCCGCAAAAGACAGCGGTGTCGTGTCGGGGATCGTCACGCCCGCTTTCTTGTACTTCTCGATGTCGTTGAGATCGACGTAGTACACCGCGCCGTTCTTCTGGCCTTTGCCGAGCGACACCGCTTTGTCTGCCATCTTGCGGACCACCGCACGCAGCGGTTCGCGGGAGGTGCCGAGGACTTCATCGTAAAACGCGAGCACGCTCTGCGCGGCCGGGGCATCGCCCGCCTTCACGATGTCCCCGATGCTCGACGTGCGCGACATTACGAGTTCGCGGCACGCCACGACTGGCAATACCGTGTGCCCGGAGACGTTCCCCGACACGAACGCGATCGTCGTTAAATCGTTCAGGCGGGAAATATACGACGCCAATTCGTAGCAAACGCCGAACTCGACCGTCGAGGCGTCTTTGCCGTTCGGGTTGAACTCGAACACCGCTTTGCGGATCGGCCGGGTCGCGTTTGCCCGCGCCGCTTCGACGCGGTTCTTGATGCGTGCCACCGCTTCGCTCGTGATCGGGTTCGGCACGCTGACGAATAACCCTTCATCCGAAAGGGCATTCTGCGCGAACGCAGCGGTGGACCCAGCGAACAATATCAAAGTGGCGATTGCCAATCGGCTGGCCATCGCTCGAAAGATCGCGGATTGCATCGGTCGACGTTCCTCAGAAAGTCCCGTTCGGGTGCTGTCATTCGATTATAAGTAGCGGAGCGGGAATCATCCAAATACTGCGTTGGTCTTTAAGACATCACACCCAGGGGTACGACGTAAGACGTCTAACCCTGGGCTATATGATGTAACCCCGTTGGGGTAAGAATTCTGAATGCGTTTACCCCAACGGGGTTCTATCTCTTAGCCCAGGGTTAGACGCTTCGTCGTACCCCTGGGACGCTTCTGGGTGTTTGCTTCATTACACAGATGGTACCCGGTTGTTCGTTCCACTGCGAGAAAGATTCGATGTCTCACGATGTTGCCGTCGGGTTATTCGCGAAATGGCCCGATCCGGGCCGTGTGAAAACGCGACTCGCCCGTGAGACATCGCCCGAGTTCGCCGCCGCCATCGCCCGTGCGTTCCTGCTCGACACGCTCGAACTGTTACGCGATCTCGCAGGCTGCGATCTATTTGTGGCATACGATCCGCCCGATTCCCAACAGAAATTCGCGGAACTCGTCGAAGGACGCGCACAGCAGATACTTCTGGAAGCACAATCCGCAGGCGACCTCGGCACGCGGCTCGAAACCTTCTGCCAACGGCGTTTCGATGACGGCTACGAGTCCGCGATACTCATCGGCAGCGACAGCCCGAACCTGCCCGCGAAATTTTTGCGAGATGCGATTCAAATGCTGCAATCTAACGACGCGGTGGTCGGCCCCACGAGCGATGGCGGCTATTACCTCATCGGGATGCGCCGCACGTTGCCAATCTTCGCAGGCATCGCGTGGAGTACGGATCGCGTTTTCCCGCAAACGATCGAGCACCTGATCGCCGCCAACGTGCCATATGCGGTGTTACCGCAATGGTACGACGTGGACACACTCGCCGATCTTCGCTTTCTGGAAACGCAGCGAGCGGCAAACGGCGATCACTCTACCGGTAGCAGCCGTGCGATGTAGTCGAAGTCGTGTGCCGTAACGTAAAGCGGTACCCGCAGAGCCGACATTCGCTCGCCCGCTTGCTGCATGAATCGCTGAAACTTGGCGACAACCAAAAGAGTGCTCAAGTAGCTCGCATCTGTGTTAGCTGGATCGTGGAATGCCTTGCTGGCATAGACCGCTTGCAGCGACTCCAGCCCGGTGATTGTGTAGTCCGCGAACGGTTCCGAATGCCAATTGGAGAGCCAGTCGAAATCTTCCAGGCCGCCGTCGGCAGTGTAAGCGAGCAGGTCGCAGTACCAACGGTCGGGGTTGATGTCGAAGCCATTCATTTCCGTGTAGACCGCATGAATCACCTGCCGTCTCGATTCGACGCGATAAAATTCGTCGAAGTGCCGAGCGGCTTCCGAAGGATCGTTGGCGATATCAAGGCTGGTGGCGATGTGGAAAGGCGTTTTAAGCAGGCCACGCAGAGTATCGGCTACGGCGATTTCGCATCCCGCAAGATCGCCCGCACGGAGTTGGGGCGTCAATCGCTCCATCGTCTGGAAAAACAGATCGATAGCCATCGTGTTCCCTCAAAAATCGACTTTCAATCATCGACATAATCGCAAAAAAACTGCGAAGTCCGATTGCATTTTCAACGTTTCAGACGCCGTAAGTCGCGGTCGAAGAGGCTTTGCGATGAGGCCCGACAGAGTATCCGCGACAAAAACCCTGAAGGTTTGATGGTATTGCGTGATAGCACTGTCGCGACCTACAAAACCAGTTGGTTCTCAGCATAACGGAAAATCCCGGGAACGGTTGCCTTCGATTGTTGACGACAACTCGCGTTGGCGTTGCATATCTATCACGATAGCAAGCGTAACTACCTCTGGTTGATACTCCTACACTACAATGCCAATGCAATCATGCCGTAGAGGAGTTACGATGCTGTCCGTCGCGTTCAAAGAGTGGGCTGTCATTTGTCGGGCGTTGGCCGTTGGGCGGCAGACGATCATTTTGCGGAAGGGCGGCATCGCAGAATCGGGTGGCACTTTCCGACCGGAACACGACCGTTTCTGGTTGTATCCGACGTTCGTCCATCAGCAAGAAGGCGGCACGAAACCCGAAGCCTCTCCTTTCATTCTCGCCGCAAACTCTAACCGACCTGCTCCCGACCGCATCCGCTTCCAGGAGTTCGTCGAGGTCGGCGAAGTGCGATTCATCGACGACCTCGCGGTGGCGCTGTCGCTCGATGCGTTCCATATTTGGACCCCGGAAACCGTCAAAATGCGATTCCACTACCGCACGCCAGGGCTGTACGTGTTATCCGTGCGAGTGTTTCGCGTGCCCGTGCCGTTCGACGCCATTGAGCAACCCGCCTACGCAGGCTGTAAAACGTGGGTCAATCTCGAGCCGGGCCACTCGACCGAAGGAGCCACTCCCGTATTGAGCGATGCCGAACACACGGCCCTTCGTCCGGCAATTTAGCGAGCAGACTCGCTGAAATGGGGCTGTCCATTCGGCGGGGTGTTCCTAGACTAGACGCTTTCGCAAAATAAATGACGGTGAGGGGTTTACGATGGCCGAGCGAATGTCCTTTTCCACCCGCAACGACCGCGCACGCGATAATCACGCGATTTCCCGCGCCGTCAACGGTGGATTGAAGCGTAAAGAGCGCGTCAATCGCGACAAGCGGATGGCCGAACTCGTCAAGGCGGGCAAGCAGCTTCCTTACATCCCGTCGATTATGAGCTGGTTGAGCGTGAAGCTCGGCAAGCCTTCGACCCTGATTTCGCAAGCCGAAGTCGATAACCTCGTTAAGTAACTTCGGTGCGATCTTCCGCAATATCGATGGGTTGCCGCTCCTTTGCGTGAAGGTCGCAATACCTTACGGAACGCGGAAATATCGGCAGTTTGCCGAATACGCGGAACCAATCGCGGTCTTCGACGATCGCGGGCCGGTCGCACAAACTACAGCGTAACGCCGTGCCATCGTCGCCGACGATGTTCGATTCGCAGCGATTTTTGGCGTGTGCCAGGATCGCGTCCTCGGTGTAACCGCGCCGCGACAATTCCGCTTCGATAATGCGAATCGCATCGGGTTCCATATCTTCGCGGTAAACCGTCGCGCGATCGAGCAATTCCTCGGTATCCGATTCTTGCGTGCGTTCGACGACCGTTTTTCGTTCGACGTTCATATCTTCACATTCTGCCGAAATTGATGGGAAAAGAATCGGTGCCGGGAACTCCGAAACCGAACACCGCGTCCTAGTGTTCAATTCTTACACGATTGTCCGCAGGTTGACTTCGCCAGAAAACGGTGGACTCAGTTGCGACACGTCGTTTAGAATATGGTAATTGTGGCGGATCGATCGACGGATCGTACTCGCCCTCATATCCCCAGGGGTCTCCGGATGAAACGCGCCTTCTCCAGACTATTCGCAACCGGGCTGATGATCGCCCTGACCTCCGCCGTGCAAGCGGCGGAGTTGACGCCCGCCACACCGGCACCCCAATCGGACATCATTAACAAGTTGATCGCCGAAGGTTGGCAGAAAGCGGGCATCAAGAAGCCCGCCGACAAAGCGACCGATTTCGAGTTCCTGCGCCGCTCGTTCATCGACCTCATTGGCCGTATCCCGACGACCGAAGAAGTCGTCGACTTCGAGCAAGATCGCGCAGCGGGCAAGCGTGCTCGCCTCATTCAACGCCTCCTCTACTCGAAGAGCTACGAGCCGAAAAACAACGGCCAGACGATCAAACTCGAGAAGGACAAGACCCTCAAATTCTCGTACACCGACGAGTTTTCCGAACACTGGGCAAACATCTGGACCGTGTGGCTCATGACCCGTTCGGGCCACCCGACCTACCGCGATCAGATCAATGCCTGGCTGACCGACGAACTCGGTGGCAACACCGAAGCGAAGGTTACGCCACACGATGAATTCGTCGCCAAGTTGCTGACCGCCAGCGGCACGACCCGCATCGACGCGAACGCGGCCAACTTCATCATCCACCACCTCGGCGAACCCGTCCCCGCAGAGAAGCAAGCCGAACTCGGCAAGTTCGACGCGGTGCCGATTACATCGCGCGTCACCCGCCTGTTCATGGGCATTCAAACGAACTGTACCCAGTGCCACGACCACCCTTTCAACAAAGAGTGGATCCAGTCGGACTTCTGGGGCGTCAACGCCTTCTTCCGCCAGACGATCCGCACCAAAACGCCAATCGGCTCGGTCGTCCGCAACAACATGATGGCGACGCAAAAGGACTTCGAGATCGAACTCAAAGACGCACCCGACTCGAATGCGTCCGGGATCATCTTCTACGAACGCCGCGATGGGAAACTGATGGCGATCAAGCCGAACTTCCTCAAAGACCTCGGCAAAGCCGAATCGGGCGACCCCGACCACAAGCCGATCGCGAAGACGGAAACGAAGTCGCGCCGCATCGCGCTCGCCGACTACGTCGTCAAGCACGACAATTTCTCGAAGGCGTACGTCAATCGAATCTGGGGCCACCTGTTCGGCCGCGGGATGAACAAAGAGCCGAGCATCGACGACTTCGGAAGCCACAATGAAGTCGTTCACCCCGAATTGCTGTCGAAGCTGGCGTCCGATTTCGCGCAGTACAAATACGACCCGAAGCAACTCCTGTACTGGATCTGTACGAGCGACGTTTACGGCCTCAGCCACGTTGCGAATAAGGATTATGTCGATCAAAAGTTCGAGCCGTACTTCGCCCGGATGCCACTCAAAGCGATGTCCCCCGAAGTGCTGTTCGAGAGCCTGATGACCGCAGCGAAGGCCGACCTCGGCAACGACCGCAAGACCCAGCGGAACGACTTCATGAAGCAGTTGGTCAGTAACTTCGGCGACGACGAAGGCAACGAAATCAACTTCAACGGCACCGTCGTTCAGGCGTTGCTTCTGATGAACGGCAAGGAACTCAACGAGGAAATCGGCCGCAACGGTGCGAATAACCCCATCGTTCGCTTGATCGATAAGCACTCGAAAAAGAGGTCGGCCGCGTTGAATACGGGCGCGATGATCGACGAGTTGTTCCTCAGTACGCTGAGCCGCCACCCGACATCGGCGGAAGTCACGCGGATCAACACGCTCATGACGAAGGGGCAGGTGATCGCGGGCGAAGCACCGAAGGACGCCGCGAAAGCCGATCCGAAGGCACCGGTGAAACCCGACCCGAAAGTGCCCGCGAAACCCGAGCCGAAGAAGCCGATGAAGAATCCTGGCTCGGCACCCGTTGCGGCCGGCCCGCGATTCGTGCCACCGAGCACCGGCGACCATACCCCGTTCTTCCAGGATCTCTTCTGGGCGCTCCTCAACACCAACGAGTTCATGCTGAACCACTAATCGGTGGGAACGATCGAACTCGAACGAACCGGGCGAACCATCGCCCGGTTCGTTTCGTTTAGGCCTGCAAATCCAACGTTAAATCGCCTTGTAGCGAATTTCCGAACGATGCTAGTCGTGACGATTGTGCCTATGGGTGCTACAGTGGAGAAAACTTCTCGTTCGCGGATCGTTTTGAGGCTCGCAAAATGCAACGACGTTTCTCGGCCAACACGGCGCTGTTCGTGACTGTTCTCCTCGCGATACCGGTTGCGGCCGCCGAGCCGACGAGTCTCGTCGTCACGGCGAAAAACCTGTTCAAGGACGTTCGCCGCGAGACGCTGCCGAACGGTTTGCAGGTGTACTTGCTGCCCGTCAAAAGCTCGCCGGTCGTCACGACGATGGTGACGTACAAAGTCGGTTCGTGCGATGAAGAAAAAGATCAAACGGGCCTGTCGCACTACCTCGAACACCTGATGTTCAAGGGCACCGATAAGCTGCTGCCCGGCGACGTGGACCGCGCCACGCAGCGGAACGGCGGCCGCAACAATGCCTACACCAGCGAAGACCTGACCGCGTATCACTTCGACTTCGCCGCCGACCGCTGGACGATCGCGCTCGACATCGAAGCCGACCGGATGCGGAACGTGAAAATCGACGAGAAGCACGAGTTCGAGCAAGAAAAAGGCGCGGTCATTTCGGAGCTAAAAGGGAACGAAGATCAACCGTGGGATCAAGAATATAAGGCCGTGTTGAGCCAGTTGTACCCGAAGATGAACCCGTACGCACACCCGGTGATCGGCGAAGAAAAGCACGTTCGCACCGCCACGGCGGAGATCATCAAACGGCACTACGACAAGTGGTATCACCCCAACAATGCCTCGCTCGTCGTCTGTGGCGGTTTCGATCCCGACGAAGCGATGGTGAAGATTCGCAAGCTGTTCGGGCCGATCCCCAAGGGCGAGTTGCCCGCACGCAAACCCGCGCCACTGCACCCCGCGCGTAAGGAAATCGTTCGCAAAGAGATGGAATCGAAATTCGACGTGCCGCGCCTGCTAATGGGCTTCAATACGGTCGCGTCGAAACACCCGGACGATGTCGTGTTCGATGTGATTAGCGACGTGCTTTCGACCGGCAAAACGTCGCGTCTTTACAAAAAGCTCGTCGATGGCGAACGGATCGCGAATCAGATCGGCTCGTCGAACAGTTCGGGCCGCTACCCCGGTTGGTTCGGCATTCAGGTCGAACTCTTGAAGGGCAAAAACCGGAAGGCGACCGAGCAATTCGTGTTCGCGGAACTGAAGCGACTGGCCTCGGAACCGGTGGGGGAAGTCGAACTCAACCGCATCCGTCGTTCGATCTTGGCCTCGTTCGTGTTCTCGAAAGAAAGCGTTCACAGCCTGTGCGACTTGATCGCCAAAGCCGCCACCATCGACGGACTGGACGACCTCAATACCTATCTCGATCGCGTACTCGCCGTTTCGCCCGCCGACATCCAGCGCGTCGCGGCGAAGTACCTCGAAGAATCGTCGGCGGCGATCGTTTGGACGATCCCCGAAGACGAAAAGAAGTCGGGTGCCACCGCACCGAAAGAACCAGCGTCGGCGAAGTCGCGAATGAATCGTGCGGAAGCTGCGGGTGGTGGCGGTACGTTTTCGCTCAAGGATGCGAAGCGCGTCGTGCTCAAGAACGGCATGACGCTGGTTTTACTGGAGAATCATCGGCTGCCGATTGTCGTGGCGACGGCGTCGGTTGCGGACGTGCGACTGCAAGAGTTACCCGCACAGAACGGCATCGCGACGTTGATGGGCGATATGCTCGAAGAAGGCACAGCCAAGCACACGGCCGAGCAGATTTCGACGTTAATCGAAGACACGGGCGGCACGCTTTCACTCAGTTCCGCAGGCGGGTCGGTGAAGGTGCTTTCACCCGACGCCAAGCTCGGCCTCGGGTTACTCTTCGAGTGCCTGATGGGGCCAACGTTCCCCGAAGAGCAACTCGAAGCGAAGCGTTCGCAGCTTCTGGCGACGATTGCGGACTCGGAAACGCAACCTCAGAATCGAGCGCGAAACGCCTTCCAAGCGACGGTGTATGGCCCGCACCCGTACGGTCGCCCCGCATCGGGAACGAAGGCGATCGTCTCCAAAATCACGGCAAAAGAATGTCGCGAGTTTCACCGGAAGACGTTCGTACCGAACCGAACGACGGTAATTCTGGTCGGCGATTTTGTCGCCGAAGAGATGATCCAATCGATCGAAGCGCAGACCGCCGAATGGAAGCCGAGCCAAGATAAACCGCTTGCAGTCGTCGCGCCGCAGGAACTCGATGGGCAGATTCAGAAAATTATCAGCGATCCCACGGCCTCGCAGACGCACGTGTTCATCGGGCATCTCGGCATCACGCGGAAAAACCCCGACTACTACAAACTGTTGGTCATGGATAACGTCTTGGGTACGGGGCCAGGTTTCACAGATCGACTCTCCGCGAGCTTACGCGACAGGCAAGGTTTGGCTTACACGGTGCGAGCGACGATTGCCGATTCCGCGGGCGAACAGCCCGGCACGTTCACCGGCTACATCGGTACGTTCCCGGAAAAGTTCACGACAGTCCGCGATGGATTCATGAAAGAAGTGAATCGAATTCGCGACGAACCGCCGACGGCGCAAGAAGTCGATGATGCCAAAAAATATCTTCTCGGTAGTCTGCCATTCCGGCTGACGACGAGCGCACAGGTGGCAGGCGAATTACTCGCAGCAGAACGGTACGGTTTGGGCTACGATGTCTTGGAGAAATACCGCGAGGCCGTGTCGAAGGTGACGCCTGCCGACGTACAAGCGGTAGCGAAGCAGTATTTGAACCCGAAGAAGATCGCGATCGTGGCGGTTGGCCCGATAAATGCGGCGGGGAAACCGCTACCGACGAAAGAACCAAACACGCCCGCTGAGAAGAAGGATAGCGACCGATGAGACAAGATATCGACGGAGCGCTCCGCGGTTGGCACTATAAATCCGAAACCGTGCAGGCGCGGCTGATTCGTGCGAAGGATGGCCGCGAAATCCTGCAAATGCGGATCGAACTGGGCGTCATGCAACTCGAAGTGGCGGATCGCCCCGACGGTTCGCGGCCGCACGGGCAGCCGACGTACTTCGCTTACTTGAGAGCGAAAGCGAAGGCCGCCGATCTCGCGGGTCGCAATTTTCGACTGAACGAACAGCACAGCCTGGAAGCGGATCGCGAGTTCATGCAGTACTACCATCGCCGGGTCTGTTGGTTGTCGCTCGGCGAGTACAACCGTGCGGTCGAAGATGCCGATCACACGCTCTCGTTTATGGATTTCGTACGCGATCATTCGCCATCGGACGAGTTCACGCGGTCGCACGAGCAGTATCGCGGCTTCGTGCTGTTCCATCGCACGCAAGCGGCGGCGGCGGCGTTCGCAACCGCCGACGATCCGGAGTCGGCCATCAATTCGATTCGCGTCGGCTTCGGGAAAATCGAAAGCTTTCTGATGAATTTCGACGCCGATGCGGAGCCGGATTCGGACCCGATGCTGATGCAATTACGGCGGCTCGAAGCCGAAATTCGCGAACGGCACAACCTCGGCGAAACCTTACAAGAAAAGCTCGACCGCGCGATTGCGAGCGAAGATTACGAAGCTGCGGCACAACTTCGCGATTCGATTCGGCAGAAAAGCGAGCCGCGAACTGTAGAATCAGAAGAGGCGTAGAAGGAACGGGCAACGCCACGTCCTTACGGTTACGAAACGAGCGGCCATGAATTCGACGATGAAGACAATCCTACCGATCGGTTTAGTCGTCGCCCTCGTGTTCGGGGTGACGTTCCTCTCGCAGTTCACGAATTCGCCGAAGCCCGTCGCGAACGATCCTAACGGGGCTTCCTCCGACTTAGGGCCACCGTTGCACGTGCCGTATTCGCTCGTGTACTACAATCCCGATCCGGTCGCCGAACCGAATATCGTTAATCAGTATTACCCCGGCTTCTACGAACTGTACACCGAAGGCAACTGGGTCGCATTCCCCGTCGGCAACCGAAGGCCGCACGAACTCAAAATCGTTGCCGTGAAGCGAAGTTGCTCGAAGTGTACCGGCGCACGGGCCGCCGCGATTCCTACCGAAGATTTCCAGACGCAGCTGCGAACGATCGCGATGGGTACGATGCCGAGCATTTCGCCAGTGCCCGACATCCTCTCGGGTATTGCGTATGTGGCGATGCGCTCGAAGCTCCAGTGGCAGACGTTCGATTTCGATCATCCCGAAAAGACGTTCGCGATTCCAGCGGCTACTAGTCCGGGTGCCACGAGCATGGCACTCATCGAACTCGGTTTTGAAATCAAGGCGATCGGCGAACCGACCCCCGTTGTCGTTCACTTCGATGTGCTCAACGAGAAGAACGAACGCATGATTACGGAACCGCTGCCGTTCGCCGTCAAGTTTGCCGGCCGCGAGCCGTTCGAGGTCTACCCGCGCGATATGGAAGCGGGGGAATTCCCCGACGGAACGAACGTCCGCACGCACGACCTCCTCGTGTATTCGATCGTGCGCGACTTCGATGCGTTTCCGCCACCGCAGATCGTCGTCGGCGGCAACGACCCGTACGTGACGTCCGATAAAGCGATCGCGCTCACCGATGTCGAACTCGACAAATTGGCTTTCAATCTCTCGAACACGTTCAAATACCCCGTTCGCATCCGCAGCGGCTATCGGATTCCGATCAATATCCATCGCGAAGCCGGCGGCAAATCGCTGGACATCGGGCCGTTCGAGAAAGAAATTCACGTAGGGAGTTCGCAGGGCGGCAAAGACAAAACCTACCGCGTCGGGATCAAAGGCACCATCTACGGTGCCATTCGTCTCGAATCGGACAACAAAATTAACTTCGAGCGATACGATAGCGATGCGGGTAAGAAACTCAAACCGCGACTTTGGACCGAACGAACCGAACTCGAACTCGAAGTCGTGCCCGAACTCTGCGATCCGAAGTTTCTGAAAGTGGAACTCTCCGCATCGGAGATCGTGCTCAATCGTAAGTATTGGACGTTGAACGTCCAAATCCTGCAGAAGGAAGGCCGTCGCCCACCGTGGGACGGTATCGTTTATCTCCGCACGAAGGGCCCCAACCCGATCAACGTCCGCATTCCGGTTTCCGGTCACGGTCGATGATTTTCATTGGCACGAACGCAAGCTGACCTCGCACGACACGGCGAGTTCGACTATGCATGGGATATGCAAACACCGCGCGATCCCGGAGGCTTCACGATGTTTCAGGAAAACCCAGCCACGGGTGTGAAAGATGCCATGCCATCATCGAGCCTTAGCGGTCCGATTCAAGTCTGTGCGGTCGTTTTGATTCTGGTCGCATTGATATTCGGCATTACGATAGTCGCGTACCGACAAGATACGGGCATGAAACCCGCCCCCGAAGGCGGAGCGACGACGCAAAAGCCGACAACGGTGTCGTCCGTTGGGGGCGTGCCGTTGTTCGCGACGTGGCCGAAAGACGAAAAACCCGAGATGGTCCTGATCCTGACTGGGCAAACCTTCGGGTATATGTCGCCGTGCGGTTGTAGCAAACCGCAAAAGGGCGGCCTCGAACGCCGGGCAAACTTCATCGATTCGTTGCGAGCCAAAGGCTGGCCGGTCGTGCCACTCGATTTGGGGGACATCTCTTCGCCCCGCAAGATCACCTCGCAAGATTGGCTGAAGTACGAGTACACGATGAAGAGCCTCGCCGAGATGGGCTACGCCGCCGTCGGCCTCGGCGAGTACGATTTCAACCAGCAACTCTGGCAGATACTTTCGCGATACGCGCTCCAAAACGCCGATGCTCCACCGATCGTTTTGTCTGCAAACTTGGCAGGCTACGACGATAAAGGTGGCATCATTTCCCGCGATAAGCTCTTCGCGGGTGCCGGGAAACGGCCACTCGTCGAGGCGATTGAAGTCGTAACGAAGACGAAGGGAGTCGATCACGTCGCCGTCGGAATCACGTCGGTCATCGGGCCGAGCGTGTTCGAGAAAGTCAAAAAGATCGACCCGTCGTTCGCCTTTCTGGAAAGCGGCGACGTGCTGAAACTCTCCGTTGCGGCACTCAAGGCGCACGAGAAGAAACCCGCGATCAATGTGCTGTTGTATGCGGGAAATAAAGACGAAGCGACGAAGGCGGCCTCGGCGTTTCCCGAACTCAACGTCGTCGTTTGCCAGATCGAAGAATCCGAACCGCCACAGTTCCCGACCGTCGTCAACAACGGCAAAACATTCATCATCCAGGTGGGCCATAAGGGGCAGAACGTCGGAGTCATCGGCGCGTTCAAAACGGCGACGGGTTACGACCTGAAGTATCAACTCGTCCCACTCGGCGAAGAGTTTCTGACCCCCGAAGGCGAAGCCGCCGAGAAAGCCAGTAAGCAACTGCAACTGCTCGAAGAGTACACGGGGCGGGTGAAGAAAGAGAATCTGCTCGCATTGTTTACAGAGAAGCCGCTCATGCACTCGGCACAGATTCAAAACCCCGGCGCGAATCTCACGTTCCTCGGTTCGGATAAGTGCCAGTCGTGCCACCCGAACGAGTACAAAGTGTGGAAGGACAGCAAGCACGGCCACGCGATGGAGGCACTCGAAAAGTACGCGAAACGGCCGAGTAATCGCCAGTTCGACGGCGAGTGCGTCGTCTGCCACACCGTCGGTTTCGGTTACAAGAGCGGCTACACCAACGAAGAAAACACCAAGCACCTTCGCCACGTCGGTTGCGAAAGCTGTCACGGGCCAGGCAGTGGCCATGCCGGTCTACCGAGCGACAAGACTTTCCTGGCCGCGATGAGTTCGTGGAAAACGCAGCCGACCGACGTGCTCCCCGACAAGGAAACGATCGTGAAACTCGGTGCGGTGAAACTCGGCGACCCGGCACCCGTTCAATTGACCGCCAAGCAACAGCACACCGCGACGGCGATTTCTTCGATGTGCATGAAGTGCCACGATCCCGAGAACGATCCGAAGTTCGACCTCTACAAATACATGCCGCAAATCTGGCACTCCGGCTTCAAAGCCGCGGCGAATGCGGGACTACCACCGAACGCAAAGTGACGCGCCATGGTCGATTAGAGAATTCGCCGCGACGCGCAGTCTTCGTAGCGGAGCGAGAGCGTCACCCAACTCTTTGATTTCCGACTTGCCTCGACTCTGACGCGTCAAAACGGCAACCCAGTTCAAACCGTGCCGACATCCGGTTTTTGAATCCTCGCGAGATTGCACTGTCTGTGCCCCCCAAAGCCTACGGCCCGACCTATCAAAACCAGTGGTCGGATGAGCGAGGTTCGATAATATAAACGATATTCGGATTTACTCCGCTCCTTGCCCCGATCTCCTCTGACTCGCGGCGATGGACACTATGGATGGCATTGCCATGATTCTCGTTTTGCGGCCCGATGCGACTCTCGAACAGATCGAACACGCGATTGCCACGGTGAAAGATCTCGGCTTCACCCCGCACGTCAGTCGGGGCGAATCGCGTACGATCATCGGTGCGATCGGCGATGAAACCAAGGGTCAATCGGAGAACTTTCGCGCGATCCCCGGCGTCGAGCAAGTCCTGCCGATCATGAAGCCGTTCAAGCTCGCCAGCCGCGAGTTCCACAAGGAAGACACATCGGTTTACGTCGGCAAAGTGAAGATCGGCGGTGGCAGCCTGGCGATGATTGCCGGGCCGTGTGCGGTCGAAAGCTACGAGACGATGGACATCATCGCGAAGTACGTGAAGGCGGGCGGGGCGAACATCCTGCGCGGCGGCGCGTTCAAGCCGCGAACCAGCCCGTACGCCTTCCAGGGAATGGGCGAAGACGGCCTGAAAATCCTCAAGGATATCGGCCAAAAGTACGACTTGCCCGTCGTCACCGAGGTCATGGACCCGCGGCAAGTCGATCTCGTCGTTCGCTACGCGGACATGTTGCAACTCGGTGCCCGCAACATGCAGAACTTCGACTTGCTGAAAGAATGCGGTCGCACTCGCACGCCGGTACTCCTGAAGCGCGGCATGAGCGCGACGGTGAAAGATTTGCTGATGTCGGCCGAGTACATCCTCGCGGAAGGCAACATGAGCGTGGTGCTGTGCGAACGCGGCGTTCGCAGCTTCGAGGACAGCACGCGGAACATGCTCGACATGAGCGCCGTGCCGAACGTGAAGGGCCAAAGCCACCTGCCGATTATCGTCGACCCAAGCCACGCCACGGGCCGCCCGGACCTGATTCCGAGCATGTGCCGCGCGAGCGTCGCCGCCGGTGCCGACGGCGTTCACGTGGAAGTTCACAACTGCCCCGAGAAAGCCCTTTCCGATGGCCCGCAGGCACTGCTGCCGCACCAGTTCCTCGCATTGATGGGCGACCTGCGGCGATTGGCCGAAGCGATGGGCGTCGAGTTCTGGGCACCGAAAGAAAGCTAAGTCGCGAGATCGCGACAACAGGAATATTCCGATCGGCTCGCGGCTCTCCCCGCGAGCCGATTTTCTTATGCCACTTCGACGAAACTTATCGGCGCACCGTGTGTTACATATTCATCAACCATTCGCGAACCCCAACACGCGGGGATTTCTCATGAACCTTCGACGATTCTTCGGCCTGTGTACCCTGGCCGCACTCGTGTTCACCGTTGCGGTGGGCGAGAGCATTTCGGCGGACAACCCGACGAAAAAGGAAGTCCGGCAGGCACAGAAAAAAGCGGCCGAACTGAAAAAGGCCGCAGAAGCGAAAAAGGCCGCCGAAGATGCGGCGAAGGTGGCGGCGGCCAAGCCCAAACCGGCGACACCTGCGGGCAACCCGGCGTTCTCGAAAGTGGCTCCACCCGAACCCGCAACACCACTGAAGCCCGCGTTCATCGGTGCCGCAAACGACACGACCGCCGTCGCGCGGTATATCGATGCACAAATCTTGAAAAAGCAGATCGAAGAAAAGGTCACCGCGGCACCGCTGGCCACCGACGCGGAGTTCCTTCGCCGTGCATACCTCGACATCACCGGTGTGATTCCGACTGCCGATCAAGCGAAGGCGTTCCTCGCTTCGACCGAGACGACCAAGCGAGCGAAGCTCATTGACGACCTGCTCGCCAGCCCGAACTATGGCCGTCACCAATCCGACATCTGGATGAACTTGCTCATTCAAAAATCATCGGACAATCGCCGCGTCGATTTCTCGTCGATGCGACCGTGGCTGGCTGGCGAATTCAACGTCAACCGCCCGTGGAACGAACTCGTCACCGAGATCGTAACCGCGAGCGGCGACCAAGAGAAGAACCCCGCAGTCGGGTTTTACCTCTCGAACACGACCGTCGACAAAATGACCGATGACGTGTGCAAAGTGTTCCTCGGGCTGCAACTCCAGTGCGCGCAGTGCCACAATCACCCGTTCACCGGTTGGCAGCAAACCGAGTATTGGGCGATGGCGCAGTTCTTCATGAAGGTCGAAGTCGATGGCCTCGGCAAAGATGCGAAACCGGCGATCGTCGAGACGAACAACGTCAAACGCAAGAAGAACCCACTGCCCGAATCGGCGAAGACGGTCAATGCGAAGTTCCTGCAAGCCGAGGAGCCGAAGCTCGACAAAACCAGCCCGTATCGGCCGACACTCGCGAAATGGATGACGAGCCAAACGAACCCGTTCTTCGCCAAGGCGATGGTCAACCGCATGTGGGCCGAACTCTTCGGCTACGGCATCGTCAACCCCGTCGATGACATGGTCGGCCAAAACCTGCCATCGCACCCCGACATGCTGAACGCACTCGCCGCCGACTTCGCCGCGAACAAGTACGACCTCAAACAACTCATTCGTGCGATTTGCAACAGCGATGCCTACCAGCGTTCGAGCAAGCCGAGTGCGGGCAACGAGAAAGCCGCCGAGTGGACGTTCGCCCGCATGGCGATGAAAGTGCTTTCGCCAGAGCAGATTTACGACAGCATCAGCAGCGTAACGGGTGGCGAAAAAGCCGAAGGCAAACCGCCGATGAAAGGCATGATGAACAAAGGCCAAGCCGTTGGCCCGCGAGAACGGTTCGTCAACTTCTATCTGGCAGGTTCGGAACAGTTGAGTACGGTCGAATACGAAGCCGGGATTCCACAAGCCTTGAAGCTGATGAACTCGCGGTTCGTCGGCAACCCGAACATCGCCAAAACGTACACCAAGCCCGGCACGAAACCAGCCGACGCGATCCAGCAGATGTACCTTGCCACGCTGTCGCGAATGCCAACTGAAGCCGAAACCAAGCGACTCACCGAGTATCTCGGCAAAAGCAGCACGACTGCCGACGGTTACGGCGACATCCTCTGGGCACTGCTCAACAGCAGCGAATTCGCCCTCGCACGCTAAAAAACACCCTCGGTTTCACTCAACTACGATCGGAGTTCCCCGTCATGTTTTCCTCAGTATTACAAGAGCGGACGCGCCGCGAAGTCATGAAGCTCTCGGCGGCGGGCGTCTTCGGAGCGTCGCTATCGGGGTGGATGAAAGTCCTCGCGAACGCCGCGGAAGCCCCCGCCACGAAACCGAAGCACAAAAGCTGCATCTTGCTGTGGATGGAAGGCGGTGCGTCGCACAAGGATACCTTCGACCTGAAGCCCGACAGCAAGGGTGCGGGCGACTTCAAGCCAATCGCAACTTCCGCCCCTGGCGTGCAGATCAGCGAACACTTGCCGAAGCTCGCGAAGCTGATGCACACCGGCGTGATCGTACGCGGAATGAGCACGCCCGAAGGCGCACATGGTCGCGCGAAATACTACGGCCACACCGGTTACCGCGAAGGCCAAGGCGGCATCACTTACCCGAGCCTCGGCGCGATCGCGTCGCAAGAACTCGGCAGCACCTCGGCGTCCGTGCCGAACTTCGTTGCCATCGGCGGTCGCAGTTTCGGCTCCGGTTTCCTCGGGCCGAAGCACCAGCCGTTGCAAGTCCAAAGCCCCGATAAAGGCGTCGAGGATCTCAAGGCGATCATCTCCGAAGGCCAGTTCAACAAGCGCGTCGGGCTACTGCAAGAGATGGAATCGGCGTTCTTCAAAGAGTACAAAGCCGACGCGATTACCGATCACAAGACGGCCTACGAACGCGCCGTCAAGCTGATGCAATCGAAAGAGGCGAAGTCGTTCGACCTCGCGCTCGAACCGGCGGCATCGCGTGCGAAGTACGGCACCGGTCGATTCGCCGATGGCGTATTGATGGCACGGCGGCTCGTCGAGATCGGCGTGCCGTTCATCGAAGTCAGCCTCGGTGGTTGGGACACGCACCAGGACAATTTCGAACGCGTCAAGAAGCTCTCCGGGGAAATCGACTCGCCGATGTCGGCGCTGATTACCGACTTGCAGGAACGCGGGCTGCTCGATTCGACGCTGATCGTCTGGATGGGCGACTTCGGACGCACGCCGAACATCAACACGAAAGGTGCGAAGCCGGGGCGAGACCACTTCCCGAAAGCGTGGAGTTTGGCGATGTTCGGTGGCGGCATCAAGGGCGGACAGGTCATCGGCAAAACCGACAAGGAAGGGGCCGAAGTCGTCGAACGCAAAACGACGGCCCAAGACTGCCTCGCCACGTTCTGCGATGTGCTGAGCATCGACCACACCAAGAAAAACGAGACGCCAACGGGCCGCCCGATTCAAATCGTCGACAAGCCGAATGCATTCACGAAGATGATCGTGTGAGCAGAGTGGAGCACCGAATTACTGCTCAGGAGGAAATCCTGGGCGTATTCCTTCCAGGACGACCGGCGGGCACGGCCCCAAACCCGGTTGCTGTTTTGCCGTAAAGTACCACCGAAACTTTGGATTCCGCGTAGTTCCAGACGATCGAAATCGGACGTAAGTCGTTGGTGTGTTAGGTTGATTCCGAAATCGGGCGTGATTCCAGGGATGGGTGGGTGGAAAGTGCGTGGAGCCATACAGACGGACTCCCACTGCTACCCAAAACGAAGGCGATTGGATCCGAACCGATCGGCAATAGATGCCGGTCATGCCGTACGATTTGTGGAAACGAATAAAATCGTCGGACAGAACCGGTTCGTCGCCGTTGCGTTTTGTCGAATCATTCACTAAATTGACGAATGGAAACATTACACCTGCCGGTACACCCATTGGCCCGGCGTCGGAGAGTCCCGGCGTGAAGAAGGCGTTCATCAGCGATATCCACGGCAACCTCGAAGCACTCGTGGCCGTCCTTGCCGATATCCGTTCGCAAAACATCACCGACATTTACTGTCTCGGCGATGTGGTGGGTTACGGCCCGAACCCGCGCGAGTGCATCGACCTGATTACCAATTTCAAGTTAGTGCTTCTCGGCAACCACGATCAAGGCGCGATGTTCGACCCCGATGGCTTCAACGCCGCCGCCGAACGTGCGATTTTCTGGACGCGGTCGCAGCTCGAATCGGGCAACGAATCGCGGGCCGATCGCGAAAAACGTTGGGAGTTCCTCGCCGAACGTCCGCGTTCGTTCAAGGAAGATAAACTGCTGTTCGTTCACGGCTCCGCACGGAACCCGCTCAACGAATACGTCTTCCCCGAAGACATCTACAACCAGCGCAAGATGGAACGCATCTTCGCACTCGTCGATAAATACTGCTTTCAGGGCCACACGCACGTCCCCGGCGTCTTCACCGAGACGATGCAGTTTCTCAGCCCCGAAGATATGGATCACTCGTATACGCTCGAAGATCGCAAGACGCTCTGTAACGTCGGTTCAGTCGGTCAGCCGCGCGACGGGAACCGCAAAGCGTGTTACGTCGTTCTCGACGACAACGTGATTAATTTCCGCCGCGTCGATTACGACTGGACGCAGACCCGCGACAAAATCTACGCGATTCCCGACCTCGATAACTTCCTCGGCGACCGCCTCGGCGAAGGCCGCTAAATCATCCGAACTTGCCAGCGAATCAACCCACGGCAGACCTGCCGTGGGTTTGTGCGTTTCTCAATTGCGTCCCTCTATAAGATGACTCTTTCGCCGATGGGCATCACCGACTCCGAAAGCCAATGAATAACAACAACTTCAAGAGCATCTTCAGTTTCATCGTCTTGACGGCCATCGTCACGGTGGGGTGGTACTTCCTGGGGCCGAAGCCCGACCCGGTGCAAAATCCGCCGCCCGATACCTCGGTGAAGCTGCCGAAAGTGACGCAGGAACAAGCCGCATCCGTCGGCGGCGCGGCCATCCTCGGTGGCAAGCCGTTCGACGGCTTAAAGCTCGGTGCGCCCCCCGTTGTCGATAAACCAGTAGCGGAATTGAAGCCGATCGCGCCCGTCGTTGCGAAGCCGAGCGAACCGCCCGCGTTCATCGCTCTCGGCGACGACACGTTCCACCTGAAAGTGTTGCTCACGGATCGCGGCGCGGGGGTTCAACAACTGATCCTCACGAAATTCGATGAAGCCAATCGCCTCGGCGAGCAAGTGTACGATGCGAACAAGAAGTCGCGTCCGCTCTACCTGATTCCCGGATTCGTGCGGCCGTTGTACACGCACATCAAGGTGCCCGAAGAAGCCGACTACCCGGACCTCGTGGCGAACTTTACCGAATCCGACTTCGCCGCGAAACGGAAGCCGAACACGACGCGGACGGCCACACTCGCGGGTGTTCTGTCGCGGCCATCGTATACGATGTACCACTATCCCTCGAAGGACGACCAGTATCGTGCGCGCGACGATCGCGGCCAAGCCAAGGCCGAAGACGACCTGATTCCACTCGCCACGCTCGGAGAAGTCGCCTGGAAAGTCGCGACGATCAAGCAGCCAAAAGATGCGCCGTGGGAAGTCGCATTCGAGACCGAACTCGGTGCGCCGTACTTTTTGAAGCTACGCAAGACGTTCGCACTTTCGCCGAAAGATTACGACTTCAAGTTGCGAATCGACATTGAAGCGATGCCGGGACGACTGAAGGAATCGGGCAAGTTTCGCTATCAGATCTCTGGCCCCGTCGGGATGCCGATCGAAGGCGAATGGTACACATCGACGTTCCGCACCGCGTACTTCGGCTGGCTCGATGGGCAGAAGACCCCGCGCCGCGCCGTAGACGATTCGTCGAACATTCATTACCTGCACGGTGGTAACGAAGTCCGCAAACCGGGCATCTTCAACTATGCCGCCGTCGGCACGCAGTACTTTGTTTCGGCCATCGCCCAAGACGACGATGTCGATGAAAGTAATCAACCTTGGGAGTACGTGCGACCGACCCGCGAGGTTCCCGCAAAGTCCGACGATGAGCGCGTGTCGAAATACGAACCCGAAAAACATGCACTGTTCGACATCACGATTCGTGCGGTTTCGCGGCTATACGAAGTGACGCCCGGCGACACGATCTCTCACAACTACGCCGTGTACAACGGGCCAATGAAGGTTCGCCTGCTCCGGCAGATGACTGGCAATAGTGAAGTGGCACCCGAAACGATCGATCGCTACCTGACGAAGTACCACCTCGAAACGCTCACCGATTTTCACTCGCCGAGTTGGATCGGTCGGCAGGCCGACAGCATTTATTGGTCTTCGATCATCATCGCATCGACCAACGTGATGCACTGGCTACTCGGCACACTCCACAGTTACGTCGGCAACTGGGGCCTGTCGATTATACTCCTTACGGTGATCGTCCGCATCGCGCTACTCATTCCGAGTCGTCGGCAGCAGATGATTAACGCACACATGCAAGCGAAGATCCTGAAGTTGAAGCCCGAGACCGACAAACTCAACGAAAAGTACAAAGACGACTTCATGACGTTGTCGCAAGAGAAATCGAAACTGTTCCGCAAAGCGGGGATCAGCCAGAGTGCCCAACTCGGCGGCTGCATGTTGATTTTTGCGCAGATGCCGATCTTCATGGGGCTGTACTTTTGCTTGCAGGAGAGCGTATTCTTCCGTCTCCAAGAGTTCCTCTGGATACCGAACCTCGCCGCGCCGGACATGTTGTTGTGGTGGTCGGAAAACATTCCGTTCATTAGCAACCCCGCCGCTCGCTTTGGCGGTTTCAGCTTCCTGTACCTCGGGCCGTTCTGGAACATTCTGCCACTCGCGACGGTCGTGTTGTTCTTTCTGCAACAGAAACTGACAATGCCGCCGCCGACGGACGATATGCAGATTCAACAACAGAAGATGATGAAGTTCATGCTGATCTTCACGGCACTGTTCTTCTACAAAGTGGCCGCCGGGTTGTGCTTGTACTTCATCATTAGCGGATTGTGGACGCTCCTCGAACGCAAACTCGTACCGAAGCCCGATCTATCCAAGGCCGAGTCAATGGTAGCCGGTGGCGACGGCGATGAACCGCCCAAAGATTCGACGACGGAAGCGCCAGCCCCAAAGCCAACGGGTTGGCTCGCACGCAAAATCGCCGACGCCAAGGATCGAATGGAAGAGCTACAGCGCACCGCTGAGACGCAACGGCAAATCCGCAACGACCCCAATGCCAGTTCCAACGCCCCGCAGGGAACCGCAAACTCGCGAGCCGAGCGACGACAGAAAAAGAAGAAGAAAAAGTGATGCGTGAACTTATATGCGACGATGTTGCTTATGAGTGGTCAACTGAGCTTTTTCAACGCGAAGTCGCGTACCGCTTCGTAGTCATCCTGATGAACGAACCCGTGCCGCGGTATGATTGCGGCAAGTCCCTCAGTCACATAGATATATGTGCAATCGCCGACGACCTTCATGCCAATCATGTCCTCCCAACGGGCGACGCTATCGGCAACCACCGTTCGCTCGGTCAACGTCTCATCCGTTAAGAACAAAGTGATGCGTTCGATGAGACCTTCGGCTCCGAACTCTTGGACCTGGATTTCTTGGGTGATTCGAGTCCTCATGATACGAAGCCAGATCGAGGTGATACCCACGCCGCATACGACGAGGCCGATTGTCACAATCGGGTAAAAGTATGCCGGTATGCCGATCCACATCAGACACCCAAACGGCAGAATTCCCCACTGAAGCCCTATCCGCTTCTTCAGTAAGTGCATGTTGTATTCGATGTAATCGTCCTTGGTCATGGTGTAACTGAATTCCTGCGAGTGAATCGCTGTACGATTATCTAAAAGGTCGGTATCGACCGATGTTCCCGTCGAATCTTTGGCGACTCGCGACTTATTCAGTCGTCGTCCGATCAAAAACATGGACGTTCCAAGTGTCATGCATTCCAGAGACGCTAATCGATTCATCCAAAGCATGATCAATCCACTGGCGAAAAAGAAAGCTCCAAAACTTTGGATGAACCAGGATGGGATCACCGTCACACCGTGAGATGCTTTTTCATTTCGCAGTAAGCGAACGAAAATCCAACTCGTCAGCAACAGCAAACCGCCAAACAAGGCAATTATCCACAACAAAGTCGGCGTATCTTTCGGCTTGAAATTGGGAGCGAAAAAGGGAAGGGCCAGGAGAAATAGTACGAGTACACCGAGAACCAGCACTGCGATGCTGAGAATGACGATAGCGAACCACCGCGTCGGTCGATTGAGCGGTTTTAGGTAATCCGGCATCGGGGACTCCCGTCGGTTCATCTGGACTGTATCAGCACTTTCGCTGATGAGACCATATTGAGTTTGAGTGGTCGACTTAGCATTTTATCAATGCGCAGTCGCGGCTCCGAAATCTTGGGCCTGGATGTATCGAGTAATTTGCGTCCTGTAGATACATAACCAGACCCAAGTGAAACCCACGCCCGTTCACGCGGCCTAATCCTCTTCAATTTCCATCTCGAAGCCGCCCGCGATGCCCGACGCCGCGTTGTAGATCAGCGCGAGGATCACACCATAAATGAACCCGAAGATTCCGTAAATAATCGGTGCGAAAATCAATGCGGCGATCGCAAAATTTTCAATCAGGTTACCGATGCCGATACCGCCTTGCGCAGGTCGGGAATCGACTCCTAAACTGATGATCAACACCATAAGTACGGCGATAAAAGTTGTGACGGCCGACATCATCGCCATGACTTTGCCGGTGGCCAACACGTTGACTCGCGTGATCGTCACTCGCCGACCATTGCCACCGCGATACCGCTTCTTTCGTGGGCGGTCGTCGTAGTCTTCATCCTCTTCATCTCGACGACGACTTTTACTCTTGGGCGAGTTTTCTTCATCGTCCTCGTCGCGACGACGACTTTTGTTCTTGCTCTTCGGCGAATCGTAGTCATCGTCATCCTCATCGCGACGGCGACTCGCACTCTTGCTTTTGATTTTCGGTACGTCGTCCTCATCGTCGTCGACATCGCGGCGACGTTTCCGCGGGCGGTCATCGTCCTCGTTAGCATCGTTGCGGCGCGACTTCGGACGACCGTTATCGTCGGTCGATTCCAACAACGATTTCCGGCCGGGTGCCGGTGGTGGTGCGGGCGGGCGGGAACCGGGTTTGATCGCCTGAAACACCGTTTTGCAGTATGGGCATTCGACGTCGTTCCCAATGTCGCCCCCTGAAACCGAGAGCTTCGTCGCGCACTTTGGGCACGGTTCGATTTCGACCGGTTCCTCGGCATTCCGTGCCGCAAGCGACGATACGGGAACGGGCATAGTCACAGGTACCGACACGACGGCGACCGGTTCCGTTTCAGGAATGACGAACTCCGATTGGCACTTCGGGCACTTTCCCGATTTCCCCGCTCGGTTGTCGTCCACCGTGAACGTGGCGGCACATCCGGGACACGCAAATCGAATCATAGCCCCTCAGGTAAAGAACGTGGGTGTGTCAAGAATACTAATTTCGACAATCTCCGCGATTCGGTCAAGCCGCGAGTGCCGTTTTAGCGATACTTCGCGAAACTCGTACGCAAACAATTACCACAACGCCAATATCTGAACGGCGGCAAAACGGTTTCCGAATCGACGTGCAAAATCGGACCTACGTCAGATCGCGTTCCGTTGTTCGACGGATTGCATTCGTGTGGGTTGGCATGCCGAACAGCCGCAGGGCGTTGTCGGCGGTTTTCGCGCAGAGTTCTTCCACGTCGATTTTGCGATCGAGCGCGAGTTGCGTGGCCGTGTGCAACACGTAGGCAGGTTCGTTCCGCTTGCCTCGCATCGGAACCGGCGATAGATACGGGCAATCGGTTTCGACGAGCAATTTGTCGAGTGGCACTTCCTTCGCGATCTCTCGCAGGGCGTCCGCCGATTTATAGGTAATCATCCCCGCAAACGACAGGTGCAAGCCGAGCGCCAGGCACTCCTTCGCGGTGGCCGCATCGCCGGAGTACGAGTGCATGATTCCGCATACTAGCCCGTGCTTCTCAAAGTCCACTTTCAGCATCCGCACGACGTCGGCCTCGGCTTCGCGGCAGTGGATCACGACCGGTTTCCGCAACCGTCGCGCAAGCTCCAGGTGCCGTGCGAAATACTCTTCTTGTAGTGCGAACGGGGCGCGGTCCCAATAGCGGTCGAGGCCGGTTTCCCCGATCGCCACCACCGAAGTCGTTGTCGCGAGCCGTTCGATGTTCTGCCAATCGTCGGCATTGGCTTCGGCCACGTGATTCGGTTGAATGCCGACCGAGGCGAGGATTATCGGATACCTCGCGGCCATTTCGACGCACGCAATACTCGTAGCCAGATCGATGCCCATCGCGACGATGCGTTCGACCCCAACAGCGGTTGCACGTTCGAGCACTTGCGGCAGGTCGTTCCGAAAGCATTCGTCGAACAGGTGAGCGTGCGTATCGACGAGGCGAGGCATCGGTTGACTCGGGATGTTTGCGAAACGAGAATCGGGGGCCGAATACGGCCCCCGAAGTTAGAAATTCCGGAACGGTTCCAATCGTGGCGGCGTTGGGTAGCAAGAAAGTGGTTTCGGCACTTTCCACCCACCCCTCCGCGAACTCACTCCCAAATTGCGGAATGTAGCTAACCCACCAACGACTTACGTCCGATTTTGGCCGAATCGAATCACGCCGAAACCACTTTTCGGCGTTCCTTTTTTGGCAAAACTGCGACCTGGATATGAACCATGCCTAAATGGGTGACGCGCACGCGCTCCGCTACGAAGACTCCCGCGTCGCGGCTAAACGGGGAAAGCGATTCCACTTGACCAAATATGGCAGAAACGGGACGATCTGTGACAGGATGACAGCACGCCTACATTGCATAATGGGGTGAGAGAATCGTTCTAAATCTCGAAATCGACGACACTTGCGCGCGGTGTGGGCCGGTCGTTCGGGCATGGCATCCGGTTTGCATCACGTGAGATAGGAGATGTTCCTTCCACGAGGCCAGTTGCATCGCATGATTTGTCGGTAAAACCGTGCGAGCGAACCACTCGGGGAGGTGACCGCTATGGTGCTGACACCGCAACCACCGAAGATCGACTGCCCGTTTTCGATCCTCATCGCCGACGACGACGAGGGGAATCGCAAAGCACTCAGCGATCTGCTGCGCGAACGGGGCTTCACGACCGTTCTGGCCGCCGATGGCAGTGAGGCCGTCGAAATCGTGCAGGTCGAGACGATTCACCTCGTCTTGATCGATATGCACATGCCGCGGCTGACGGGGTTGGAAGCGGTGCAGATGGCGCGGCAGATCAACGCGCTGCTGCCCGCAATCCTGATGACCGCCGATGCCACCCGCGACCTGATGCGTCAGGCGTTTTTGGCGCAGGTGTTCAGCGTGATTCCGAAACCGGTGAATGTGAACATCGTCCTGAATACACTCATGCGAGCGCTGAATCAGGTTTACGGACCGACCGAGCCGCATCACCCGACACTCCCACACGAGGCTGACCGATGAATGTTGTCCCGCTGAACGAAAAAATCATGGTGCAACGGCTCGAAGCCGAGGACAAGTCCGCAGGGGGCATCATCCTCCCGGACAACGCCAAGGAAAAGCCGAAGCAAGGCAAAGTCCTCTCGATGGGCGAAGGCAAACTCCTGGAAAACGGCAGCCGCGCCACGTTCCAAGTGAAAGTCGGCGACCGCGTGCTGTTCACGTCGTATTCGGGCAACGAAATTACCGTGAACAACAAAGAATTCCTGATCATGACCGAAGACGACATCCTCGCCGTCGTCGATTAGTCTGCGTATTTTGTGGTTAAAACGAGAAAGCCCAGCGACACGCTGGGCTTTCTCGCGTTACACGCACACTTCCAACTTCAAGAACTGATCGGGTTCGGTCTGATAGATTTGCGAGGCGATGCGTAGGGTCTTGATGCGGTCGACGTGCCAGGGGTTTTCGAGTGTTGGCAGTGCGTCCATGTAGGGGAAGTTTTCGAGCAACTCGGCTTTGATGAGCATCGCCCGCACTTTGCGAATCCGCTCTTCGCCGACGAGTTCGCAGGTCAGAAACAGCGCGTACTTTACGCGAATGACCGGTGCGCCCGCGTCGAGTTTCACTTGCCCCACAGCAAAGTGCTCGGCGACGGCGTTCAACACGAAGTTGAGCAAATACCAGCGGTCCGCCTTGGGAATCGGCAGCATCGGGTTGTCGAGCGTCGTTCGCTTCGCGGCCGCCATGACTTTCTCGATGACGATGTCGTTGAGGAACACGTCCATCAGCGATTGTTCCATCACCGTGCGGATTTTTAAGGTGCCTTCGTCGAAGATGTTGAGGCTAACGATCACGCGGTTGAGAAACTCTTTGCGGTCCCATTCGCGTTTGGCGCGATAGCGTCCCCAGTATCGGCCGAACAGGAACGTCGCCCCCGCCACGAGTACGGTGCCCGCGAGCTTTTTGCCGTGATCGAGCAAGTCCGCCAAGGGAATATCGTCGAAGAGTGCCATGTATCACCGGAAGGAAGGGTACACCGTTCCGGTATTCTATCGAAGTCATTCGACGGTTATCGCCCGACTTTGCCTAGCGCTTCGCGGGCGGTGTGGAGTTTGGCGCGGGCGTCTTTGACGCGGGCGGAGGTGCCGATGCGGCCCAGCGCGGGGATCGACAGTTCGAGTTGCTCCGCTTCCAGGGTCGCGCGTTCGTGGAACTGCACGAGTTCGATTTCGCCGGGCGAGCCGACGGGGGTTTG
>JAYWCL010000247.1:0-14482 GCA_043780595.1 Limnoglobus sp.
CGCAGCCGAGCATGAGGCCGGTGAGCGCGGTCATCCGCAGCGCCTCCTCATTCATCACGGGCAGCGCGCCGGGCAGGCCGAGGCAGGTCGGGCAGGTGTGCGCGTTCGGCTGCGCGCCGTATTCGACGGGACAGCCGCAGAACATTTTGCTGCGCGTCCTGAGCTGGACATGGACTTCCAGACCGATCGTTGCGATGTAGTTCATCGGAATATTTTTCGACTCGCCGTTTCTAAATCGGCAACCGGCAATCGGCAACCTGCAATTCGCTCAGGTAGTGTATCTGAAAAAACGCGTGTCATTCCGAGCGGAGTGGAGTTCGCGCAGCGAACGGAACGAAGTCGAGGAATCCCGCAAACTATCCCGATGCGATGCTTGGAATGGCAGGTGTGAGATTCCTCCACTTCGCTGCGCTCCGGTCGGAATGACACGCGCTTTTTTATGCGGTATTTCAAATTGATACACTGCAATTCGCTCAGTTGGTCGGCGGCTCCGCCTGCAATGCAAAATCGAGCGCCTTCTCCAGTTCAAACTTTCTCACCAGTTCGCCCAGTTCCGGATCGTTCAGCGCGGCGGTGACGCGCTCGTTGGTCAGAAGAGCGAGATAATTTCGCGAAAGCACAATGCTCTGAACGCCCGGATCGTCCCGCAGCGCAATCATCCGCGGGTGATCCATGAGCGCCTGCGCGCCGGGGTAGGCGGTGAATCGCTCGACCCGTTTCGGATCGGCGATGATGCGCGTGATTTTTGCGAGGACGGAGTAGGTCTGCACCGGCACCGGATCGACGCGATTCATCACCGCGCCGGCGGTGCCGCGATCCAGCGAGTTCTTCAGCGCGGATATGCCGGTGATCAAACCACCCGGCGGCACGTTTGTTTCCTCGTTTGCGAACGCGGCCGTCTCGTCGGCGGATTGCCGGGCTGGAGGCGGGGCGACGTTCTCGGCGACCGTGCCGAGAACGCGGATGCCGACCGCCGCCAGCCACACCAGGATCAGGCCGAAGAGTGCGCCGATGGCGGATCCCAAGGCGTTGTGTTTCACGCCGGTTGATCCGGTGCTTTGCGGAAAAAAGCGGCGCAACCCGCGTCGGACACCCGCCGAGATCGCGAAAAATACGGCAGTTCCAACAACCACGCTGACGCCCAGCGTGGTGAATAAATCGGATCGGCCAAGAAGCCGCACACCGATCCGTCCGCACCAGACGGCCACCGGATATGCGATGCAAAACGCGGAAAGATTCAGAATTTGCCGCAAGGCTCCGGATCGCCACCCCCGGCGCATTTCCCAGCCCACCAGCACGGCGGCGCAGAGAAGAAACGAAATCAGCCACCAATCGGCGTAAAACTTCACGGTGGAAATGTTCCCACGCGACCCGTGTTCGCGCAACGGGGGGATTGCAGGGTTTGAAAATTCAACCGACACGCGGGCAGTGTTTCAGTTCGGCGGATTGTAGGGCAACCGCTTCGGTTGCCCGGGCAGGCGGAGCGAATTGCGAAGCGAACTCATACACCACCGGCACGCGCGGATGCCTTCTGCGGCTTTTTCCTTCACTAAAAATTCCTGCCCTGCATGTTTTGTATTTGCGAGCGTTTTGATTCAGGATGCCCGCGTGACCCGCGAGCCACCCATCATTCTTGCCATTGAAACCTCGTGCGACGAGACGGCTGTAGCCGTGCTCGCTGGCGGGCGCGATCTGCTTGCGAGCGAGATCGCCTCGCAGGCCGCGATGCACGCGCAATACGGAGGCGTCGTGCCGGAGGTCGCCTCGCGCAGCCACCTCACACAGCTCCAGCCATTGATCGCGCGCGCGCTCGCTTCGGCTCAGTTGGACATTGAAAAAATCGACGCGTTCGCTGCGACCTCCGGCCCCGGCCTCGCCACGTCGTTGATGGTGGGGGCGTCGGCTGCAAAAGGCCTATCCATCAGCCTTCGCAAGCCGTTCCTCGCCGTGAACCATCTCGAAGGCCACCTGCTCTCGCCGTTTTTCGGAAAAGAAATCCGCCCGTGCGTTGGGCTTGTCGTCAGCGGCGGTCATACGTTGCTGGTCGAGATCGAGGCACCAGGACGCTACCGGCTGCTCGGCCAGACGCACGACGATGCGGCCGGCGAGGCGTTCGACAAAGTCGCTGCGATGCTCGGCCTCGGCTTCCCCGGCGGCCCCGCCCTCGAACGCGAAGCCCGTAACGGCAACCCAAAGGCGTTCGCCTTCCCCCGCTCGTTCGCGGACAACGACCGCCTCGAATTCAGTTTCAGCGGGGTAAAAACGTCCGTTTTGTATGCTTGCCACGGTTACAACGTCAGTAAAGGCACGCCACCACCCTCGGGGCAGAAGCGCGCCGACCTCGCCGCGAGCTTTCAGGAAGCGGTCGTCGATGTGCTCGCAATCAAGTGTGCGCAGGCGATTCGCAAATCGAAGTTCAAACGGCTCGCAGTCGGCGGGGGTGTCTCTGCAAATTTGCGATTGCGACAGAAACTCGAAGAGATGGCGGAAAAAGAGGGCGTGGAGTTGTTTATCCCGCCGCTGAATTTGTGTACTGACAACGCCGCGATGGCAGCACTCGCTGTGGAGAAATGGAAACTCGGCGAGTTCGCCGCCGAGGATCTCGATGCCGAGCCGAATTTCGCGTAGACGCAAGTCTGGTTTCTTTTGTAGCTGGCCACTATGAGGCCGGTGAGTCAACCGGGGTCATAGACCCCAGCTACAAAATGCGTAGACGCTACTTCTTCTCTTCCTTGGCCATCTCTTTTTTGATCTCTTCTTGGATCGCTTTGGGCATATAAGCGAGGACGCCGAGGCGTGCCTCGAACTTGGCGCGACGTTTTTCACGCTTCTTGCGACGCATTCCTGCGGGATTACCCATTTTCACTTCTCCTGAATTTCGTGCGAAACTTTCGCGTATTCGACAAGTGTATGGAACCGGTCGGCCAAAGTGCAGGGCGCGAACCGAGGAATCTTCGCGCAAGTTCTGCTGCGACCCGAGTTCTTGGTGCGTCATAACCCACCCGATCCGAACGGACGATCATTATCGATCGACCGCCGCAGGACGCGATTCGGAGGCTGTTCCATGGTCCGCATCTTCTCTACACAAAATTCCGCACGCATCGGCGTCGAACGACTGGAAAGTCGCGACGTGCCAACGCAACTGGCGGGAATCGAAGTTTTGCCGGTCGCATTGCACCCGAAACAGTTCGCGGTTGCATCGGGGCCGGGCCAAACCGCAGTCGTCAGCGTCTACTCTGCCAGTAGCAACGGGTTACTCACCACGATCACGCCATTCGATCGGGCTTACACCGGTGGCCTGAACGTCGCCAGTGGCGATCTCAACGGCGACGGTGTCGACGATGTCGTCGTGGCGACGACAAATGGTGGCGGGCGCGTTAAAATCTACGATGGCCGCGACTATAAAATGATCGCCGATTTCTCCGCATTCTCGGCGACTTCACGCGGTGGAGCATTCGTCGCGGTCGGCGATGTCACGGGCGACGGCCGTGCGGATCTCGTCGTCGGTGCGGGCACGGGTAACCGCCCGCAGATCAAGATCTTCCGCGGCCAAGACCTGAACGTGGCCACCCCCGTTGCGTCGGCCAATTTCTTCGCCTACGACATCCACTACACCGGTGGCGTTCGCGTGGCGGTCGGCGATGTGAATGGCGACGGCATCGGCGATGTGATTGCCGCTCCCGGTAAAGGTGCCCAACCGATCGTGAAGATCTTCACGACGCAAGCGAAATGGGGCGACACGCCGTACAGCCGTTACGGCTACACGACGACCGATCTTCGCGTCGGTGACTCTAAGGATACGGGCGGGGTGTTCGTGCGGGCGGGCGATATGAACGGCGACGGCAAAGCCGACATCGCAGTCGGCCGCACGCTAGGCAACCGCGCGACGGTGTCGGTGTTCAGCGGGGCAAACTTGAAGAATCGCCTCGTGAATGCCTTCGGATTCACCTCGACCGAACCGGGTGGCGTACCGGTCGACGTTCGCGATCTTAACGGCGACGGGCGTTCGGAACTGCTCGTCGGCGGTGGCGATGGCGTCTCACAAGTCCGCGTGTTCAACGATCGCGGCGGCATCGCCCGCAGCTTCATGGCCTTCCCGCCCAACTATCGCGGTGGCGTCTACGTCGGGTAACCGTGGATACTCACAACGCTCAACTTTTAACTCGCAACAAGTTGTCAGTTAAGAGTTGAGCGTTGTGAGTTTTTACGGGAACAGGCCGCGTTTTTGTTTTTCGATGGCGACTTTCTTGATGCCGAGTGTGAGCGCGGCGGTTCGCATCGTCATGTTTTCGGATTTGGCCAAATTGCGGACGCGGTGGAACGCCCCGAGCATCAACTCGCGGAGTTTCTCGTTGACTTGCACGTCGCTCCACATCAATTGTTGAATGTCTTGCACCCACTCGAAGTACGAGACCGTGACGCCACCCGCGTTGCAGAGCACGTCGGGGATCACGAAGATGTCGGTTTCGGCGATGATCGCGTCGGCCTCGGGCGTGGTCGGGCCGTTGGCCCCTTCGGCGAGAATGCGACACCGCAACTTACCGGCATTCTCCTTGTCGATAACGCGCTCCATCGCAGCCGGCACCAGCACCGTACACGGCATCGCGAGTAGCTCTTCCATCGGAATCGGTATGGAGCCGGGGAAGCCGACCATCGATTTTTTCGGGTTCGCGGCCGCATACTCCAACATGAGCGGAACATCGAGGCCATCGGGGTTGTGAATCGCTCCGTACCGGTCGCCGACCGCGAGTATCTTCGTGCCGATGCGGTGCAGTTCCTCGCAGGTGACCGTGCCTACATTGCCGAAACCTTGCACGACGGCAGTGGCTTGTGTCGGCGGTATTTGCAGTTCGGTTAATGCCTCGCGAATGCAATAGACGACTCCGCGACCAGTGGCTTCGCGGCGACCGACGCAGCCGCCGAGTTCGACCGGTTTGCCGGTGACGATCTCCGGGCAGGCGTGGCCGATTTTCATCGAATACGTGTCGTAAATCCAGGCCATCGTCTGTTCGTCGGTGCCCATGTCGGGGGCCATTACGTCGGTTCGCGGGCCGATAATCGAAAGGACTTCCTCGGTGAAGCGGCGCGTCAGGCGTTCTTTTTCGCCGATGCTGAGTAGTGCAGGATCGCACGCAATGCCCCCCTTCGCGCCGCCGTACGGCAGATTCATAATCGCGCACTTCCAACTCATCCACATCGCCAGGGCCGCGACTTCGCCGATCTCGACGTGCGGGGCATAACGCAGGCCGCCTTTGCTCGCGCCGCTCGTCAGGGAGTGTTGCACGCGATAGCCGATGAACACGCGGATACTCTGATCGTCCATGCGAACGGGAATGCTCACGACGAGCGACCGTTTCGGAATCATGAGCCGTGCAACGATGCCCTGGTCTAAATTAATGCGTTCGGCGACGGTACGAAGTTGTTCGCACGCCATGCGGTACGTCGGATTCGTTTCGAAGAGATTCAGACTCATCGGTAACCTTCCTGTCACTCGAGTTTGATTTGATCGATGGAGTAGAGTGCCGCACGCGGATCGTTGGTGGTATGCGTGTCCGGCGGCGTCGCCTGGAAGTTCACAGTATGCCGTCCCGGTGGAACGACGAACGTGCGCTCGATGGCCACGCTGTTTTTGGTGATCGGCGAATTATCGACGCTGAAATCGTCGGTCCACAGTTCGCCTCCGCGAATGCTCAACTCCATCGGATTTTTGCAGATCGTCCGCAGGTGAAATCGCGCCTTCACGGTGACGGTTTCGGCAGTCGGGTTCACGAAGATCGCGATGGCGGATTTGTTGCCCCAGCGTTTGCGGTTCTCGTAGCCGGGTTCCTCGAAGCTCGCGAAACCGTGCAGCCAGAGGATCACCACGCGGTTGAGTTCGGTCTGCGTGCGATGTTCCCAACCGCCCGGACCGTGCTGCGAACGCAACCAATTCCGGTGGTCGCGAATGTCGAAGAAGATCTGATTGCCATCGGCGTGGACGACCTGCCGTGCGCCGCCGAGCGAACGACGAAGCTGCGCGAGAAGCAGATCCGCCCGACCGGGACTATACCCGCGTTTATCGATGAACAACCCCTCGAAGCCGGCCGCCGCAAGGTGTTCGAGCATCAGTTCCGGTGGGAGCGCGGTCGTTTGGCGATACCATTCGTCGGTTTCGCGGCCCTTCATGCAGCCGAAACTCCAACGGATGTTGGTCGTGTGCATGTAGCCGCGGGCATGTTCGTAACTGGCGAGTTGGTGCGTCGGGGGCGATTCCGGCCACTGAACGAACGGCAGTTGGAAAATCATCGGCTGTTCGCCGGGCGTCTCCGGCTTCAGAATGCCTTCGACCGCACCGAAGAATTCGCCGTCCGCTCGGAAGCGGTCTTGCGTGGCCACGAGCCGCGCCAACCCGTCCTCTTGGCCCCAATCGAAGGGGAGTTGATCCCACGTTCCGAAGCCGCCGATCGCGATCCAGAATCCGACCACACCCGCCTTCGCGATGCGGTCCGAAGATTTCCGGGCCAGCCAACTCTTCAAAAATCGAGCCGCAGTTTCGAGCCAGATCAGCACCGCGAACAGGCAGAAGTAAACGAGGTAAATTGCGATGCGATTATAGCAGCGGACCTGCGGCGAGATGGCGAGGTTGAAGAGCGCGCCGAAGCCACCGAGCGTGCCGATGAGTACGCCGAAGACAGTGAGCGCGGTCAACTCCGCGTACGGCGATTCGCGCTTGAGTGGCAATACCGTTCTCGCCATCAGCATCATAAAGCCGATCGATGCCAAGAGGCCGAGCGAATAGCGTTCCGAAAAACTCTGCACCGGGCGAAGGAATGTGTTGTACCTCGCCTTCAGTTTCGCGAATGGGCGGAGCGGGTGATCCTCAATCGGCAACAGAAGCTGCGCGATTTTCATACCGTAGTATTCGGCTTCTTCCGCGAACCGCTCGGTCGGAGCCGTATGGCGACCGAAGCGATATTGGTAGTAAAACGTCGGCAGATGGTGCGCCACGCCGATCGCCGTGATGACGCCGATGAGCAACCCCGCCGAAATCATCGGCTTCACGGTTCGCATCGCCACCCAAGCATACAGCCCCGCCCCGAGCAACAGACCACAACCGAAGAACGCATAATACGCCCCACCCGACGCCGTCCCAATCGCGATCAGGATCGCCACAATCGTCGTACGATCCGTAAGGCGGAATCGACGTTCGCCGGTAGCATTCACGGGAAAGAACGGTACTCTTCCCCGTGCGATCCAGAGGATCGTCATCAGTGTCAGTGGGATGAAAAAATACGCCGAGAGAAAGTAGTGACTCTGCCCGCGGAACTGGTGGAACGGCGTCGTGGCATATAGGATTCCGCCGACGACCGACGCGGGGAAGCCGAGGCCGAAGTGACGAAACACGCCCATCGCCATCAGCGCGGCCAACGGATAACCGAGCAAAAAATAGAGGTTGAACGTTAGCGTTGCGTTCGGAAAAAACTGTCCGATTACCCAGATCAACGCGAAGTGCAGGTGGTCGATCACGGGGAAGTCGTGCATTTCCTGGATGCCCGGCGCGCCGAGCCGATCCGTCCGCCAATGGCTGCCGCGTTCGAGCGTCGCCTTCACCATCGGCATAATCAGCAGCGAATCTTCGTCGTAATGGAACGGGATTCGCAGATCGGTCGTATCGACGCGGTAACCGATGAGCGCCACCGAAAGGCTGAGTGTGGCCGCGAGCAAATACCATGCGAACCGCATAAACGACCGGGAAGCCGGGGCTGCGGTCAATGGGAGAGAATCACCCATGGGCGAACGAATCCTCGGTGCGGGTGGTCCTGCGTCGTGCGAAAGAACTATCTATTTCATCGTACGAGTTGCCCGTAGGCAAGCACGCCAGACGCGGTTACGATTCGGCGAATTCCCCACGAACCCATCGGTAAACCCCCACGATGAACGCAACCCCTCCCACGTCTGCCGCACTGATCGTCGGTTGCGGCTATCTCGGCAGTCGGGTCGCAACGGCGTGGGTGGCCAACGGGCGGCGCGTCTTCGCACTCACGCGATCTCGCAGCGCGGAACTCGCTGCACTCGGCGTTACGCCCATCGTCGGCGACGTGCTCGATCCTGCGAGTTTGAAGCACCTCCCCGAAGTCGGCGCGGTGCTTTACGCCGTCGGTATGGATCGCCGCGCGGGCCGGTCGATGCGCGATGTCTACGTAAACGGACTTGAAAACGTGCTGAAAACCGTGCGGTGTTCGGGGCCGATACTTTACGTCAGCAGTACGGGTGTCTACGGGCAAACCGAAGGCGAGTGGGTCGATGAAACCAGCGAGACGAACCCGCTCGAAGAATCCGGGAAGGTCGTTCTCGAAGCGGAAACGATGTTGCGGATACATCGCCCGGATGCGGTGGTGTTGCGGTTTGCGGGCATTTACGGCCCGGATCGCGTGTTGCGGAAGCAGGCGTTAATGAACGGCGAACCGCTCGTCGGCGATGCCGAGAAGTGGCTAAACCTGATTCACGTTCACGATGGCCGCGATGCCGTGATTGCTGCGGAAGGGAACGCCCGACCCGGTGAGACGTACCTGATAGCCGACGACGAACCGGTGCCGCGCCGCGCGTTTTACACGGAGGCAGCCGAGATTCTCGGTGCCCCACCCGCCGCATTCGTCTCGTCGCCGACAACCGCAAAGGAAGCCAACCGTCGCATCCAGAACGCCAAAGCGAAACGGGAACTCCGCTTCACGCCGACGTTCCCAACGTACCGCGAAGGACTGCGCCACGCAATCGGTGAGAGTCGATAAATTTTAGACAGGATTCACACGATGTACAGGATTAACGAAGTGATCGACTCTCTTCATAAATCCTGTTTAATCCTGTGAATCCTGTCGAAAAATACGATTTGGCTTTCACTCCGATTGTCGCAGACGGCGAAAGCGTTTTCGGCAGAGCTCGAATGCGAAGATGTTGAAAACGAGCCAGATTGTCAAGCCGAGGCCGGGCAATAGCCAATAACTGTTTTCCTTTCGATCGAATGGCAAAAGCTCTCGGTGTTCAAAGTTCAATAATGGTAACCAGCCGACCATAAACGAAGGCGTCACCGAGTAAAAGAAATCGACCGCGGCTTCCATCGAATTCGGATCGCCTTTTACGCGGAATAACGAGATTGGGATCGAACTACAAGCACCGATGATGGCCCAGAATCCACCGGCGAAAAAGATCGTGGCGAAGAACGCGCGGACGCTGGCGATCATCGTCGTGCGTGCGGTCATCGAACAAAACAGCCCAATCCAACTGAACGCGGAGACGTAGAGCGCGAGTGAAATAATCATCAGCGGGAGCATCTCCGGGCGAACGCCGCCGACGGCCAGGCCGATCGACCAGATGATCGCAAACACGAAGTAAATTCGCCGCATCCCCAGCACGCAACCCCACCACTTGCCCCACAAGATTTCATCCGAGGATAGGGGCGTACTGATGAGGCTGATCCACGAATCTTTGTCGCGCTCGCCGGAGATCGCGCCTGCCGCTCGCATACTGACCGCGAAGAACATCAGCGTCGCGATGATTCCGGAAGCGATACGCACCCAACGGTTGATATTGATCGCGAACTCGTTCCACTGATCGTTGAAATCCCAGTTTCCCCGCCAGCTAGGCTGGTCGATGAAATCAATCCAAATGATGATGCCTACGGGCACGAAGATCAGCACGCCGATGATGCTCACGATGACTCGCCCGATGCAACCCATACGCGAGTTGCCCTCGACGAAAACCTCGCGCCAGAACACGGGATTGTCGCCGATCTCCGGGTAATCCTTCGTCGATTCGTTCACGACCGCCGTTTCGGATTTGCCCGCTTTCGTCTTCAATTTGCGAGTTTTGGACTTCGTCGAACCTTGCGGGCCGTAACTCTGGTTGAGCGTGACCGCCCGCAACCGCAAGATCGCGTGGCCGAGAAACAACGAACCGAAGAGGGACCAAAACATCGTAAATTCGCGAAGCAGAACGCCCGGATTATTTTGAAGTCCTACCCGCCCACCGACTTGAACGAGGAACAAATTCCAGAGGATGTTCCCCGATGCAAACGATGTGCAAAAGTCGATAAAACAGATGCTCCAACCGAATATTGAAACCGTTTTTGCTGAAGTATGTTGGCCCACCTGTCGTAGATACGATCACGAGCAATACCAGCATGTACGACCCAATCACATAGGCAATGTAGCCGACGAATGTTAGCAAGATGGCGTCGCGGGCTTTCCGCAACATCGTCGACATCCAAATTGCCACCGCCGAAAGGCCGATGACTGTGACGACCGTGGCCACGAACGAGGCAATCAGTTGATCGGGATCGACGCCGCCGAAGAGTTGGACGAGCGCGAGTAGTGGCAACCCTGCGAGGACGAATGTGAGAAGCCACATGACGCGAACGATCAGTTTGCCGAATAGGATTTCGCGATTGCGCAGGTCGGTCGCGAGCAAGAATTCCAGTGTCTTTCGCTCTTTCTCAATTGCAATCGCCCCGCCGACGTAGACCGGCGTGAGGAGCACGACCACGATGTACTGAATCGACACGAAGACGTGGAAAAACTCGGTGCCGAACTGCGCGAGTTCGCCCGTGCCGATGATCGTTTTATCGCCGTCATCAACCCAACCGGCGTACATCATCGTCAGCACGCAGCCAACGGCAAAGACGTAGAGACCCCGAAACAGAATCGTCGAACGTTGTCGCCCCGTTCGCAGAAGTTCGTAGACGAACACGGGACCGAACAGCCCGCGAACGACCGGCCACGCGGCGACGACCGCGAGCAATAGCCAACCGAGCGCGTACGCCACGCTTTCTCCGACACTGGCCCTCCGCGTCATCCGCCAGATGCCAACGCCGACGAGCAACCACGCGAGGAAACCGACGAGCGCGATCCATTCGCTACGGCTCCCCGACCAGCCGAAGGTGCGACCGAACCAACTGGATTTGCTCGGAGCATTCATGCGATTATCCGTGTCCGTTGAAAGAACCTTCGAGGCAGTGTAACCGCAACCGCGACGCAGGGCCGCGATTTTTCTGGGAATAGAACCGCTCCTTGCGTATCAATACCAATGCGATGTACGTTCCCGTTCGGGATGTATCGCAGACTCACTGTTCCATTTTGAAGGATACTCTCCCATGATTCGTAAATTTGTGTTAGGGCTGGGTGCATGTGCGATTGCGTTCCTCGCCGTCGGATGCGACAACAAAACCGCAAGCGTGGCCCCAAGCGGGCCTACCCCCGGGGACATGGAGAAAATGAGAAGCCAAAGCATGGCACAAGGTGGCAACGCCGTCGGCGCAGCAATGGATCCCGCCGTGCTCACGAAGTCGGTCGAAGACGCATTGCCGAAGATCGAAGAGAAGATCAAGGGGCTGACCGGCGACAATGCCAAATCGGCATCCGACCTGCTCGCAAACGTTAAAAAGATGCTCGCAGAGTTGAAGACGAACCCAAAAGAAAAGATCAAGGAAGTCGGCGCGCTGCTGACCACGAAGCTGGCTGAACTCAAGACGATGGTCGGCCTGTAAATCGTCGATGCGAATCGAATGCGAGCCTGGGGAAACCCCAGGCTCGTTTCGTTTCCGCCTTCACACCAACTTCAATCCAATCCTCGAAGCGGCAGCGCGTGGCGTGGGGATCGATTGTCCCGTCGAACCGCTCGTTTCGGTCGTTTGCACGGTGCCGAAGAGCGTGAAGCTACTCGCGTTGTCGATGTGGATATTCAGCGTTTGGCCGATGAGCCGATCCGTGCCTTCAAACACGACGATATGATCGGTCATCGCTCGCCCGGTGTACTGCTTGATGAGTCCATCCGAGCGTTCGCCGTGGCGGCTGAGGCCCTCGACGAGGACTTCGAGCGTCTGGCCGATCTTCGCACGATGATCGACGAGGCAGTTCGCGTTTTGCACGAATAGCAGGTCGTTGTTGCGACGCTTTTTCACGTCTTCGGGGATGTCGTCGGGATAGCGATCCATCGCCTTCGTGCCGGGGCGTTCGCTGTACTTGAAGATGAACGAGTTTTTGAACATCGACTCTTGCACGAGGTCCATCGTCTTCTGGAAACTCTCTTCGGTTTCGCCGCAGAACCCGACGATGAAGTCCGACGACACCGCCACGCCCGGCACCTTCTCGCGGCACTTCGCGAGCATGTCGCGGTAATAATCGGCCGTGTAATTTCGCTTCATTCGCTTCAAGACGTCATCGCAACCCGATTGCACCGGCACGTGCAGATACTTGCAAACCTTCGGCAGTTCGCGCACCGCATCGAGTAAATCGTCGGTCATATCGCGCGGATAATTCGTGACGAACTTGATGCGTTCGAGGCCCGCCGTGTCGTGCATCGCGCTCAGTAAATCGCTGAGCCGCGTGCGCCGCCCATCGCCGTGATCGTAAACGTAGCTGTTGACCGTCTGGCCGATCAACGTGACTTCCTTGCAGCCTTGATCGACGAGTAAACGCACCTCGGCGAGCAGGTGATCCGGGTGGCGACTCTGTTCCGGCCCGCGCGTACTCGGCACGACGCAGTAGGTGCAAAATTTATCGCAACCGATTTGAACGCGAACGAACGCCTGGAACGGCGTTGCCCGCATCGTCGGGTCGCGCGTGGGGTCGTAACTCTCGAAGCTCGATTCGACGACATCGCGACCGCCATCGGTGCGCCCGAGGCTGAGCGCGAACTGCGGTTGTCGCGTCCGCTTCACTTCCTCGACGAGTGCGGGAATCTTCGCGAGTTGCCCCGTGCCGACGATCATATCGACGTACGGTGCGCGATCGCGAATCTGATGCTGATCCTTCTGCGCCATGCACCCGATCACGCCGACGACGAGGTCCGGGTTCCACTTCTTGTACGGGATGACGCGACCGAGCGAGGAATACGTCTTTTCCTCCGCATGTTCGCGAACCGAACAGGTGTTGAACAAGATGACATCGGCTTCGGAGGCGGTGTGCGTGAGGTCGTAACCTTGTTTGCGAAGTGCCCCGATAACGAGTTCGCTATCGAGCACGTTCATCTGGCAACCGACGGTCTCGATGTACACTTTTTTCAGCGTCGACATAGTTCGGGTTTCCGTTATGAACGGGGCCGATGGAAGTAAGCCGATAGTGTATGAGAAGCGACGGAGAGAATTAGCCGCGAATGGAGAGCGACTTCCCCGGCCGAACCGAAGCAACGCGAAGTCGCCTCGGGACACCCGACTGGTCGCAATACAAGAACCGGAACCTGGATTCACACCCCTTGTCCACGCGGCCTAGTGTCGGAACAAGAACTCGCGGGTGTTGATGAGTGCCCAGAGGATGTCTTCCCAGGCTTTGCGTTTGTCGGTGCCTTTCGCGATGTGCGCGAGCGCGACTTTCTTCTCGTCTTCAAATGGCGACCGTGCGAGGGCGGCGAAGTAGAGGCCGTCGAGGATCTCGACGTCGGTCTTCTTGGCTGCGATCAGCGTGCCGAGGCGGTTGTTCGGGTTGCGAACTTTCTCGTTCACCGTCGGCCCGTTGATGAGTTGCAGTGCCTGCCCGAGGTTGCCGTCACTTTCGCGTTCGCATTCGCAAGCGAGTTCGCGTGCCGGTTGGCCGAACGCCTTCAGGAACGGGTGATTGACTTCGCCATCGACGAGTTGCGTCGCGCGGGTTCCGCTCGGTAGCCCGGCGTACTTCTCCGGCACCGCCGTCACATCGCAGAGCGCGTCGAGCAGTTGCTCTGCCGTCAACAATTTCGTCACGGCGTGCGAGAAGTACTTCGCGTCTTCCTTGTTCGTATCGTTCGGCACTGCCGACAGTTGATACGTTCGCGAAGTCATGATCGTCCGGATCAAGTGACGCATATCGAACTTCTTCGCGGCGAAGTCTTTGGCGAGTGCATCGAGCAAATCGTCGTTGCTCGACGGGTTCGAGTCGCGGAAGTCATCGACGGGGTCGACGATCCCTTTACCCATCACGTGGAACCAGACGCGGTTGGCGACGGACTTCGCAAAGAACGGATTGCCCGGCGAGGTCAACCAGTCGGCGAGGGCATCGCGACGGTCGTCGCCCGGCTTCACGTCGGCGTCGCCGACACCGATGTAGCGGGGCTTCATCTGCTTGCCGGTACGCGGTTGCGTCACTTCGCCATCGCGTGAAATGTACACGACTTCGGCACCATTCACGGGTGGGTTCGGCTTGCCGTTCGCACTCGGGTCGGGCTTCTGCTTCACACGGGCAAACCATGCCGCGAAGCCGTAGTAATCGTCTTGCGTCCAACGCTCGAACGGATGGTTGTGGCATTTCGCACACTGCATTCGCACGCCCATAAACAACTGTGCGGTACCCTCGGCGAGCGACATCGGATCTTTTGCGATGCGGTAATAGTTCGCGGCCGGGTTGTTGAACGTGTTGCCATTCGAGGTCAGCAACTCGCGAACGATGCCGTCGATCGGGGCGTTGTCCGCGATGCGGCTACGCAGCCATCCGTGGAATGCGTACGAGCCTTTCACTTGAATCGTTTTGCGGCTCGAACG
>JAYWCL010000248.1:0-14813 GCA_043780595.1 Limnoglobus sp.
CGCGAATTGCTGACCGGCGAGACGCACCCGCACTGGCTGGAACTCCTCGGCTACCGACGCTTCCAGCAAAACTGATGCCTCGCCACCGCCCGAAACCCCACGCTACTCGCGCCCACCGCGAGCCCGTAAACGTACGCACCTGCTACCCAAAACTACTGCGATTTGAACCATGCCAAAGTGTTAGATGTAAGCACCTCGGTGGGTGTACGGTAATCGTGAAAGGAAAATGAGTCAACAGAAATTCGGCTGCCGATTGCAGATATTTTGCAGATTCTTTTGAAATCCAAACCGATCATGGAAACGCGACGCGGACGGGCTGGCCGACGCGGAGTGGCGATTTCCCGGCGGGGGCGGCGTCGGTCACTTCGATCTCGATTTCGAGCGCGACCGATGCCTTGCCAGCGATGAGATCGGCGGCACCGCCGTTACGCTTGTTCAGAAATGCCGAACCGATGCGCTTCACGGTGCCTTCGTAAGTCAGGGCGGTATTGGTATCGTCGGTGATCGTGACCTTCTGGCCGATCTTGTCTTTGATCTTGTACGAGAAATCGGGGACGACCTCGGCACGGACGATTCGCGGTCCGCCGGGGATCAGGTAAAACAACGGTGAACGCGACTGTTGGCCGACCACGAGGCCCGGCGTTGCGGTCACTTGTTCGATGACCCCGCCGATGTCGGCTTTCCACACGCAACGCTCGATTGCCAGCTTGATTTTATCGATCTTCGCCTGCATGAGTTCGCACGTGTATTGGGCTTCGTTTGCCGTCTCCGCAACGGGTTGACCTTCGACGAGCTTCAGGTCGAGCGTTTTCGCACTCACGTTGTTTTTCGCGATTTCGACCTTTGTATTCGCTTCAAAAATCATCGGGTCATCGAGGCGGCGCTTCTCGAGTTCGGCTGGCGACTGATCCCCGGATCCCAGTTTGTTCAGTTTGTCGAAATTGCGAATCGCCAAACCGACGCCCTCATCCGCCCGCTTTTGAAGGTACACGGCGTTCGTCACCGCGAGTTTCGCTTGTTCGACCGTGCGTGCGTGTTGGTCTTTGAGTGCCTTTGCTTGGTTGTACTTCGTGACGGCGACATGGAGCGCGCTGCTGGCTTCTTTGAGGTCGATTTGCAAAAACTGATCGTCGAACTTCACGAGCACATCGCCCGGTTTAACTTCGGCACCGTTGCGAACGAGGACTTCCTTGATGGTACCCGATGGCATGTGCGAAGGCAGAAAGTACGACATCGACGACGGGTCGGAATCGACGGTCCCTTTGACGACGAGGCCATCGACGATTGCGGTGTACTTGGCTTTCTTCGGATCGACGGGCGCGCCACCGCTATTGGTAGAGTCGGGATTCGCGAGGCGGTTCGCGCCGACGAGGCTGCCCGCAACGAGCGCCACGCCGAGGAACCAGGGGATGAGTTTGAGCCGATTCATAGGGATTCTACCCTTGCGAACGTCGTGCGTGCGTTCTGCTGCCACCTCAATGGGTGGCGACATCCGCCGCCTGACGTTCCAGTTTGCCATCTTCCAGGTGATAGCACACATCCACGAACGGAAGCATTCGATGATCGTGAGAAACGATAAAAATCGTCGCGTTGCGGTCGTGGGCCGCATCGCGTAGCAGTTGTAGCACGCCTTGGCCGTTCTCCCAGTCCAGCGCACTCGTCGGTTCGTCGGCAAATAAGTACGTCGGGTTCTTGACCAAAGCGCGCCCGATTGCGACCCGTTGCTTCTCGCCGCCCGAAAGCTCTGAGGGTTTTTTATGGCGCTGCGAGGATATCCCCAACCGTTCGAGCATTTCTTCGGCCTGCCGCCTCGCCTCGCGCGGCCCGACGTTGCAGCCCCATTTTAACACGATCTCTAATTGTTGCGACGCCGTCAGCGCCGGAAAGAGATTGTACCCCTGAAAGATAAATCCGACATGGGCACGGCGAAACTCCTCGCGTTCCTTCGTGCTAAGCGCCCAGATATCGACCGGTGCCGGACTTTTGCTCACGTGAGTGAGTACCTGCCCGCTATCGGGCGGTAGTAACCCCGACAGCACCGCCAGGAGCGTCGATTTGCCGCTACCGCTCGGCCCCATGAGCAAGGCGACCTGCCCCGGATACATATCGACCGTGACTTCTCGCAAAGCGATCTTTTGCTGCGCGCCATCGCCGAACGTCCGCATTAGACGAACGGCACTCAACGACGGTTGTTCCCGCGAACCGAAAGTCATCGGCGAACCTCAACTGCAATGGCGTAGGCATACCGTTTGCTAAGAGTATCCCAATCGCCATCGGCGAACAAGCCCGCGCCGATCGAGCCGATTGACAAGCCCATTTCGATCGGTGATAATTCGCAGACGATCCTTCCCAACACATCGGGCAAGCTCATGGACCACGACCAACGATTCAAGTCGATGATCCGCGAGTTCTTCCCGCAGTTCATGCAACTCTTCTTACCGAAGTGGGCCGTGCAGTTCGATTTCGCCTCGACCGAGTGGCTCGAAAAGGAAGTATTGCCCGATCCGCCCGAAGGCGAACGACACGTACTCGACCTCGTGGCGAAGCTCCGTACCGCCGAAAATCTAACTACTTACGCAACGGCAACAGCCGACGAATGGCTCGCGATGGTTCACGTCGAAATCGAGGCCGAGGACCGCACGACTCGACTCAAACCGCGCCTGCCGAGATATTATCATCACCTGCGCGACAAGTACCGGTTGCCCGTGTTGCCGATCGCGTTGTACCTCAGCGTCGGCATGGAGGGCATCGGCGAAGATACTGTGATCGAGTATTTCGGCACGATGGAAGTGATGCGATTTCGCTATTTGTACGTTGGGCTAAAGTCGCTCGATGCGTTAGAATACTCTCGAGGCGACAACTGGCTCGGCGTCGCGCTCTCCGCCTTAATGAAAGCCGAACGCGATCAGTGGCCGATACTCGGCGCAGACGCATTACTTCGTTTGGCCGACGCGCCAGTCAACGAATATCAGAAGTTTTTACTCAGTGATTGCCTGCAAGCTTACTTGACGCTCGATGAAGCGGGCCAAGAGCTATTCGAGCGAATTACCAAGGCCGAACCCTATTCGAGGATCGTACCGATGAACAAGACCCCATACGACAACGGCATGGATAACGGCCTCGTAATCGGCATCGAACGAGGCATCGAACGAGGCATCGAACAAGGCATCGAACAAGGCATCGAAGTCGGCAAGGAGAAAGCGATGCGGAGTGCCGTAATCGCCTTGCTGGAAAGCAAGTATCGTACGGTGCCCAAGCAATATCTCGAGCGGATTGGCACACTCGGTTACGACGATCTGCTAACGCTGGTCGTCATCATCCCGAACTCCACATCGATGGAATCGCTGTTTCCTGCGAGTTGATACGATCGATGGACCTAACCGACTGCAAACGCGGCCAACAGATCGGCCCGATCCGCCTGCACCACTTGGCAACCCAGGCTGCGGAACCACGTCAGTTGCCGTTTCGCGAACTGCCGCGTTCGCATCTGGACTTCGGCGATGGTGGCTTCGAGGTCCGGCACGTCGCTTTCGAGGTACGCGAAAAGTTCCCGATACCCGAGCGCCTGCCCAGCCTCGCGGCTCAGCGGTTGCGGAAGCGCACGCAGTCGGCGAGCTTCGTCGAGCCAACCGGCGTCGAACATCGTGCGGACGCGGCGATCGATCCGGGCGTACAGTTCTTCGCGCGGCCATTCGAGAATCGCACACGGTATCGCCGCGGTTATCGGCGTCGCATTCCCGAAACTCGGCGAATCCCACGTTTGTTGAAAGGAACTCAGCGGCATGCCCGTCAGATCGTAAACTTCGAGCGCCCTCACCACGCGGCGAATATCGTTCGGGTGCAACCGCGCGGCCGATTTCGCATCGATAGCCTTCAATCTCGAGTGCAATTCTGGCTTGCCGTGCCGTTCCGCGAACGCTTCCCATTTGAGACGAATGGCCGGATCGGCGGGCGGGGCGTCGAACAAGCCGTGCCGAATCGCCTTCAAATAGAGTGGCGTACCCCCGACGAACAACGGCCGCTTGCCGCGCGAACGAATCTCCGCACAGACGCTCGCGGCCCGCTCCAGCCACCACGCCACGTTTGCCGATTGATGCGGTTCGAGTTCATCGAGGAGATGATGCGGAACCTCAGCGCGTTCCTGCGCCGTCGGCTTCGCGGTGCCGATGTCCATGCCGCGATAAACCGTCATCGAATCCATCGCGACGATTTCCGCACCGATCTGCTTCGCCAGTACGATGGCCAACGCCGACTTCCCACTACCGGTTGGGCCGGTCAGAATAAACGAATCGGCGAAGGCAGACATGGGGACACCTTATCAAGCACGTTTTCCAAGTACTGGTTGTCCAACTCGAACGTCACGTCTGTTTACGCAGTCGCTCGATTTCTGCTTTGAATTGTGCCAACTCGATTTCCATCGCATCGGCGCGTTGCTCGGCCTGCGTCCGACGATGCTGTTCAGCATCGGCGCGCCGATTGGCGGTTGCGAGTTCGACCTCCGTCGCTTTCAGTTGGTCCATGAGTTCGGCGGGTAGCGGTTGGAGTTTCCCGCGAAACCAGAAGCGAACCCAGTCGTCCAGAATCGCGAACTCGAGTTCCAACTCCGGAACTTCGAGCCGTCCCGCAGCGTTCGGGTTCACGCAGACGTAGCGTTCGCCTTTGCCCTTCTTGCCCACTTCCAGATGGAACAACTTCAGAAGTTGGCTGCCCGGCTCGAACGTCGTGTAGTACGGCACGCGGAGATCGCGTTCGTACCGGTGCATGTTGTCGACGTAGTCTTTGCGTGCGTTCGACCGCGACACGTATTCGAGGACGAAGAACGGACGCGCGACTTGCAGCGAAATGTCGTAACTACCCTGAGCCTCGACCTCGCCATCGTGAATCAACACCATGTTGTCCGGGACCACCCGCATAATCGCGGTCACGGGGCCGTATTGCACGAGCAGTTCGCTGAAAATATGCACGTCCGGTCGCACGGCGCAAATCAAATCGAAACTCTCGAGCGTGATCTTGCGTTGCGTGCTCTGGCCCGTCGATTCCATGAAGTGCTCCAACGGAAGCGACGCACAATACGCACTCGCCGCCTGCGCGTAAAGTTGCTCGTCCGTCATCGGAATCGTACTCGGTGACTCGACCGCCATGTTCGGCACTCCGCGTGGGAATTGAATTTATACCAACGGCGATTGATGGCGGGAAGAACAAAGGCGGACTCCCTATTATAGCCCCACATCGACTGTACCTGAAACCGAGACTTTCCGTGAAGCTGCCTACCGTGCAACTCGTTCGCCAAACTGCCCCGCAACTGACGGTCGCCGACGTGGCGGCCGAGACGCGGCGGGCGTGGCTCGAATCGTCGCTCGCGAAACGCCTGAAGCCGGGAATGCGGATCGCAGTCGGTTGCGGCAGTCGCGGCATCAAGAACTATCTGACGATTGCCAAAGCCACCATCGATGCCTTGAAAGAGCTTGGCGTGAAGCCGTTCGTCGTGGCGGCGATGGGTTCGCACGGCGGTGCGACGCCCGAAGGCCAACGGGGTTTGCTCGCGAGTTACCAGATCGACGAAGCGCATCTCGGCGTCGAAATCCGCACCGATATGGACGCGGTCACCGTCGGCACGAACTCGTGGGACGAGCCGGTGTGGTGGGATAAAAACGCCCTCGAAGCCGACGGCGTGGTTGCGGTTTCGCGCGTGAAACCGCACACCGACTTTCGCGGAACGATCGAGAGCGGCGTCGTCAAAATGGCGGTGATCGGCCTCGGGAAGCGGCTCGGGGCGGACCAGCATCACCGCTGGGGGTATCGCGGCCTGCGCGACATGATGATCGAATCGGTGAAGGTCATCATCGACAAAACGCCGTTCCTCGGTGGCCTGGCAATTCTCGAAAATGCCAACGAAGAAACGGCAAAGCTCGAAGTCGTCGATCGCGACGATCTCCTGAATCGCGAGCCGATTTTGCTCGAAGACGCCCGCAAGTTAATGGGGCGGTTGCCGTTCGCGGCGCTCGATGTGCTCATCGTCGGCGAGTGCGGCAAGAACTATTCCGGCGCGGGAATGGACCCGAACGTCGTCGGGCGGTTGCTCATCGAAGCCTCGCCGGAGATGGAACTCGAAGCCGCCAAGCCGCGGATCGTTCGCATCGGCTGCGTCGACATTTCCCCCGAGAGCCACGGCAACGGCACGGGCATCGGCATCAGCGATTTGACCACGAATCGCGCACTCGATTCGATCTGGAAAGTGCCGTTCAACATGAACAACCTGACGGCGCGATTCCTCTGGCGATCCAAGTTGCCGATCGCGTTCAACACGGATCGCGAGTGCATCGAAATGTGCGTCGAGACGTGCTGGCAGCCGATCCCGGAGAAACTGAAATTTGCGATGATCCCGAACACGCTAGAAGTCGCAGAACTCTGGGTGTCGCCCGCACTCGCCGCCGAAGCCCGCACGATCGGCGGCCTCGAAGTGGTCGGCGATGCCCGCGAAATTCCGTTCGATGTCTACGGCAAATGGCAACAGGAAACGATGTTCCCGCACAGCGTGCGTGCCCGCCGCACCGGCGGACATTAATTCGTACCGCGCTTGTATTTCTCGATCATCGTGCGGATCGTTAGCTCCATCTGCGGGTTGCTCGTTTTGGCAATGGCGAGTGCCTCGGTGGCGGTTGTCAGTGCGTCGTCGAAGCGGCCCGCGTCGCCGTATGCGCCCGCGAGCGTGATGAGAATATCGAGGTGACGGTGCTTTGTCAGTTGCGCGGCACGACGGGCATACCGCACCGCTTCGGCGGGCTGTTTCTGCATTCGCAAACTGTGTGCAAGTCCCTGGATGGCGCTCACGTTTTTCGGATCGATGCCGATGGCAGCGCGAAATGCCTCGGCGGCCTCCGCCCACTTCTCGAGTTTCAAATTCGCCAACCCGATCCGCGTCCGGATTTCGCTGCTGTACGGCTCGATGGGTAACGCCTGCCGGTACAGCCGAATCGCGTCTTCGTGGCGATTGTCGAGGTAGGCAATCCAGCCCAACAGGTTCAAACCGTAGGCGTCGTTCGGGTCGTTTTCGGCCACGGCTCGCAGGTGCTTCTCAGCCGCAACCGGCTGACCGATCTCGGCACGCAGTCGCCCGAGCTTCCCGTTCGCCTGGGCATGATCCGGCTTGATTTTCAGTATCGAATCGAGGAGCGAAATCGCTTCCGGCGTCTTTCGATCTTCGATGAGTTGGAGAGAATTCGACCAGTCGGCATCGAGCTTCGCTTGTCGTGTTGCCGCAACGCGGATCTTTTCGCGAAGTGCGGGCGTCGGGTCGTATTGATCGATTTCGCGAAGTGCGCCGACTTCTGCTAAGTATCGGAAGTCGCGGCCGCGGCGGTCGGCTTCGGTCAGCCAGTATTCGGCTAAATTCTTTGTCAGTCGCTCGACGTGGGCCTTGCTGGCAAGGTCGGTTTGCGTGCGATAGTACTTCCACATCACGGCATCTTTCGCTTCCGGGTGAACGGCGATGCGGTGTTCGTGGCGCTTCACGGGCGGTTTGTATTCGTCGTCTTGCGTATGAAAATGCACGTTCATCCAGACTCGCGGCGGCATGTGGCACGCCGTGCATTGGCTCTGCACCGCGAGCGGTTGGTTCGGACGATCCTTGCAATTTTCCGGTTGATGGCACTTCGCGCACGACTGTTCGAGTGCGCTATGGTCGGTCGGCTTGTGCGGGTTGTGGCACGTCGTGCAAGTCATCGAATCGCTTTTCGTGTAGCACTGGCTTTGCCGCAAATACTTGACCTGATTCGCGACGTGATCGTCTTCCGGGTTCTTACTGGACGCGGTCCGGAGTGCGGCTTCGAGCGGTTCGCCGGGCCGGTACCCGAAGGCGGGGCCGCGCGGTTTACTCGCGTTACTGTGACACTGCGTACAGACTTCGATGTGCCGTTCGCGCTCCATCTTGCCGGGGTGCGCGATGCCGTGGCTCGCTTTTTCGTCGGGGTGCGCCTTGTGGTACGTGGCATGTTCGCGGCCTGGCCCGTGGCACGATTCGCATGTGACGCCGAGGATGCGGTTCGCTTCGAGATACTGGTTCGTGGTCCCCGGAACGTGCGAGAGCCACGTGTTGTGGCACTCGACGCAGCGCGTCGTCGTGTCGCGGGAATGATCGCCGGGCGCGTGCGGGCTGAAGGTGGTGTAGCCCCATTCGTTGAACGGGTGCAGCCAGGCGACTTTGGCTTCGTAAAGTCTGTCGCCACGCCAAAGGTGGTACACTTCGTCCGCCGGTGCGGAGCCGTAGACCCAGCCGATCTTCGCTTCAGTCCGTTGTTCGCCTTTCGGCGTAGTCGTGACCGAAGCGTGAATGAAGTCGTCACCGCGTTTGAGCATCTCGTAACGGAAGCCGGGGGTGCGGGTGGGAATGCTCCCCTTGCCCGGCTGGAAACCGACGGGCATCTCGTCCGCTCGCGGTTCGCGGCAGGCACGGAAATGTTGCGTCGTCTGAAGGTCGGTTACCCGTTTCGCGTGGCACTCGGCACACGCCTGCGGGCCGATGTATCCGGGGTTCACGATCGCGGGATCGGCGATGTCATCGTCGATGTGCGCCACACTCGTCGGTGTGGTGGCTTGGGGTGCGGATGGCGAGGGTGGCCAGAATGCGTAACCCAGAGCGAGGCTGCCGAGCAGGCAAACTGCGATAGCGAGGACACGCCAACGGCGTGGTTTGAGTGCGGGTTCGAGGCTGTCCATAAGTCGCCGTACCTGAGTGTCGTTCGGCCGTCCTGCGTATTCTAACGCATTGCGGTTCGGCCGTCGCTACTCTTCGATTACGCCGAGAACACGACTTGCGGTTCAACTGCGTCAACCGTGGCCGTAGACACGGTGGTTTGGGCCAGATCGCGAAGGATGCTCGCCTTCACTTTGCGGGTGTAGCTGAGCACGAAGGCGATTTCTTGCAGCATCTCTTCGACCGAGCGTGCTGGCTTGTTGGTGGCGGTGGCGGACTTCGTGTTGCGGGCGTATTGGGGGATTTGGCACATGTTATTGGCTTCCTTGCAAGTGTGTGGGAGACGATCATTCCTAATGCACCTGTCGTGCCAGTCGTGCCCAGTTCGCAAAAGAATGCGAAATCGACTATGAAACAAGGCGAAAACGATCTGTATACTGGGAAATGTCCATCGTGCAGTTTTGACTGGTATTTGCAAAAAGTGCGACTTGACGAAATCTGTACAATCCGGGCGTTGATTAACCCCCTACACGCTTCACCAAGTACCCCAGTTTTTCGAGTTCGAGTTTCAGTTTGTCGCGATGATCGCCCTGAATTTCAATTCGCTCGTCTTTGACCGTGCCGCCAGTGCCACAGCGTTGTTTGAGAATCGTCGCGAGGTCTTGCAGCCCTTTTTCGTCGAGCGGTATCTCCCAGATTACGCTGACCCCCTTCCCTCTGCGTCCTGCGGTTTCGCGACCGAGCTTCACGGTAATCTTCTTCGCAGGCTTCGGCGCGGGCAACGCAGCCGGCGGTGGCACGGGGCGAGTGCCGCCACCGAGTAGGCGTGCGATCAGCCCGCCGATCTCATCGGCAATCACCGCACTCGCAGGCCACCACTCGATCGTCTCCATACGCTCCGGGCAATGCTCAGCCACCCACGGTTTGCACGCATCGTTCACGCAGACCACACGAACTGCCATCACCCAATCGGCATCGGCGATGTCCGCAGTCGTCCGCGCCACCGCCTGCCAAGGCAACCGCATCTTGGTCGCAACCGCCAGGAAAGCGACAGCAGCGTCACGAGCCCGTTCGCCATCGGGGGAGTCGAGGAAGAGAATTGTTTTCGCCATTATTTGCCGCTTTCAGCGGTCAGCGGTCAGAGGTCAGCTTTCAGCTTTCTGCGGTCAGCTTTCAGCGGTGAACGGGAGAAATCAAGACACGATGCGTAGCTTTTGGATGAACGCGGTCAGCATTCGCTTCACTTCGACGACCGCGACTTCCAATTGCTGATGCGTAACTTCCGATATGTAACAGAGGTCTTTGCTGAGGAGCAACTGATATTCCAACTCGCAGGCGGAACCCATCGCCATCTGGAGAAATCTGGCAAAATCGGCTTCGGTACCACGACCGCATCCTTCGGCAATGTTCGTCGGTATGGATGCCGACGAACGACGCATTTGGCACGTTAGCCCGTATCGCTCATCAGAAGGAAACACAGCCGACGTTCGGTAGATGAGAAGCGTGAGTTCGTGAGCTTTCTCCCACACTTTCAACCCGCGAAAATCACGCATCGCTGCACCTCCAACCTGCGGTCAGCGGTCAGCTATCAGCTATCAGCTATCAGCTATCAGCTATCAGCTTTCAGCTTTCAGCAAAGAGTGAATACAGCTGACTGCTAAGGCGAAGCCTTAATCTTTGCACTGCTGATCGCTGAAAGCTGACCGCTCTTAGCTGACTGCTGACTGCTGACTGCCAAGGCGAAGCCTTAATCCTTGAACTTGTTGTGGCAGTTCGTGCAGTTTGCGTCGAGGCTCGTGGCGATCTTCTTTAGCTTTGCGAGGTCGGCGGTCTTGCCCTTTGCGGCTTCGGTGGCGAGTTCGGTCGATAGCTTCTTCATTTCCATCGACCAGGTGTCCCAGTCTTTCTTCGCTGGGCCTTTCGCGGCATCGGGGCGCAGTTCGAGCGTGTAGGCAGCGATGGCCGCAGTGCGTGCGCCGAGGAGTTCGACGGCATCGGTGCTCTTGACGCCGTTCTTCTTGATTTCGCGCAGGTCTTTTTCGATGTTGAAGCCGCCGCCGGTGCTGCCGCCGAACATGTCCATCACCTCGCCGATCCCGAGGTCGGACTTCTTGATGAGGTCTTCGACCTTCATCGCCTTGGCGTCGGCTTTCGCATCCGCACTCAATCCCTTGAGACCCTTGGCGGCGGTACCGGCGGTGGCCATGTCTTTCTTCTGGGCGGCCACCGCGATCTTCAGTGCTTCCGCACGGAGGGTTGCCATCTTGGCCCCGTCTTTACCGGTCAGGTTTTCTTCGGCATACACGGCCAGCAGCATGGCCGAGGCTTTGACGCGGCCACCGACCTTCTTCGTCTTGGATAATTCGATCACCTGGTTGAGGTGAGCGATGTCGGCTTCGACCGCTTTGCCTGCCGTGGCCGTGGAAAGCGCTGGGTCGGCGGCGGTGACGACGCCTACGAGTACCGCCAAAACCGATGCACCGAACAAGCGACGTAACATTTTAGAACGCACAGTTTGCTCCTCGTCGAAACGCGAAGGAAGGGAAAGCGGTCGAAGCGACCGCGGCAGGTTCACTCTAGCATTATCGCAGCGAAAGTATGGTTGGCGAGAGGGAGGCGTGTCCGAAGAGCGAAAATCGAGCAACTTGTTGCCGACGGCTCCGGCGATTTGCAACTGACACGATTCGGTCTTATGTTTAGGTGCCGCCCAATCTGATACCCAATCGGCGGGAGTTTCGTGTCGCAAGTGCAATCCTCGTTGAAGTTCAATCTCCGGACGCCGGGCCAACCTGCGCCGACGCAAATGGCGAGCGGCACGAAGCTCGTCGGCGATTATGGCCTACCGCCCGCTGCCCATGCCGTCGTATGCGAACTCATCGAATACGATCTCATCGATCGCGATGCCATCCGCGATTTTTCCTCGCGGCTCGGTGCGCATCTTTCGCAATTGTCCACGCGGGAAAAAGCCCTCGCCGCGCTCGTTCACGATGGTCGCCTCACGCCATTTCAGCGCGACCGGGTGGCCGCAGGGGCCACGTATTCGCTCGCGCTCGGGCCGTATCGCGTGCAGGAACGGATCAACGGCGGTACCGTCGGCGTGGTCTTTCGCGCGACGCACATTTCGTTGAAGCGGAATGTCGCGCTGAAGGTGTTGCCCGTCGACGACAGCGTGCCCGCCGATGCAATTGCACGATTCTGGACCGAAATCGAACTCCTATCGCGAATCGCGCACCCGAACGTCGTCGGCATCTACGATGCGGGTAAAGTCGAGCCGCCGGATCGCATTCTCCCGACCTTGCTGTACGCGGCGCTCGAGTTGGCAACGGGTGGCGACTTGGAACAATACGTCATCGAGCACGGCCAACAATCGGTGCCGATTGCGTGCGAATGGGGTCGGCAAATTGCGGCCGGGTTGCACATCACGCACGCGCACAACCTCGTTCACCGCGACTTGAAACCGAGCAACATTCTACTGACCGACGATCGTCAGGCGAAGATTACCGACTTCGGCCTCGCCCGCCACTTTGCCAGCAACATAACGAACGCCGGGCGGTTACTCGGCAGCGTCGAGTTCATGGCCCCCGAACAGGCCAGCGACCCCACGACCGTCGGCCCCGCGTCGGATGTGTACAGCTTGGGCGCGATCCTGTTCTGGGTACTTACGGGCGAATTGCCGTACCTGGGCACCAATAATATCGCCGATGCGCTGACGGCGATTCGCAAACAACCGCCGCGTCGGCTTCGCGATCTACTCGCCTCCGCGCCCGATGCGCTCGATCAGTTAATCGCGAAGATGATGAGCCGCAACCCCGCGAATCGGCCCACGGCGGCTGTCACCGCTACCGAACTGGCGAAGTTCGCTGCCAATCCATCGCATCCCGACGCTCTCGCGGAACTTCAGAATACGCTGCGCGTTCGCGATGCGATGGCACACGATGCCGCCGATTCGGTGCTGACCGTATTGGGCCGCGTGGCCGAATTTGCGGGGGAACCGCCGAGCCGAACGCGACGCCATCAGGAATACGTGCGGGCGTTGGCAACGGCACTTTCGCGACGCCCTAACTGGTCGATCTACCTCGATGGCCGTGCTGTGACCGAAGTCGTGCGATGCGTGCCGATCCGCAACATCGGGATGCTCGGACTTCCCGAAGCGATCTTGCAGAAACGATCCGGTTTGACCTTCGCGGAAAGGGCGATGCTCGATTCGCACGTCGAGATTGGCAGCAAGATTCTCAACGAACTCGCGGCGAAACACGGCGACGCATTGCCGTTCCTGCGCGTCGCTCGCAGTGCGGTTCGGCACCATCACGAGAAATGGGACGGCACCGGGTTCCCCGACGGTCTGAAGAGCATCGCGATCCCACACGCCGCCCGATTGATCGCCGTCGCCGAAGCCTACGATGCCCTGCGGCGCGACATGGGCGACATCCCCGGCCTGTCGCACATCGAAACGATCGACGCGCTCAAAGACGAATCCCCCGGCTACTTCGACCCCGCCGTCGTGTCGATCCTCGTCGAAATCCAAAAAGAGTTCGAGCAAATCTTCGAGAGTATGCCCGAGGCGATTTGAACGTCAATACACGCGGTCGATGGTTTGCACGGAACTCGGCAAGATCGGGTTGGGGCGGTTGCTCACGTCGTAAACCATCGCGTGCGGGTCGAGGCCGAGGTTCTTATAGACGGTCGCGAGGACGTTGGCGTACGGGATCGGGTCGTTCTTCGCTTCGCCAGCGATAGCGTCGGTACTGCCAATCACTTGCCCCACGCGCATTCCGCCGCCCGCGAGTAAGGCGGAGTTCACGCGCGCCCAGTGGTCGCGGCCAGCGTCTTTGTTGATCTTCGGCGTTCGCCCAAATTCGCCCCAAACGCACACGGTGACATCGTCGCTGAGGCCGCGGGCGTAGATGTCTTCGATCAGTGCCGAGATGCCGCGGTCGAATAGCGGCAGTTGCTTTTTCAGGTACGAAAAGTTGTTGCCGTGCGTGTCCCAGAAACCGTACGCCACTGTAACGACGCGGGCACCGGCTTCGACGAGGCGACGCGCCATCAGCAGTTGATCGTTCCATTGCGGGGCACCATCGCCGAGGTGCTTGGTCGAGCCGCGGCCATAGCGTTCGCGCACCCGTTCGGGTTCCTTCGTCACATCCAACGCATCGACGAGTTTAGAAGACGTGAGCACATCGAACGCGCGATCGTGGAAGGTATCGGCGCTGATCCCACGCGACGTATCCGCATCGTGTTTGAAGCGGTCCATCGTGGCAAGGAGTTGCTTGCGGCTCGCCAATTGTTCGAGCGGCACCGAGCGATTTTTCAGCACGGCCACTTCATCGCCATCGACTTTCACAGGTGCTGTACCGCGACCCAACATACCTGCGCCCGGTGTGTTGTACGGCTTGTGCTGCATCGTCGGCGACAGATCGACGAACGCGGGAACCATCGGGTCGGTCTGGCCGAGCAACTTGGCAACAACCGAGCCGAAGTGCGGTTTGTGTTCGCGTTTGGCGTCGCCCATCGTGGTGGCGGTGTAGCTCTGATAGCTGCTATGTTCGTCGCGCTGGCCGACGAGCGAACGCAGCACGATCATCTTGTCCGCACAACGGGCGAGGTTCGGCAGGTGTTCGCCGAACTGCACGCCAGGCAGGCTCGTCGCGATCGGTTTGAACTCACCGCGAACTTCCGACGGCGCAGCGGGCTTGAGGTCGAACGTGTCTTGGTGCGCCAACCCGCCGGTGAGGTAAACCATGATGACCGACTTCTGCGATTTCCGCCCCGTAGCCGCCTCGGCTTGCATCAGCGATGACAGCGTGAGGCCGCCCATGCCGAGCGCACCGACTTGCAAGAACGAGCGCCGCGATTGGCCATCGCAGTATCGAGAAGCCAAACCGTTCAGCGTAAACATGGCAGGAACCTTCGGGAATCGCAACGAGGCAGGCGGGAGTAGCTATAGTGTAGCGGGTTTTCGCGCAGCACGATACCGATTTTTGGCATGGTTCATAGCCAGGTTGCAGTTTTGCCGAAAAGAACTACCGACAAAGTGGTTTCGGCGTGATTCGATTCGGCCAAAATCGGACGTAAGTCGTTGGTGTGTTAGCTACATTCCGCAATTCGGGAGTGAGTTCGC
>JAYWCL010000249.1:0-7372 GCA_043780595.1 Limnoglobus sp.
AGAACATGCCGTGCTCCTGAAGAAGGTTTGGTTACCCTTCAAGAAACGGCATGTTCCTCCTTTTGGCCAGCGAGAAGTACGCACTTCCCGGATGAGCCATAAATATTATCAATACTGAGCTCGCAAACAAGCCCGCATAACAAATATAGATCAGTAATTGTTGTAGATTCTGCATAGTATTTATTGGCTAGGAAATCTACCGAACAAATCCGTGACGACGAATCCGACCGCAGGCGGTTCACTTCGATCGGTCTCATTGCGGGCGCTGCTCTCTCGCTCGTCGTGCAAGGAATCGTCTCCTGGCAGTTGCGCAAGTAGCTACGCATCGGCTGGTTCTACATCAACGCCCCCACAAGGCCCGACCGCAGTTACTGAATTTTCAGCGATTGCACCCAGTTTGCGTCGGAGCGGATGTCGGCTTCGGACATGCCGCCGGAGCGGTGGATCTCGGCCTTCGCCATGCGGCCGCTCGTCATGTCGAGTGCCATCACTTCGATTCGCCCGTTCGCGTTAACGCCGCAACGTACTTGCACGGGTGCGCCTTTGGCCATGCCTTCCGTGAGGCCGTCGATCCAGCATTCGCCGACGGGGATGCACGCCGCCGACTGGTTCGCTTCACCTTGCAAAATGCGCACGCGCACGCGAGTCTGGCCGTCCTTCGCGGTGAAGTAGACGCGGTTCGAGGCGGCGGGCAGTTGCGTGTTTTTCGGGATCAGCTTGTTGTTGATTCGCTCGAGACCCTGACGCACTTCGACGCCGAGACTGTGCGCGTTGACGCTGATTTCGACGATGTCGTTCAGGCCCGCTTGCGGGTTGGACGGCGACGCTTTCGCGGCCACGATCCCCGCGTGGGCGGCCGCCCCGCGTGCCACGATCTCGCTCACCGCCAACGAACGATCCGGTTCTTTGCCGGTGAGTTCGCGGAGCATTCGCCCAGTCATCGGCATGTGCGTCGAGCCGCCGACCATCAGCACTTTATCGACGCGGTCCCAGGTTAAACCCGCTTGCGTCAGCACGGTTTGCGTCGTCAGTTTTGTACGAATGAGCAAGTCCCGCGTAAGACTCTCGAACAACTCGCGCGTAATCGGAACGGTGAGCCTCTGCCCGCCATGCACGCAGGTCACGCTCGCGTTTTCGACTTTGGACAACGTCCGTTTCGCACGTTCGACGGCGGCGTTCAGCAGTGCCATCGATTGGTCGTCGTCGTGCGGGTCGCTGCCGAACTGCTGCTTGAATTTATCGGCGACATGGTTCGCGAGGCGGTCGTCCCAGTCTTTGCCGCCGAGCCGCACATCGCCCTCGATGGCGAGTACGCGGAATTTTTTCTTCGAGAGTTGTACCATCGTCACGTCGAACGTACCGCCACCGAGATCGTAAACGACGACGGTTTTCGGTGCGTTATCGGGCAAGCCCGCGCCGGAATGTTGCTGAATCGTGTACGCGAGTGCGGCGGCGGAGGGTTCGTCGAGGATGTCGATCACGTTCAGCCCGGCGATCAACCCCGCATCGACGGTGGCCTTGCGGCGCGTGTCGTCGAAGTATGCGGGGACGGTAATCACCGCTTTGTCGATCGGGCCGATCTGCCGTTCCGCATCTTGAACGAGCTTTCGCAAAATGATCGCACACAGTGTTTCGGGGCGATACTTCTCACCGCTGACGAGCCGCCCGAAATCGGGCAAGCCCATGCGGCGCTTCATCAGCGTGGCGACGCGCTCGGGGTGCTCCATCATGACGTCGATCGCGGGCAGCCCGACAATTGCCTCGCCATCGCCGGTTAAGTACACCGCCGACGGCGTCAGTAAGTCGCCATCGCGGTTGGGCAACGTGTACGGCTTCCCCCGATCGTCGAGCGTGGCGATGGCGGAGTATGTCGTGCCGAGATCGATACCGACGGTTGCCATTGCGGAGTTCGCATCGGGGAGTGGTTCAGCGCATATCCGAATTGTAATAAGGAACCCGCACCGATGGCAGTGACAACTGCATCTTCCGCGAATGCCTCGGCGTTACAACCCGAAGAATTCACTTCCCAACGGGTACGGGGATGCCGTCGGCGTTGAGTTTCTCCAACAGGGCGCGGGCTTCGGCGTCTTTTCCGGCGATTCGCAATCGCCACGCAGTCTGTATGGCAGCCGTTGCTAATAGCGGTGAGAGCTTTCGGGCAATCGTATGATTCGCGAGTTCGAGCGAGTCGGATTTCACCCTTTCGGCGGCCTTCGCCGCAAGATCTGGGTGCGAGTTTTTCAGTACCGCCCACGTTCCCACACTCATTTCGTCCGGGTGAGCGTTCGCCGAAGCGACGGTCATTTCCCGATACCGTTTGACGTCGGGATTCGCCGCGACTTTTGCGGCCAGCGGGCCGCCCTCGGCCAGCACGATATTCATCGCGTACGTCGAGAGCGTGCGATGGTACTTCTTCGCGAGAGTGGCATACTCCGGCGACTCCTTAACGAGCGCGATGTGGGCACGCAAACCGAGTGCCAGGTACTGCGTCCCACTTGCTCCCTCCGACGGAGCGAGCGCGTAAGCCTCGTCGGCTAGTTTCACGAGTTCGTCGGCATCGACAATTTGCCCGAGTGCGTAGGCACCCATTTTCATGAGTGTGTAAGCGTTCACTGCGATGGCGTACGTCGGCCCCTTCTTTGCGCGTGCGGCTTCGAGCGTCTCTCGCACCCGCGATGCGCCTTTATTAAAATCTTCCAACGTCTTCGCATCGTTCTTCCCCGAAATCGCATCGCGATAACTTTGCATTTCTTGCACGAGGTCGAGATCGATGCGTTCGAGCTTCTCCGCGAGCGCTTTCATTCCGTCCGTATCGCGAGTAAAATTGTAGACGGACTGAAGGTTCGCATAACCGCCGTTGCTTTTTGGAGAAAGGATCAGCAGCTTTTCGTAGTAGCTTTTCGATTTCACAAATCCGGGGTGTTGCCGAATCGCGTCGATGGATTTCTGTTTCCCCGCGCGATCGTTGTGCAAGTACGCGAAGACGTCCCAACTTCCGCCGCGTTTGAGGACTTGGAAGTCGATCGCCGTGCCGACGACATCGCGAATGGCACCGTCGAGTACCGTGTTCGCGGTGTTGTGTATCAAAATGCTATCGGTCGGTCGTAAGGCGATGGCGCGTTCGAGTTTGTCGACGCCCTTCGCGAATTCGGCTTTGTCGGAAGTGAGTCGTGCGATTTCCAAGTGCGAGAGTGCCGAGTTATTCAAACTCCCGGTCGATACTGGCATTCGTTCGAAAATGGAAATCGAGAGTTGATATTGCGTGATGGCTTCGCCATCGCGGCCTTCCAACGTCGCTTTCACAGCGCGGGCGTAGGCGAGCGATGCCTGCGTCTCCAGATCGTTCGGGTCGGACTTCGACAGCCAGAGGATTTGGTCGTCGTTGTCGAGCGCCATCACCGAACGCGATCGGGCGGCACGAAATTTCTTGGCTGGCTCGGGTGCGGTGTTGTATGCCTCTTCGATCATTTTCCGAGCTTCGGATACCACCCCGACTTCCCGCAGCATCATCCCGACGGTCATTAAAATTTCCGGCGAGCGATTCCGCACGGCCAGCAGTTCGTCGAACTCTTTCTTGCCTTCGATCGACTTGCCGAGCCAGTAGTAAACCTGGCCGAGCGACAATTTGTAATCGTCGTCTTGTCCGGCGAAGGTGCGAATCGAAAGCAGCGTCTTCTCGGCTTCTTCGAGTTCCTTTTTACGCGCGTCCGGGTCGGCGAATTTCTGACCGCGTTGCAGCCGCGCGATGCCGAGGTCGAGCGCCGCCGACACGATGCCGTTGGAGTCCGCGGACTCGCTGAATGCGTCGCGAATTCCCGCATCCTCTTTCACCATTTTCGAGTACACCACATCGATCATGGCACTTTGCACTTCTTTGCTTGCCGCACGGTAAGCGTTGTAATCGAAGCCCGGCACCTGATTGTTGTCGAAGTCCGCCTGCATTCGCGTGTTGACCGCCGCGTACGCCGCTTTGATCCGCGAATCGGCGGCCCGCAGTGCGGGCAGTTTCGCGTCCACGTACGGTTGCAGCAGGCCGACGGCTTTGTCGAAATCGCCCTTCCGCGAATAGATGCGCCCGAGCGTGGCAGCCGCATCGCGGGTGCCGAGTTTCCCTTCCAGTGGCACAAGTAGCTTCTCGCACAAATCGAGTTTGCCCTTCGCTTCGTAGACCACCGCGAGTTTCGATGCCACGTCCAGATCGCTCGGGTCGGCCGCTTGCAGTTTCTCCAGCAGTTGAATTCGCAAACTCAAAATTTCATCGGGTTTCGTGGCGAGTGGCGCGATGATTTCGAGCACCCCCAGCGCCGCCTTCGGGTCCGAGACGAGTCGTTCGTTCACGTACGTCATGCCGCGAGTGAACAGATCGGGAATCAGGTTGTTTTGCTCGCGGTGCAGGTTCATCGCAACGCGATACAGGTCGGCGGCTTCGGCACCATCGGCGGGCGGGGTGTTGAACAGCCCTTTGAACCGAATCTTGGCAGTCGAAGGGAACTTGCTCCGCGCCACTTCGAGATACAACTTCGCGGCTTGGCCGGTCTTGCCCTCGGCGGCCAACGCATCGGCTTCGGCCAACTTCGCGGCGGCCAGATACGACGGCGTGTTCGTGTACTGATACCAGCCGACGCCGCCCGCCACCGCAAGGATCGCGACGAGAAACGCGACATTCCACAGCTTCGCGAATTTCGACAGCGGAACCTTTCCGATGAAGTACCAGCCGCCCGTTTGGGCATCGGCCACGCGATACGCTCCGATGGCAATTAGCGGGATGAACAACAGCGTGAGGCAGTGCGTTTTGACGTACGTGTTCGTCTCTTCGTCGACATCGCGTTTGCCGGCGATACTCGTACCGATGCCGTAGATCCCGAACAAACTCGGAGGCGATGAAATCGGCTGCATTTCCGGAAATCGCTCGAAGATGTCATCGTTCATCGGAAACCTCTCGTACCGTCATTTCTAATTGGGATGTCAAAGAATAGCTTACGACGGTTCCCAGTGGCGAGCCGGAAGTGGCGAGTGGCGAGTGGCGAGTGGCGAGTGGCGAGTGGCGAGTGGCGAGTGCGGATTAACGCTCGCCGCCCGGGGAAGTTCCTGGGGGCCTCTGCGACCGACCCCTCACATTGAAGCCCGGCGGACCTGAGCCTACTTATCGACGACCTGCTTCCACTCGGCGAAGTACGGGGCGGAGTGTCGGAAGGCGTCACCTTGGATGAACCCGCCCGCATCCACCAGCTTATCTCCGTCCAACCGGTAGATGGTCGAGTACGACGCCTTGTCCTTCGGCCCCTTCTCTTTGCCTTCCGCGTCGAGAAGCTGCATGTCGCTGAACGTATACACTCGCACGTTGCCCGTCTCGGACAACTTGAACGTGACTCGGTGGGACCGGATGACCCCGCCCTTTTCGTCGTACCAGGTGACCGTCTCCTGGTCGCCCTTGAACTCCTTGACGGCCCGCTTCGCCTTGCCCAGGGCACTGGTCTCTGTCGTCATGACACGCTCCCACTTGCCCTGGAGAGCCTCGGCGTCCTTCTTGAGCGCGTCGGAAGCATCCTTCTTGTCCTGGCCCTGGCCGGCAGGTGCCGACACGGCAAGACCGATCAGTGCAAACCCCAACATCGCATTGCGGAACACGGCAGCCCTCCGTTTGTGATGCTTCTGTCGCCGAACGACCCAAGCTCAAGACCCGGCCCACGAGGGCGTTCGATTGCAACCTGGACGCGATGGCCGGGTTCGCTGCAGCGCATGGTGAGGCTGCCGTCTCATAACAGTAACGCTGCAAGGCCGAAATAAAACAGCAGCGTGAAAATGTCGGTGAATGCCAAAGTCACCGGCCCGGCTGCAATCTTTGGGTCGAGCTTGAGTGCGTGCAGCAACGCCGGAACGCTCAATCCAAAGAAACACGCCGCGCACAGCGCCAGCGAGATGCCTCCGCCAATCGCGAAGGCAGCGAGACCTGCGCCGTGCCAGAACCAGACAATCAGCCCGACTACCGTGCCGCAAGCCGCGCCGAGCAGCGCCGCCGTGCCCGCCTCACGGCGAAACGCCCGGACATACCAGCCGAATGTCAGCTGCGTCGTACGCAATGCCTGAATGGTGACCGTCATGGACTGAATGCTTACGCTCTCTGCCAGCCCCAACACCATCGTCAGGAAAAACGCCAAGACCATGCTTTTGGCCAGCGTGACCTCGTAAGCACTGGCCAGCAACGCGCAAATCGTGCCGCTGCTGATGGTCGCCAGCAGCCACGGGAAGCGGAAGCGAAACGCCCGCACCGGCGACGCATCGCGCACCTGCGAGACCCGAAAACCGATGGACTCAAACATCGCCTCTGTCTGCTCGCGCTCGGCAATATCGAACGCCTCCTCGCTCAGCAAGCTGACATCCACGACGCCGACAATCCTCCGCCGCTCGTCCACCACGGGAAACGCCAGAAACTTGTGAAAGACGAACGCCTCGCACGCCTCCAGCACGGTTGCGGTCTGCGGAATGGCCACCACGCGAGTAATCATAACGTCGGATAGCCGGTGTTCCAGCGGCGCGGTCAACAACCGGCGGGTGGGCAGGACTCCGGACAGCCGATCGTCCGCATCCACCACGTAAAAATAAATAATCTTTTCTCCGACGCCTCGCTGCCGGATGGCTTCCAAAGCCTGCTGGACAGTGAAATCCTCTCGCAACGTTGCCACGTCCTTGCGTGTGACCGTCGAGATGGGCTGTTGTAGATGTTCTTGGCTCATGTGTCATCCGGTGATCGATGTAGCATAACCGAGCGACGGAGGCGGCCTAACGACCCAGCTCAGCGGCGGCGGGGCACAGGAACTTGCCTATCTTATACACAGCGTATCGCGCGATGCTCGATAGGTAAGTGGCGATCGAGTCGTTACGACTCGACCCGTTGGTTCGACTGGGCTGGGGGGCGTTTTCGGCCCACTCGTTTGGTGACCGGCACCCGCCTGAGATATACCTCACTCAACCGGCGACGGCAAAAGCGGGTTGACTCACGGCCTCATCGGAGCCGAACCCATCAGACCTGCGGGAATGATGGCATGTATATACTTCGAGCGGGGTGATTCGATACGTTTTGTTAGCCCGACGCGCCAGCGAGGAAGTTGCGCTGTTTACGATCCGAGTAGCACGTACCCAGATCGTCTTCGAGCCTGAAAGGCTCGTTCCACCAGCCCAAGGCGAAGCCGGCGTAGCCGCGAAGCCTTGGGTACCCGCCGCACCCACGATTCGGCCCTGAAAGGGGCCGTTCAGACAACATCCATAACAAAACCTCACCGCAAACAGGGCGGTGAACGGCCCTTTCAGGGCCGATGGACATTCCAACACCATACCCAGGCCTCCGCTCGCTTTGCTCGCTCCGACCTGGGCT
>JAYWCL010000250.1:0-21296 GCA_043780595.1 Limnoglobus sp.
ATGATCCACCTGATGCTCAACCGACTCGAACCGAAAAACGAAACGGCCGAGTTCCAATACCGAACAGCGGCATAAACCTACATATGGGACAGTCACTTAATAAAGTTGAGGGTGTCGATATGCGTCGCATTTCGACTGTATCGACATACTGGGTGAAACGGTTCGCTTTTGTGGCGATGCTGAGTGTTATTTCTTATTGTGTGCTGTCCGGTTCCTGCAATACAACACCCGAAATACGGAAGTATCGCAGTTTCATTGCGATACGAGAAGCACTTCCTGTCCTAATTCCCGATTCCCGCTTGAAACGACCGGCACGACCTGCAATTGAAGGAACATTACGCCCCGACAACATCGAGGAATGGACGAACCAGTCACTGTCTTTGGTTCTGTATCAGAGGGGTCATGCGATGGACGACAACAGAACAAGCATTGCGAATTTGCATAACGAATCAGTACTACAATTCGAGGCGAAAGCGGGATTCGGCTTCAGGAGAGTGTTTGGCCTGAGCGAGCAAATGGGTTTCTACCAACCCGATCACGATGCGATTTCGCAGCCAAATCCAGACCACCCAAGGAACTTGAGTGTAAGTGTTTTGCACGCGACATCGGATGAAATGAACAATCTTAATGATTTGCATCACAGATCGTACCGCAATTTTGTCTTCGCAAATGGCTGGGGCTTCGAGCATGAAGCGGATCGTTATCGTGGGTTCCAATCGCATCGTATGGGTTGGACTACTGGAAATACTGTGTTACACGACCCGCGCAGGTATGCCGAAGATCGCTGGAGCCTGTCATCGTTGTACTTAATTGGCTTGGTGGTACACGATAAACCGACTGTTTACTTAACCGAGAATTTGCCTCGCATGGACGAAGCAAAGTTAGTACCGACGAGATCGCTCGACCCGTTCGAGATGGTCGCGATGGAAGCGATCGCTACCGGAGATCGAATGTATGTGGGCCGCGACACAACGAGCAAATATCAAAGGGCAGTGGGTGGCATTCGGGCTGCCAAAGCTTGCACTTCATGCCACGGGTGTCATGAAGGCGAATTGCTCGGCGCGTTCAGTTACACTTTCAAGCAAGCCCGAATCGATAAGTGACTTTTGTATCCTAAACTGAATCGCGGCATCGGTCGCCGCATCGACAAGGAACTCGAAGCGCGTGGCGTCATCGCGATGGCGAGTAGCCGCATGGGCCTCGCCGAGGAGCAACCGAAAGCCTACAAGAACGTCGACGACGTCGTCGATGTCGTTCACGAAGCGGGCCTCTCGTGGAAGGTTGCCCGAATGCGCCCCATCGGCGTGATTAAAGGGTAACAACATGTGAGTCTCCCACCGGGATGAACCCGGTGGCTCGTAAGCGGGAGACTCCCACCGGGATGAACCCGGTGGCTCGTAAGCTGCGCACGTTATGCCGCGCGGTTGCTGACGGGGACGCAGACGGGGGAGTGGAACAGGCGTCGGGCGCGGCCGGAGTACACTTTGGGTTCCGGGCTGGATAATGTGTAGGAGGCACAGCAGGGGCAGGGGCGCGATTCCATCTCGGATCGCATGTATTCGGACCAGTTCCCTGCCAGCGTCCACATGTGTTCGCACGTATCGCAAGTCACTTTCCACGTCTCCACAAAACACCTCTTCGTGTGAAGTTCCGCCTCCGAAACTTTCCATCCTTGGCCGCGTCTGGGTCGTTTGAGCAACTGGAGCCGATCCGGAAGGCGAGGTTCAGTACTTCGGTTTTGCGGTCGTTGCGGGGAACCCGCGAAATCCGCGACCGACCCAGACTGTCCACTCGCCGACGATCACTCCGTTTTCCCGATAGACCACGCGGTTTGGCGATTCGATCGTCTCGAAGATGGCATCCATCTCCGGCATCTTCTCGCCGACGTACAGGAATGTGCGCCCGCGATAAACTTGCGCATCGACCACGGGGTTGGGTCGCCAAATGTCGTACTGGCTGCGGCGGTCGTCGAGTGCGGAGCCGAACGAGAAAACTTGAGGATTTCCCTGGCAATAATGGGCGAGTTCGCCGGGTACGGTCCAGATCATCGCCGCAATTTGCGGACTTTCCCCATCTTCCGCCGTCACCCGTTCGCGGATGATGTCGACTTGCGATGCGAGATACCGCCAGCCACGCAATCGCGCCGTCGGGTCGAGGTTTCGCACCGGGGCCGCCCGGAATTCGCTCGGTTCACCTGCAATTCTGGCGAAAACTGTGACAGCCATCTTTGGAAAATGCACGAACAGCGAGATCGCGATGCCGAGCAGCACCGCAAACGTCAGGCAAACCTGCACGAACCGGCGATAGCGGTAACTGCCCGATTCCAGTTGTTGCGAAACCCACGCCACCGCGAGCAAGAACCCACTGAGGTGCGCCGCCGCGGGCCAGTTCGGTTGCACCGTCACGCGGAAACTCGCGGGGATCAGCACCAACACGACGGGAACCGAGAGCCACCAGAGGTACTCGAACTGCGGGTTCCGCGAACGCCACGGGCGAAACACCCACGCCGCCGCAGCCGAGGCGCAGAACCAGTAACCGATGAGAAAGCCGAACTGCCCCGCAAGGTAATCGAGCGGCCCGAACGGCTTGAAGCCGATCTTCGGCCCCGTCGCCAGCCCCGCTTGCGTGAACACATGCCGCACGCCGATGCCATCGTTGAGCAGGTTCCAGATGATGATCGGCACGAAGCCGAGCAAGCCGATGCCGCACATCGAAGCGAAACCACTGGCGAACCGGCGTTTGCGCCGATCCGCGATCAAATACAACCCCACGCAGACGGGGAAGATCACCATCGTGTACTTCGCCAAAATGCCGACCGCGAGGATGACTCCCGCCCAGCGCCAGGCCGCACGGCTGCCATCGAAGATCGCGCGATGCACATACACCGAAGCCCACGCCCACGCGCACAGGTACGGCGAATCGATCGTCATCAGCACCGCGCCGACCGACAGCGGCGGTAGTGTGAGGGACAGTAGCAACACGCTCAGCGCGAGACGTTCCGATTGCAGCGTGCGTTGGGCGAGTCGGTAAAGTGCCAACAATAGCAGGCCGTGAAAGCCAATCGCGGGCAGTCGCACCGCGATTGTCTGGTCGTAACTGCCACACAATTCGCAACTGGCACGGATGATCCAGGCGATCAGCGGGCCTTTGCTGTAGTAGCTCCAGTCGAGGCGTCGCGACCAATCCCAGTAATGCGCTTCGTCTGGGGAGAGATCGAGCGGACAGAACCAAACGAGGTAAATGAAGTTGAGGAAGACACTAGCGGCAATGACCGCCAACGCCACGGGGAACGTCCGCAACGGGGTTGGCACCGCACGACGCAGTAGATCGACCCGCCGAAACAATTTCGGACGCACATTCGCATTCGGCTTCACCCGATTGACATTCATCGCCATGCGTGTAAACGAAATCGACCCAAGCGGTCAAGGCCGCGCGGGAGTTTGCCCGCTAACTCGGCGGCGGTTGCGAATGCGAACCCGGCGGCGTGGACGGCGGCTCGAAATGTGGGGTCGCGTAGCCGTTCCCATTCGGCGGCGCGGCGATGGAGTTGCCCGTCGGCGAACGTGCCATCGCGGCCTTCGATGCTGCTATCGAGGTAGCCGGGGTGGCAGGTCAGTTCGACGCAGTTCCCCTTCGCATTCGCGATCCAGTTCGGCAGGAAATTCGCATTGTGAACGTGTTGCGGATCGGTGATGCCGATGAGCGCATCGTTGCCCGGCCAACCCGCCTCGGTTTGGTGGCGAATCGCGCGGCTGCCGAACCGCGATAGCAACATTCGCTTTCGTCGTGCGCCGCGGACTCGGAACAGCGTTCGCGAAGTCTCGACGACGCGACGAACGTAGGGCCGTGGGTGTTGATCGCGGAGAATTTGTGCGAGGGCACGCCGCACCGGGCCGAAAATGTGAACGTGGTGGTGGCCGTTCACATTCATCGGCACTTGCCCGACGAGTTCGAGAAATCGCTCGTATTGCGCGCGCAGTTCCGTTTCGATTTCCGCCTCGACGATCTGGCCGAGTAACATTTTTTTGAGGAACGTGCCGAGGTGTAAGAATCGGCCAGCGCCATCGACTAACGAGCGAACCTTATCGGGCGGAGTCAGCGGCGAATCGAGCGTCAGGCACGGATGCCAGCCGAGTTCGAGCGGCTGCCCTTGGGCCAACCACAAACGAACGGAATCGACGGCATGTGGGGAATTCACCAACAATACGGTCGAAGTGACGACGCCGATGGCGGCCAGGTCGAGAATCCCGCACGACGTTTCCATGCCGATGCCGAAATCATCGGCGGTGACGAGCAAGGATCGCGGATTCATGCGGGGTTCCATTATGCCGCTTTGCGAGCCGGTTCGGGTGCGAGTTCGCGTTTGGGTGCCAGTACGGGTACGATGCGGCCGCGCCATTCGCGGCGGATCCGCCAGAGTTCGCGGAGCATTTTGACGACCGTACCCGACCCGGTCGTGCTGACGCCGTCTTCGTAGCGAACCCGCACGGGCACTTCGGTGACGGGTATTGCGGCAATTCGGCACGCGGTCAGAAGCTCGCAGTCGAAGCCGAAGCCATCGCACGTCAGTTCGGGTAACAAGCGATTCGCCACGTCGGCGGTCATTCCTTTTAGGCCCGCTTGCGTGTCGCGCTGTTGGAGCGATAACAGCACGCGGGCCGCTTTGCCGAAGACCGCGCTCTGCATCCGACGGCGATACGCATACCCGAGGCACCGAACGGGCAAGAGCATTTCGCTATCGGGGTGCGCCCGCGATGCGATCGCAACTTGTGCCCCGCACAGGAGTTCCTCCGCCACGCGGGCGACGTCTTCAAAGCGATACGCGAGGTCGACATCGGTGAAGATGCGATACTGCCCGCGTGCCGCCTGCAAGCCAGTCCGCACCGCGTACCCTTTGCCGCGATTCGGCGAATACGCCACGAAGCGCATTCGCGGATCGTTCGTTTCGTCGGATAGCCGTTGGAGTCGTTCGGGGGAATCGTCGGTGCAACCATCGCAGACGAAGATCGCTTCCCACGCATCCGCGCGCGTTTGGAAAAACTCGCGGACTTCGTGCCACGTGCGTTCGACGGCGGAACCCGGATTGTAGGCTGGGAGAACCAGGCTGATCACGTTAGGCAATCCATGCCGAGAGCGAGAGCGGCGCACCGAAATGGCACGTCCGTGAGCCCACACCACCTTAATCGACGCAAACTACCAGGAACTTGGGAACAATTTCAACCCGAACCGCGAAACCGGAGTGGCGGCGTAGCGATGGCAGCGGATTCGCGCCAACAAGTTTGGCACCTCTGCGTTGAATCGGTTAGACTGGGGATGAGCGTATTCCGCCAATTTGGCGCGTATTTCGATTGTGGCGACTGTTCCGAACGCGTTTGCCGGGTGGTATTCGAGTTTGGGCGGGATTGGTCAGATTCGGATAGCGACCGCGTACGAGCATCCTTTAGACTAATAAATTCCATCAGTTCACGATTCCCTTGTGCCGGGGCGCGATAACCCCAGCCCATTGCAACCAGGAGCGCCAGGGCAATGACCATCGTCAAACGGCTTAGGCTATTGACGGCCATCCTCGGTGCGGCGGCTGTGACCGCTGCCATCGGTACCACCGTCTTCGGCGAGATTCGAGCGAAACGGGAATCGGTTCCCGCGACTCCGGCTCGACCCGAAACGAACGTAATGGCCGACGACCTCGCACGGAACTCTTTCGCTGCGAAACCCGCACTCACTTACAAGAACAGCGCCGGGCAAGCCGCGTTCGCGTGGCAACTGAAGCCCACCGCAACTCCGGTTCGCGTTCGCGATCGCGACATTCTGGTGCTCGTGGATACGTCCGCCAGCCAAGCCGGTCTGCCGCTGAATCGCGCCCGCAACATTATCGATGGCCTCTCGCACGTAGTCGCCGAGACGGACCGCATCGACGTCTGGACGATCAACCTGAACGACCCGAAGGCGACGCGCTCGCTGACGGAAGGCTTCAAGCCCGCTCGTTCGGAAGCCGTCATCAGCGCCTCGGCTCGACTCGTCGAGACCGAATACGCCGCCGGTGCGACCGACTTGAAGGTTGGCCTCGAACGGGCAATGGCCGCGTTCGAGCCAAACCCCGGTCGCAACCAAGTGATTCTGTTCCTCGGCGATGGCGAAAGTGCCGCGAGCATCGTTCCGCTGACCGAAGCGATTCGCGTCGATCTCGGCGGCAAGATGGATCAGCAGAACATCGCGTTCTTCGCGGTGCCGCTCGGCATCAAGGTCAACGCGAACAACCTGCACGGTTTCGCCACGCTCACCGGTGGTGCCGTCGTCCGCCTCACCGAAGACACCACGACGATTCGCGGACAAAGCGCCTTTGCCACGCAGTTGCGAACCGCAATCGACGTGCCAATCGTGAAGGTGACGAAAGTTGCATACTCGAACGAAGCCGTCGAAGTATTCCCAACTCGCCTGCCGCCATTGCGTGCGGACCGTGCGACGCTCGTTGTCGGTACTCTGAAGACCGATGCGGCTTCGATAACGGCAAAGGTCGAAGGGATCGTGGCGGGCCAGCCCGTCGCGATGGAACTCGCCGAACGCCTGCCGCCATCGGACAGCGAACACTACTTCCTGCACGCGATGATCGAGCAATGGCGGAGCGCCCCGGTCAAGGATGCCCCCGCGATTCTGGCTGCCGACCGCGCGTTAGCTCTGGCCGCCCAGCAGTTCCGCCTGTTCCGCGAAGAATTCCTGACGCAAGCCGTCAGCGCGATCAGCACGGATCGTCTCGATCATGCCGAGAAGCTGTATCAGGCCGCCGTCAAGATCGACCCGACGAGCAAAGAAGCCGAAGCGGGAATGAAAGTCATTCTCAAAATGCGAACGGGCGGTTTGACCCGTCAGCAGATGAAAGCCGGTCTATCGGACCGCAATCGTCTGCAAGACTTGTCGAAGGAACCCGCACAAGGCGCGAAGCCCGTGGCGGGTGTTGCACCGACCCCGGCCCAAGCGGCGAGCGGACTGCAACAAGCTCAAGCCGAACAAGCGGTGCAAGAACAACAATACCGCGTACTCGTCGATGAGACGATCCGCAAGGCGCGTCAGCTTCTGGCGACCGACCCCGACACCGCGTACGAAGACCTCAAGCGCCAACGCGATGTCGTGCTTTCCAACACGCAACTCGGCAACAACTACCGTGCGAAACTCGCCGCCGATCTCGAATCGATGATGCAGACCGTTGCCACGCAAGGTGGGGCGATCAAGCGGAATCTGTCCGAAGAACGCGAACGGCTCGCACAGACTCGCCTCCGAGTCAACGATTACGCCCGGCAGCAATCGCTCGAAGAACAGACCCGATCGCGGATCGACTCGTTCAAGCAACTGATGAACCAAGCCCGCTTCGAGTTGGGCCAACAAGAAGCCCAAGTTCTGATCCAAGAGCATACGTCGCGCGGGCAGTCGATCCCCGTCGAAGCGACGGCCGCGTATATGATCGGCCAAGCCGCGACGAACCTCCGCGAACACCGCGAACTCGTCCGCATCCGCGAAGACCGCTACCTGTTGACGATGATGCAAGCCGAGAAGTCGTTCATCCCATATCCAGACGAGCCTCCCGTTCACTTCCCGCCCGCAGCGGTTTGGCGCGAACTGACCTCGGATCGCGATAAGTATCGTTCGTCGACGCTCGGCTCCGATGTTTCGCCCAGTATGCGTCGGACGCAGTCGATCATCGACGGCCCGAGCGCCGAGCGCGTGAAGATCGACTCCGAACTCGATGGCATGGCCCTGAAAGACATGATCGGCTTCCTGGAAAAGGATCACGGTCTCAAGTTCGTCGTGCTCGAAGACGAGTTCAAATCGGCGGGCGAAGCCGCGATCATGGACAAGAAACTGACGCTCAAGCAGAAGCTCTACGGCTTGACCGTCGGCTCGTTCCTCGACATTTCGCTTTCGAGTATCGGTGCGACCTACATGGTCCGCCCCGAGTACATCGAGATCACGACCGTCGAAAAACGCTTGAAGGAAAAGGTCGTGCGGGCATTCGACATCACCGAACTGGTGTACCAGATTCCGTCGTCGATCAACCAAGCCGTGCTGCAACAGAACCAAAGCGTACAAAACACCAACTTGTCGCTGTTCGGCCAAGCGAGCTTCGGCGGCAACGCCGGTAACTTTAACTTCGGCGGTGGTGGTGGTGGTTTCCAAGGCGGCGGTGGCTTCGGCGGCGGTGGCCTCCAAGGTGGTGGTGTCGGCGGAGTGGGTGGTGCGGGTGGTGGTGGCGGCCAGATTCAGGGTGGCTTCGGTGGCGGTGCCGCCCAAAATCTGGGTGCCGGTGGGGGCGTGACCGGAGTCGGTGGCGGCCAAGTCGGCCAGTTCGGTAACCTCGGCGGTCAGTTCGGTATCCAAGGGAATTCGCTCCCGAACTACCAACTGATTACGACGCTGATTACGGAAGTCGTGGCACGCGGCGAATGGGCGAACGTCAACCAACAGTTCAACGTCGCCCAAGGGAACGGGCAGCCGAACGAAGAAGTCCCCAAACTGTTGCCAGAAGAACAACTGAACTCGCTCGCATTCTATCCTCCGACGAGTGCGCTGATCGTTCGGGCTACGGGTAAGTACCACCCACAAAGCAGCATGAAGCTGAAGAAGCCCGATGGCGGTGCCGCCGGTGGCCCCGGTAACCCCGCACGCAATGGCAACGTCATCGCAGCGATTGCCGCTGCCCAACCGAAGCCCGGCGACAACGCCGTGGTGGCCGTCGAAAAGGCGAAGCTCAAGAACGCAGCCGAAGACGTGCGAACGCTGATGAAAGAGATCGACAAGAACAACCCACAACGGATGTGGCAACAGGCTCTGGGCAAGTCGAAAGTCACGCACCCCGGCCTCGTGGTCGCCTGTGCGGACTTCCTGTTCGAGTACAAAGAACCGGCCCACGCCGCCGAAGTTCTGAAGTCCGGCATCCGTCACGGCCTCACGACCGATGCCTGGACCCACGAAGCCCTCGCCGTCGCGCTCCGCGATGGCAAAGCCGACTCGTTCGAGATTCAACGCGTCGGAATGTCCACCGTGGACTTCGAATCGAACGATGCGAAGTCGTACTTGAAGGCGGCGAAAATCGCCGACGAGAACGGCAACATCCCCGTCGCGTTGGCCTACTGCCAACGGGCAGCGAGCATCGAGCCGAACATGCCTTCGACGTACGCGAATGCACTCGCTTACGCCGAGAAATCGAAAGATGTCCAGACCGACGTGATCCACTGGGCAACGGAAAACCTGCTCGCACGCGATTGGAGCAACGAAGGCGTGAACTATCACGCACAGACGAAGGAACGTTTGGGTCAGATCGTCGACAAGTTCGAGCGTGCCAAGCAGCCCGAACTGGTGGCACGCTTCAAGAAGACGCTCGAACAGGAAAACAATCGCGAACTCGTCATCGAACTGCGATGGCAGGGCGGCGCGGACTTGGACTTGCTCGTCACCGAACCGTCGGGTTCGACGGCCAGCCCCACGCACAAGCGTACGATCGGTGGTGGCGTCGTGAAAGCCGACATCCTCGGTCAACCGACCGACGACCGCTTCGAGTCGTACACGGCGGCTCAAGCGATGAGCGGTTCCTACACCGTCAAGGTGAAGAAGTCGCTCGGTACGCCGGTGGGCAACAATGCGAAGGTCGTCGTCACGAAGTTCAAGGGAACGCCCCGCGAAGTGACCGAGCATTACACGATCGACCTGAATTCCAGCGACTCGGTTCAAGTGAAGGTCGACGGCGGAACGCGAACCGAACTGGCCGTGCTGCCGTTCGAGGAGCCGACCGCATCGCGACTGGAAACCACGGCGGCCCCCGCACCGATGAAGACCGGGTTCGGCGGTGGCATCAGCAGTAACGAAGCGGGACCGCGAGTGGCCACCGGCAAGACGAATCTGCCCGTCGTGATTCAACCGCACGAAAGCCGACTGGCCGGCGTCGCGCCGAACGCACCCGGAATGCGTGCGACGATGGAAGTCACGCCCGACCGCAAGAGCGTCAAAGTCACCGCGACATCGGTATTCACCGGTACCGCGACCGACCTGCCACTCCCGAAAGTCAGCCTGCTACCCGGCTCCGAGTGACCTCAGTTAACGCCCGAACCTTTCGCCCGCACCCGGCCTCCCTGGTGCGGGTTTTTGTTTGACGCGGTCATTCCAAAAATCATCTTCCCCAGGCCCGAACTGCGGGCGTACAATGTTGCACACACTCACGAGGGAATGAACCATCAGTAAGGGATTTGAATCGCAACGAGACGAGTTCTCCGTTGCCAAGGAAAAAGCCGTTCTCGTTTCGGTCGGGTTGCCGAACAAGCCGTGGATTTCGTCCGACCCCTGCGACGAGATTCGCGGCCTCGCCGAGTCCGCCGGCGCAGTCGTGGTCGCCGAACTCTTGCAGAAGCGGCACGACATTCACCTTGCCACGTACATCGGTTCCGGGAAGGTGCGCGAACTTCGCGAACTCGTCGAAACCAGCGAAGCCAACACCGTCATTTTCGATAACGACTTGAACGCGGCTCAAGCGCGAAACCTCGAACGCGCCCTCGATGTCAAGGTGCTCGACCGCAGCGAAGTGATACTCGACATCTTCGCCAGCCGCGCGCAAACGCTCGAATCGCGGCTGCAAGTCGAACTCGCGCAGCTCGAATATTCCTTGCCGCGACTGAAGAACATGTGGACGCACTTGTCCCGCCAAAAGGGCGGCGGCATCGGCCTGCGCGGCCCTGGCGAAACCCAACTCGAATCGGACCGACGCATCGCGGGCAAGCGCATCGGCGACCTCAAGGAACGCATCGCCAACGTGCAATCGCGCAAAGAGCGCGAGGTCAAAAGCCGACGCGAAGAGTACACGCTTTCGCTCGTCGGCTACACGAACGCAGGCAAGTCGCAACTGATGAACGTGCTGACGAAGTCCGACGTCCTCGTCAAGAATCAGCTATTTTCGACGCTCGACACGCGCACGCGACAATGGCACATCCGAGACTTCGGCAAAGTGCTCCTCTCGGACACCGTCGGCTTCATTCGCGACTTGCCCCACCACCTCGTTGCGTCCTTCAAGGCCACGCTCGAAGAAGCCCGGCAGGCGCGGTTGCTGTTGCACATCGTCGATGCGAGCAGCCCGCAAGCGGAGCGACACATTCAATCGGTGTTGGGCGTGCTGAAGGAACTCGATTGCAACAAACGGCCAAACTTGCTCGTACTCAACAAGATCGACGCTGTGACGGATCGTGCGAACCTGGACATCTTGATGGCACAACACCCGCGGGCCGTGGCGATTAGCGGCAAGACCGGCGAGGGCATCGAAACCTTGATTGATACCGTCATCGAAATGCTGTCGTCGGACTTCGCGCCTGCCGAAATCATCCTCGACGCCGGCAACGGCAAAACGCTCGCGTTCCTGAACGCTCACGCCGAAATCTTCCGCCAAGAGTATCGCGGCAACGACGTCGTCGTGCGTTGTTACTTGCCGAAACACCTACTACACCAGGTGCAAATCCCCGGCGTGCAGGTGCAGTTTCTCGATTTCACGTCGAAGTCTGAGTTGCCAACGCCACCGTGATCGCGACCCACTTCGACGTCGGCGTGCGGCTCTTCTCGGCGGTGCTGTCGATCGGTACGAGTACGTTCGTTTCGGGGAAGTATGTGGCCGCACAGCCGATCGGGATGTCGTACTCGACGATGATGAAGCGATCCGCACGGCGAACTTCACCGCGGAAGTGACTGCACAAATCGACGGTGTTGCCGCTCTTTAAGCCGCGTTGCTGAATGTCGCGTGCGTTCATTAAAATCACGCGGCGCTCGTTGTGGATGCCGCGATAGCGATCGTGTAACCCGTAGATCGTGGTATTAAATTGGTCGTGCGTGCGGATCGTCATCATCGCGAGTTGGCCGGGTTCCAGCGTCAGATTCGGCAGTGCCGTCGCGGTGAATTGTGCCTTGTTGTTGGCCGTGGGAAACTGGCCATCGCGCGGCGGGTTCGGCAAATAGAAGCCGCCCGGTTGTCGCACCCGTGCATTGTAATCGTCGAAGCCCGGTATCACGTTTTCGATGCGGTCGCGGATGCGGTCGTAGTCGTTCGCGAAGTCGGCCCACGGGATGTTTCCCTTCGTGCCGAGCGTGGCTTGCGCCAAGCGCGCGACGATGTCGGTTTCGCTGAGTAAGTGCGGCGACACGGGGCTGAGGTTGCCGCGCGACGCCTGCACGACGCCCATCGAATTTTCCGTCGTGATGAACTGTTCCTTGCCGCCTTGCACGTCGCGTTCGGTTCGCCCGAGGCACGGCAGAATCAGTGCCGTGTGACCCGTCACGAGGTGCGAGCGGTTCAACTTGATCGACACGTGAACGGTGAGAGTGCAACGTTTCAGGGCGCGGGCGGTGTAATCCGTGTCGGGCGTCGCCGACAGGAAATTGCCGCCCATCGCGAAGAATACTTTCGCGTCCCCGGCGTGCATCGCCTTGATCGCGGCGACCGTATCGAGGCCGTGATGCCGCGGCGGCGCGAAGCCGAATTCCTTGCCGAGGTTGTCGAGAAACCACTCCGGCGGATGCTCCCAAATACCCATCGTGCGGTCGCCTTGCACGTTCGAGTGACCGCGCACGGGGCACAGGCCCGCACCCGGTTTGCCGATACTGCCGCGTAGCAAAATCAGGTTCACTACGTCTTGAATCGTGGCGACCGCGTGAATGTGTTGCGTGAGGCCCATCGCCCAACAGGCGATGATTTTGCTCGACTTGCCGAGGATGTTTGCAATGCGTTCGATGTCCACTTGCGATAGCCCCGACTGCGCGACGATCGCGTCCCACGTCGCGGCTTTCAACGACTCGCGCAGTGCGAGGTAGCCTTCGGTGTTCTCGGCCACGAACACGCCGTCGATCTCCTCGTTGGCGATCAACGTCTTCATAACGCCTTTCAGGAACGCCTGATCGCCGCCAATTTTCACTTGCAGATATTCATCGGCGAGGTGCGTGCGCATCACTCCGAGCATCCCGCGTGCCTCTTGCGGATTATGGAACGCGAGCAACCCGGCTTCCTTCAGCGGGTTCACGGCGATGATTTTCGCACCGGCGCGTTTCGCCTTTTGGAGTGCCGTCAGCATTCGCGGGTGGTTCGTGCCGGGGTTCTGCCCGAGTATCAGAATCACCTCCGCCTTCGGGAAATCGTCGAGCTTCACCGTACCTTTGCCGATGCCCACGGTCGTCGACATCGCCGCGCCAGACGACTCGTGACACATGTTCGAGCAATCCGGAAAATTGTTCGTGCCGTACATCCGCGCGAACAACTGGTACAGGAATGCCGCCTCGTTCGAGGTACGCCCCGATGTATAAAAGATCGCTTCGTCCGGCGTGGCAAGTGCATTTAACTCCTTCGCAATCAGAGTAAATGCCGCATCCCAGCTAATCGGCTCGTAGTTTCGCGAGCCGGGCCGCAGCACCATCGGCTCCGCGAGGCGGCCCTGAATGCCGTGCCAATAATCGCTCTGCTTGCCGAGTTCGTCGATGCTGTGCGTGCGAAAAAACTCGGTGCCGATCGTTTTCGTGTCGGCTTCCCACGCGATTGCTTTCGCGCCATTTTCGCAGAACTCCGCGAAGGCGCGATGGTCGTCGGGGTCGGGCCAAGCGCAGCTCGTACAATCGACGCCGCCCTTCTGGTTGAGCATCGCCAACGCCCGCGTTCCGCGGATCACGCCCGCTGTGCCCCAGACGTGCTTCATCGAACTGACGACCGCCGGTAGCCCCGCCGCCACCGCCTTCGGTTCGTTTACCGTTAACCCCGTCGGTTGCTCCGGGCACATCGCTTCGGGTATCGGTGTCATGGCATTGTCAGTCATAAAAACTCTTTCGCTGTCAAGCATCCAATTCCACGCGGATCCGTTCCGCACCGCAGTAAATGTTGAACCGCCCATCGCGAACGAAACCGAGGAGCGTCATGCCGAACCGCGTCGCCAGTTCGACGGCGAGGCTCGACGGCGCGCCGACCGCCGCGAACACCGGCACCCCGGCCATAATCGCCTTCTGCACAAGCTCGAAACTCGCGCGACCACTTACGAACAATATCCGTTCCGCCAACGGCAACCGCCCCGCGATGCACTCCGCACCGATCAGTTTATCGGCGGCGTTGTGCCGCCCGACATCTTCGCGTGCCGCCAGTAACTCGCCATCAGTATTAAACAGCGCCACCGCGTGCAGCCCACCCGTTTGCGCGAACGTCGGTTGCGCATCGCGCAATCGCGATGGCAGTTGGTGAATCACCGCCGCGGGGATCGTCGTGCCACCCGGCGGTATCATTTCGCACGATTCTTCGATGCCGTCGATCGTCGTCTTGCCGCACAACCCGCAACTCGAATTCATCACGCCACTGCGTTGCAACTTCGCCAAATCGACGCGCACGCTCGGCGATAAGTCCACGCGCACGACATTCGGTTCGCGTTGCACGATCCGCAACACGTCGCTCGGTTGCGTCAGCACGCCTTCCGCAAACAGCAACCCAACCGCAAGTTCGCCATCGTGGCCCGGCGTCCGCATCGTGATCGAAATCGTCTTGCGGTCGCGGTTGTTTCCCGGCCCAAACCCAATGCGAATGTCGAGCGGTTGCTCGACCGCCAGATGATCGTGCTTCACCACCGCACGTTCGCCAACGACCTCGACGACTTGCGCAGCGAACGTCCCGATCGGTGGGGGCATATCGGTAGGGATCATGTGGGTATTTATACACGGCGCGGGCGGTTCTTCGGCGGCGTATACTGATCTTCGCACTCAAAAGGAAACTTGCCCATGCGCTCGCTGTTTACCATCGCCATCGTCGGCTTGATCCTTTTCGCGTTGCCGGGGGTGGCGGTTTTCGCCGCGGACCTGGCCGGGTACGAGGTCGAAGTCAATGGCTGGCTGGAGTCGCGGTTCGGCGTCAGCCACCATGTCGCGGTCACGCTCCCCGCCGCGATGGTGCTGTTCTGCGTGCCACCGCTCATCGTCCTGCTTTACTTTTTACGGCTTCGCCGCAAGCCGATTTCGGTGTCGTCGACGTATTTGTGGAAGAGGAGCATCGAAGATCTGCACGTCAACCGCCTCATGCAATGGCTGCGTCGGAACGTGCTGTTGTTGCTGCAACTTCTCGGTGCGTTCGCGATAATTTATGCCGCACTCGGGCCGCGATTGCACGGGTCGGTGACCGGTGGGCGGTACTATATTTTGCTCGTCGATAACTCGGCGAGCATGTCTGCGACCGACACCGCGCCGGACCGTCTGACGTGGGCCAAACTGCAAGCGATGAGCGAGATCGAAGCGGCGACCGATGGCGATTTCGGCATGGTGATCGCCTTCAACAGCACGGCGGAAATTTTGCAGTCGTACACGAACGACCGCGGCGCACTGAAGGCCGCCGTCGCGCAGATTCAACCGACACGCAAACCGACGCGAATCGACGAGGCACTCGGCCTCGCCGCGAGTTTGGCGAACCCCGAGAAATCGAGCGAGAACGAGGCGGCGGCACCCGCAAACCCCGAACCCGGCAAGGAGCGCACCTACGTCCCCATCGAAGGCATCTCGGCCGACGTTCACCTCTATTCCGACGGTAAATTTCCGTCGCCCGATTTCGCGCTGGCGAACCTCAATTTGAACTACCACACGCCGCCAGGGGCCAACCCGACCGGCACCGCGAACAACCTCGCGATCGCGCGAATCGACATCGATCGCGGCTGGCAGAAGGCCCCGCCCGACGACGCGGAGAATGCCCCCGACGACCCGACGCCGAGCGTGAACGACCGCGATGCGGACGATACCACGAAGCTGACGGTGGCCGTCACGGTGCGAAATTATCGTGCGGTGATGGCCGACAAACTGAAGGTGCGTTTGGAACTTCTCGATGGCGATGGCGAGCTACGCAAAAGTTATTCGCGCACATTACGACTGAATTCCAAGGCCGAACAGGCCGCACGCGGCAAGACCGTTTATTTCTACTTGCCCGATGTACCCGAAGGTAGCGATCTGATTTTGCACGCGAAGCTCGAAGCGGCGAACGACATTTTCCCGCTCGACGATGAGGCGTGGGCGGTCCTCGGCATCGTTCGCAAAGCGAAGATTCTCGTCGTCTCACCGGACAACAATTTCCTGTTACGCGCGGTACTCGATAGCCCCGCACAGAAGAAAATCGCGAACGTCACGTACCTGCCCCCCAGCGTGTTAGCCGATGCGAAACGGTACCTCGCACCCGCGCGCGATGGCAAATGGGACTTGATCATTTTCGACCGCTGCGGCCCCGACAACGAAGACCGGATGCCGAGCGCGAACACGCTGTTCATCGGCTACCCGCCGCCGCCGTTCCTGCCCACCGGCACCGATGCCCGCAGCGTTCGCCCTGTGAAATTTCCGAGCGTGCAAGGCGCGCTGGATCGTCATCCGATCATGCAAAATCTGCGCGGGCTGTACGACATCGGCATCGACGAATCGTTCCGCCTACCCGAGCTACCCGGCGGCACGCTGAAGCTGATGGAAGCCGCCAATGGGCACGTTTTGCTCGCGGGGATTCCACGGCGTTCGTTCACCGATCTCGTCCTCTGTTTCGCGATTTTAACCGCCGATGAAAAGTGGAACACGCGCTGGCCGTTGGAGCCGAGCTTCGTGTTGTTCCTGCGCAACATCGTGATGAATCTCGGCAACGTCCGCGATGCGGGGCACGAAGATCCGACGCTGCCCGGCCAAGAAAAAGTGCTCCACCCCGGCGGCGTGAAACAGATCGCCGTGCAGAAACCGAGCGGCACGCGCAAGACGTTCGAGCGCGGCACCCGCCCCGATTTCGCCTACACCGACACCACCGAAATCGGCATCTACACCGCCACCTGGACCGACGGCAACGGCGACAACGCCACCCACCGCTTCGCCGTCAACCTCTTCCCGCAAGGCAGCCACGACGAAAGTGACCTCGCCCCGATCAACGAAGTCAAAATCGGCGCACAAACCATCGTCGCCGACAAACCGAGAAAGCAACCGAGAGATTTATGGAAACTCGCAGTGTTGGCCGGCCTGCTCGTATTAATGTTCGAGTGGTGGATCTATAACAAACGCGTACAGATATAGGCCCGCTATCCGATCATCTTCCGTATCGAATCGTCAACGCACCGCGAAGGACTGTAACGCCTCCGGCAATCGTTCGAACATACTGTCACTTACCGATTAAGGTATCGAACTCGTCTTCGGTCAGCACGGGCACGCCGAGTTCTTTGGCTTTGTCCAGTTTACTGCCGGCTTTCTCACCGGCGACGACGTAATCCGTTTTCTTGGATACACTTCCGACCGATTTGCCGCCCAAATCCTTGATGAGTGCTTCGATGCCGTTGCGGTCGTATTTGCTGAGCGTACCCGTGACGACGAGCGTTTTGCCGAGCAGCGGCTGGCCACCGGCGGGGGCGGCTTTGATGTCTTGCGTGAGTTTCACTTCGTGAGTGCGAAGGTCGGCCACAAGTCGTTCGCCCAGTTCGCTATGGAAGAATTCGTAGACGCTCTTGGCCCGCTTCGGGCCGAACCCTTTCACTTTGGATAGCGCATCTTCCGACGCGGCCAACAGCAGGTCGATGCTCGGAAACTGCTCGGCCAGAAGCTCCGCCATGCTTTCGCCGACGCTGTAGATCGTCAACGCGGGCAGTAACCGCGCCAAGCCACGGCCTTTGCTCGCCGCGATTCCGTCGAGCAAGTTCTTCGCTTTCGTGCCCTTGAAGCCTTCGAGTGCGAGGAGTTGTTTCGTCGTTAAATTATAAAGATCGGTGACGACGTTCACCAAGCCCGAGTCGACGAGTTGCTTCGCGACCTCATCGCCGAGGCCTTCGATGTCCATCCGTTCGCGGCGTGCGAACGAGATCAGTCGCTTGGTAAGTTGTGCGGGGCATCGGCCGACATCGGCGCAGAAAAAGCCGTAGCTCGATGCCGTTTCTTCCTTCTCGACGGGCGCACCGCACATCGGGCAAACGACCGGCCACACGATTGGGATTTCCTTTCCCGTACGCGCTTCGACGACGACACTCACGACTTGCGGAATAATCTCCCCGGCTTTCTCGACGACGACCGTATCGCCGATCCGCACGTCCATTTTGTCCACCCACGACGCATTGTGCATACTCGCGCGGCTCACCTTCGTGCCCGCCAATTGCACCGGTGGATCGAAGTTCGCGACGGGTGTCAGTTCGCCGAACTTTCCGACGGAAAACTCGACGCTGCCTAGCTTTGTGATTCCTTGCTCGGCTTCAAACTTGTACGCTTTTGCCCAGCGCGGCACCTTGCTCGTCGCCCCCAGACGCTGCCGAAGTGCCATGTCGTCGACCTTCACGACCATGCCATCGGTGTCGTAACCCAGGGCGTGTCGGCCTTCGTTCCAGGTGTTGCAGAACGCGATGACTTCCGCCATCGTATTGCAGCGCGTCGCGTGCGGATTGACCGGGAAACCAAACGCTTTCAGTTGTTCCAACAATTGATGTTGCGATGTGATCTCGACGCCATCGACGGCACCCGTGGCGTAGGCGAACACGCTCAGTTTGCGTTTCGCACACTCTTTCGGATCGAGCAATTTCAGCGTACCGGCGGTCAGATTTCGCGTGTTGGCGTACGGTTCTTCGCCTCGTTTTGTGCGTTCGGTGTTGATTCGCACGAGTTCCGCACGGGTCATGTAGATTTCGCCGCGAACCTCGAACAGTTTCGGTGGAGTCTTCGTGTTCAGCCGTAACGGTATGCCAGATATGGTTTTGAGGTTGTGCGTGACATCGTCGCCGACATCGCCGCTGCCGCGCGTGGCCCCTCGCGTGAGTAAGCCATTCTCATAACTGATCGAAATGCTGACGCCGTCGATCTTTAGCTCGACGGTGTACGTCGTTTCGGCCTTGCCGGCCACCTTGCGAACGTCGCTGTCGAATTTCCGTAAGTCGTCTGCATCGTAGCTATTATCAATAGACATCATCGGCACGCGATGCGTCACTTTGGCGAAGCCATCGATCGCCGCGCCGCCGACCCGTTGCGTCGGGCTATCGGGGGAAATGAACTCGGGGTGCGCCTTCTCCAACGCTTTCAATTCGTCGAGTAGCCGATCGAACTCGCGATCCGAGATTTCCGGTGCGGCATCGACGTAGTATTTGCGGTTGTGGTGGTCGAGCGTCTCGCGAAGTTCGGCAGCGCGTTCGGCAGGGTTCTTCGTCACGGAAATCTCCTCGGGTGAGTTTTCCGGATTGTGACAATACCCGCACTCGTTGACAAGCTGAGTAGTGCAACCGAACCCACACGATTTTCGGGAGTCCGGGCTAACGGTCAGACGCAACAACTACGGCTTCAAGTCGCCTTCTAAGACGAAGTCGAACTCGTTGCTGCCGGATTTCACTTCGGCCTTCAATTTGGATGTCTCTGCGGAGAAGTACTTCTTTGGTATCAGCGGTTTGCCCGGCATCTGCATCGTCTCGGCTGCGGCCTCGGCTTTCGCCAAGTGCTCGGGCAACGGCGGCGGTGGGCCGGTGAGGGAGATCGCCACGCGGCACCACCCGACCGGCGCGCCATCGCTCGCTCCGTAAGTGTTTAGCGTGTATCGGCCATCGGCATCGGTCTTGCCCAACGCGGGTATCGTGCCGATTTTATCGGGCACGAACGAGACCGACGCATTCGCGACCGGCAACCCGAGGTACGTGACCCGTCCGCTTACTTTCGCAACCGGTACACCCGACGAGCCACATCCGAGTGGCAACACCAACACGATGAGCGAGAGTAGCCTGTACATAATATTAACCTGTATGTGTGACCACACGCAAACTAGGCGTTCGCGCCTCTAGTTATCGACGTTGACTTCGCCGCCGGCGCGGCTGCCGAGCGCGTTGTACGCGAACGAGTTAATGCTGTTCTGAATCTGTCGGACCGATCCATCGCCCATACACACCATGACGCCACCAATGTGGCGGCTGTTGAAGGCACGGCCCATCCAACTGGATGTCTGCCCGGCACACGCATCGATCGACATCCCGGCCGTTTTGGTGCAAATGTTTAACTTCCAGTTCGGTGGCAGGCTCGTCCCGTGAACCGATCCCGTGCTCGTCATCCAGATCGAACTATTGGAAGCGACGGCCCATTCGGAATGCCCGATGGCAATCGTGTTGCTCAGGCCATCGGTGATCGACGCGAATCGCACGGGCGGGGCGGCACCGATGTAATCGAACAGCCCGCGATGGTTGCGGCCGCCACCGTACCCTTGGCCCGGCTCGGGGCACGCTGTCGTTGCCGTGATGGTATTGTTGCTCGCGCAGCCGCCGCAACCGTATTGCGCCTTCGCGCCATCGCCGCCGAACGGATCGGTTGCAGACGATGCGATATTGTTGAACCCGTCGCCATAACTGCCGACGTAGCTCGGGTGAAAACCCTGAAACTGCGTAGCCGTGTTCCCATCGCCCGCGCCCGAATCGCCGGAGATTTGCGGGCAACCGGAAACGGGCATCGTGCGGTTCGTACTCATGGCCGAGGTGTTCGGATCGCTCGGGCATTGCAGCACGGAGATACGGGCTTGTCGGACGGCGGCCATCGCTTGGCAGGTCACATTCACATCGAAGCGAATCTGGCGGAAGAGGTTATCTTGCTCGATGTACGGCAGCATCCGAGGCCACATGCCCCAACCCAAAGTGAAGCCCTGAATCGGTGGCAGACCATCGTTGACATCGTGGTAGCCGTGCAGGCCGAGGCCGAGTTGCTTCAGGTTATTGGAGCATTTCGCACGTGCCGCCGCCTCGCGAACCTTTTGCACCGCGGGCAACAGTAGTCCGATGAGGATCGCGATAATCGCAATCACCACCAAGAGTTCGATGAGCGTAAAACCTCGACGTAACCGGGACATAATGACTCCTCAAAATGTGATGGAGAGGATTTGACTGTGCAATTGTAGTTGAGACGATAAGTGGATTGCAAGTAGAAAATGGAAAGTTTTCGAGTACGTGTAACCGTTCGCGGAGTCCGATTGCATTTCCAACAATTCAGTCGCCGTAGGCCGTGGCCGAAGAGGCTTTGCGATGTGGGCACCGACAGAGCGGCAACGACAACCTCCCTCAAGTTTGGAATCCTCGCACGCATGAGCGCAAGAGCGCAAGCAAGGGGAACCCGCGATAAACTCCACGACGTGCCTCGACCGACCGTGGGAATCCAACCCCGTGCTTGCGCATTTTGAAGTTGTGCTGTTTGCGATCCGAGTAGCACGTATCAGACCGTCTTTGAGCCTGAAAGGCTCGTTCCACCAGCCCAAGGCGAAGCCGGCGTAGCCGCGAAGCCTTGGGTACCCGCCGCACCCACGATTCGGCCCTGAA
>JAYWCL010000251.1:0-2806 GCA_043780595.1 Limnoglobus sp.
ACATTCCGCAATTCGGGAGTGAGTTCGCGGAGGGGTGGGTGGAAAGTGCCGAAACCACTTTCCTGCTACCCAGAATCGCCGCGATTGGAACCGTGCCCAGTTTTACCAAAGAAGGACCGCCGAAAAGTGGTTCCGGCGTGATTCCATTCGACCAAAATCGGACGTAAGTCGTTGCTGGGTTAGGTTGATTCCGAAATTCGGCGTGATTCCAGGGATGGGTGGGTGGGTAGACGGTGGAATCATCCACTACCCAAAATCGCCGCGATTGGAACCATGCCCATGAAACGGTTGCATCCGACGATCCGGTTGTGGTATGCTAACAGTCCTACCCCGCCGTCGCTTTAACTCCGTGGGTCTGCGATGCACCTTCACCCTCATGCGTTCCACGATTACGCGCCGACGATCCGCGAAGGGTTGACGCTGGCGACGCGGCGCAACGTCCTGAAAGCCGGGCTTGCGGGTGTCGCGGGGCTGTCGCTGCCCGCACTGTTGCAGCAGCGTGCCATCGCGAAATCGGCGGCCTCCAAGGGCAAGAGCGTCATTCTGCTTTGGATGACCGGCGGACCGAGCCAGATCGATACCTTCGACCCGAAGCCGAACCGCCCGATCGAGAATCGCGGCCCGTTTGGCACCATCGCGACGAAACTGCCCGGCGTGCGGCTCTGCGAACATCTGCCGAAACTCGCGGGTATCCTCGACCTGTGTACGATCGTTCGCTCCGTCGATTGCCGTCACAGTAACCACACGCCGAACACGGTCATGATGACGGCGAACCACCTCGCCGAACCGCGTACGAATCCCGACGCACACACTTACCCCGCGATTGCTTCGCTGGTGTCGAAGTTTCACGGCCCGAACCACATGGCCGCACCCGCCTACGCCGCATTCGCCAAGGCTCGTTCGCATATCGCGTTCGGTGGGATGGCAGGGAAACAGTACGATCCCTTCCTGGCGAACGATGCCGCCAAACTGCCGATCTACAACGACATCGGCAAGGATTCGGGCAAAGTGTCGGGTGGGAAGATGTTCGAGTTGCCCGTCGGAATCTCCCCGGATCGCCTCGACGAACGGCAGCAATTACTCAAAAACTTCGACCGCTTACGTGCGGACATCGACCAGTCGGGTTCGATGGACGCACTCGGGAAATACGGTCGTTCGGCCGTCGAAATGCTGACCTCCGGCCGCGTACGCGATGCGCTCGACCCTGCCAAGGTTCCGCAGGCCACACGCGAAAAGTACGGCTATCATTTGTGGTGTCAGCAAGCCTTGATGGCGCGACGTTTGGTCGAAGCCGGGACCGCGTTCGTTACACTCGACCTGAGCTATCACTCGGCGTCGGGCACCTGGGACAATCACGGCGACAACATTCCACCGTACGGGGGAATTCAACGGGGATTAGGGCCGCTGCTGCCGTTGTTCGACCATCTGTTCACGACGTTGATTGCCGATTTACGCGAACGCGAATTGCTCGATTCGACGCTGGTTATCGCGATGGGCGAGTTCGGCCGCACACCCCAAGTCGGCACGCAAGGCAGCACCGATGGCCGCAACCACTGGCCGTATGTGATGTCGATGTTGCTGGCCGGTGGCGGGTTGAAACACGGCCAAGTGATCGGCAGTACCGACAAAGACGGCGGGCAGATTCAGGAACGCCCCGTGTCGCCCGGCGACTTGGCAGCAACGATCTACCAACACTTCGGCATGTCGCGCGATTTAACGTACCCCGATCCATCGGGCCGACCGCACAACCTACTACCGAACGGCGGCGAGCCAATCCGCGAACTGTTTTGAAAATGGAAAGCCTACCCCGCCACCTCATCACTTTGCACAATGACGGAAACGAATTCGATGAATACGGAGTAGCGAATCATGGCCGAGCGAATTGTGATGCGGACCGGCGAGGCGCTCGTTGAGGGGGCGCTCGACTATTTATGTGCGGAGCCGGAGGTGGTGATCGGCGAACTCGATGGCCCCGTCGGCCATGCTTTCGCGACGCTACTCGGCGATCAAGTGAAGGGGCACACGAAGGTGTTTGCCATTCTCAACAGCGATGTCCAAGTCCGGCCGGCGACGCTGATGGTGAGCAAAGTGACCGTCAAAGATGCACGCTATACGAACATCCTAATGGGTACGGTGCAAGCAGCGATTGCGAACGGCGTGCTCGATGCCGTGCGTGCGGGCGACATTCCAAAGGAGAAGGCGAACGACCTCGGCATCATCTATTCGGTCTGGCTCGATCCGTCGATTCTCGATGTCCCAACGGGTGAAGTCGATCACGCGGCGCTGTTCACGGTCCATCGCGAAGCGACCGCGAAAGTGATTCGCAAGGCGATGCGGCACGAACCGAGCATCGATTGGTTGCTCGAAAACCAGGACAAAGTCGAACACTTCTTCCACCAACAAGGCGTCGAAGGGAAGATTTAGTATCGCGGAAGCATTCAGTCGCGACCTCGTCCGGCTCTGCCCGTACAGTCGCCTCTAGCTGGAAGTTCTTGAACTTCTCGAACCCGTCCTTGAGATCAGGTCTTGCCGGACGCCTGGACGCGCAAAACTCCGTCCTCGACGACGAACGAGTTTATATCGTTATTTGCACGCCAGCCGCTCAGATCCTTGCCGTTGAACAGCGACCGCCACTCGTCAGCACGGCACAAACTCGGAACGTAAACGAGAGCGATTAAGCAGACAACACCACGCATAACAGTCTCCGCCTAACCCGGATATTTCATCAGCTTTTGCGAAAGTGGAGTAGCGCGGCGGCCTAAGACTTGGTATTGATTGGAGTTACAACAATCCGTCACGACTTTGC
>JAYWCL010000252.1:0-17838 GCA_043780595.1 Limnoglobus sp.
GCAAAGTCGTGACGGATTGTTGTAACTCCAATCAATACCAAGTCTTAGGCCGCCGCGCTACTCCACTTTCGCAAAAGCTGATGAAATATCCGGGTTAGAGTGGATTGTTGTCAGTGGTCGCCGACTGGTCGTAAAACAACTGGCGTACTCCCAACATCCGACAACGAGAACTCACATGGCCGTCAATCTCCCGCCCCATTACCACGATGCGGAAGCGCGTTATCAAAAGGGCCGTACGCCCGAAGAAAAGCTCGTGGCGCTGCGAGAGATGTGGGTGATTTTGCCCAAACACAAGGCGAGCGAGAAGGTTCAGGCGCTGCTGAAAACGAAGATCAGCGAGTTGACGGACCAGGTCGAACAAGAGAAGAACGGGCCGAAGAAATCTGCGCCGGGCACGTTCAAAATCCCGACGCAAGGGGCTGGGCAGGTGGTATTTTTGGGGCCGCCAAACGCAGGGAAATCGCGGTTGTTGTCGAAGTTGACAAAGGCGAATCCGACCGTTGCGCCGTACCCGTTTACGACTCGCGAGCCGATTCCGGGGATGATGGATTACGAAGATGTCCGCGTGCAACTGATCGACTTGCCGCCGATTACGGCCGACGCGTACGAGCCGTTCATCACCGACGTGACCCGTGCCGCCGATGCCGCCGTGCTGTTCCTCGACCTTTCCGACGACGACGGCCCCGCTGCCACGATCGCGACCCTCGAACGACTCAAACTGGCGCGCCGCGTACTCATCAGTGGACGCCCCAACGATGACGATCCAACGATTTACCAGTTGAATATGTTGCTCGTTGCGAATAAAAGCGACGATGAAGCCGCCGATATCCGCCTCGAAATTGCCAAGGAAACGCTCGGCACGCATTTCCCGATCCTGACCGTGTCGTGCGAGACCGGCGACGGCCTCGAGGCGCTTCGCAAGGCGATCTTCGAACTGCTCGGCGTCATGCGGGTTTACACGAAACAGCCCGGAAAACCGCCCGATATGAGTTCGCCGTTCACCTGCCCGCACGGTTCGACCGTCAGCGAGTTTGCAGGGTACGTCCATAACGATTTCGAGGATGGCGTCAAAACCGCTCGCGTCTGGGGCAGTGCCGCATTCGACGGGCAGACTGTCGGGCGCGATCACGTCGTAAAAAACGGTGACGTTGTCGAGTTACATCTATAAACCGCGATTGGCGAACATCCCCGAACTCCGTGCGGTGCCTCCCCACCCATGAACGAAACTTCCTCGCTCCGTTACCTGGTGCGACACGGCACAATGCGCCGGATCGGTGAATTCGGAGCCGCCGTCGATTACCGGCGTGCGGATCGCGTGATCGTTCACAGCGAACGCGGAACCGAAGTCGGAGAGATCCTCTGCCCCGCCACTGCGGAGATCGTGGCCGCACTGAAAGACCCGATCCGCGGCGAGATTCTGCGAGCGGTGAACGATGTCGATCGTAAGAAACTGAAAACGATCGAGTTGGAACGCGACAACGATTTTGAAATCGCGGAAAAGCTGATTATTCAGCACAAACTCGCGATGCAAATCGTCGACATCGAGCGAATCTTCGGCGGCGAGCGTGCGATTTTCTACTTCCTCGCCGAGGATCGCGTCGATTTCCGCGAGTTGGTCAAAAGTATGGCGCGCGAGTTTCATGCGCGGATCGAACTGCGTCAAATCGGCCCGCGCGACGAAGCGAAAATCCTCGCCGATTACGGCGACTGCGGCAAACCCGTTTGCTGCAACACACACCTCGCGGTGATGCCTGCGGTGACGATGCAGATGGCGAAACTTCAGCGTGGGAACATCGATCCGAATAAAATTACGGGACGCTGCGGACGACTGAAATGCTGCCTGCGTTACGAACAAGATGTTTATGAGGAACATCAAAAAGAACTGCCCCCCGTGGGTTCGCGAATCGTGACGGCGAAGGGCCAGGGCCGCGTGTTGGCGCATGAAATTTTAGCGAAACGGTTACTCGTCGAGTTTGAAGATGGACGCCGATTGCCCGTTTCCGTTAGCGAAGTGTTGACGCGGTTGTAGAACGGTGGAGTCGAACGTCTGCCGCGAGAGGGAGCGACTTTGGACCCGAAAATTTTGGAACTGTACCGGAAGTATCCGCGTTTCGCCTGCGAAGCCTACGAATTCGTCTGCGATTCGGTGACGTACACGCAGGATCGCCTCGGTCGCAAAGAAGCGAAAAATCGCGAGGGCAACGAACGCGACGACGATCGGCACGTCGATGGCGTCGAACTTCTGCGCGGGGCCTGCGAATTTGCGATCAAGCAGTTTGGCATGATGGCCCCGATTGTTTTCCAACAGTGGGGCATCCATACGACCGGCGATTTCGGCGACATGGTGTTTCTGCTGATCGATTCGGAGAAACTGAGTCGGTCGGATCGCGATGACCCGAACGATTTCCGCGATGTTTTCGATTTGCCGCACGCGCTCACCGAAGGCTATCAGCTAACGGCCGATGCCTATCCTTCGCGAAAGACCGAACGATGAGTTTCGCACGAATCCGCTTGATTGTCGCTGCGTTGCTGTTTTTCGGCTGGCTCGCCTGGCTCGGAGTCGCGGTCAGCCAGAAAGGCACGGTACAAATTGTTTCCTCGGCGCAACTGACGGCGGCTACCCACATCGTGGTCGGCACGGTGACGTTGGATGCCTCCGGACGCGCCGACCCGAAAGTGCAAATTCGAGAGGTATTCCGTTCGTTAGATGCGGATAAAATTCAAGGGGTAATCACCATCGAGCGCGTCGATAAATGCGTGACGCCGCTGCCGGTAAACGGCTCGCGAGATCTGGCCGCTGGCGACTATCTTTTCCTTCTAATAAAGGATGGAACGACGTTTCGTGTAGCCGGCTTGCCGCGTTCGCCCGGCGTAGAAGCATCGACGCCCGAACGACCGATTGCCTACCCGTGGTCCGATGACGTGAAAGCACAACTGCGAAAGTGGAAGCTTTTACCGTAACCGACGCGAACCCAGACGTGGCTCGCGGACTCTTTAAAACTGAGTCGTAACTTGCAATTCGCACCGAATGACGACACGTGCGAAATTTTCGACTTGAATCGATTCGGCAAGACGCATAAACCTTAGATTCCTACGTTAGCAATAATGCCTGCGTAGCTCAGTGGCAGAGCAACGGTTTTGTAAACCGTAGGTCGTGGGTTCGACTCCCACCGCTGGCTTTCGGGACAATATTCGGGTAGATGGCAGAGTGGTCAATTGCACCAGACTGTAAATCTGGCCTCTTCGGAGTTCGGGGGTTCGAATCCCTCTCTACCCAGTCTTTTGGAAATGCGGAATTGGGAATGTGGAATGCGGAGTTGGGAATGCGGAACGCGGAGTTTGAAGTCGTAATGTTTCTACGTACTTGTCGATCCATTCCCCAATCCGCATTCCGAATTCCCCATTCAAACTGCGGGAGTAGCTCAACGGTAGAGCACTTGCCTTCCAAGCAAGATGTTGCGGGTTCGATTCCCGTCTCCCGCTCTGGCCGAAACCGCGTTGCGGTCGTATCCCTTTCATTACCGATGCGATGTCGGTTGTGGAGAATTTGATGCTGCTGTAGCTCAGCTGGTAGAGCACTTCCTTGGTAAGGAAGAGGTCATGGGTTCGATTCCCATCAGCAGCTCTCGATGACGACCGGATCGCCGGAAGGCCCGGCGGAACTGTGTCGGAAACAGTTTTTTCGATGATGAGATGAAGTAGGGAAATCGGTCACCGCCCGTTGTCGGTCGATCGGCATCCGAGATCAAACACCAACTGGTAGACCCAGCGGAGGAGCGATGGCGAAGGGTATTTTCGAACGCAACAAACCACACGTGAACGTCGGCACCATCGGTCACATCGACCACGGCAAAACGACGACCACGGCGGCGATCTTGGCACGCCAAGCGTTCAAGAACAAGCTGAAAGAATTCAAGGATTATTCGACGATCGCTAAGGGCGGAATCGTCCGCGACGCGAATAAGACCGTGACGATTGCCGTTTCGCACGTCGAGTACGAAACCGAAGCACGTCACTACGCCCACATCGACTGCCCAGGGCATGCCGATTATATCAAGAACATGATCACCGGTGCGGCTCAGATGGACGGGGCGATCCTCGTCGTCGCCGCAAACGACGGCCCGATGCCCCAGACGCGCGAACACATTCTGCTCGCCCGTCAGGTCGGCGTACCGCGCGTCGTGGTGTACTTGAACAAGTGCGACACGGTCGACGATCCAGAACTGTTGGAACTGGTCGAACTCGAAGTCCGCGAACTGCTGACGAAGTACGAATTCCCCGGCGACGAGATCCCGATCATTCGCGGTCAGTCGAAGGACGCGCTCGAAAACCCGAAGACCGACGGCCCCGGCTCGAAGTCGATCGACGAGCTGATGAACGCGCTCGACACGTACATCCCCGAGCCGAAGCGCGAAGAAGACAAGCCATTCCTTATGGCCATCGAAGACGTGTTCAGCATCAAGGGTCGTGGCACCGTGGCGACCGGCCGTGTCGAACGCGGTACGGCCAAGGTCGGCGACGAAGTCGAAATTCTCGGCCTGCGGAAAGAAGTGACGAAGACGGTCCTCACCGGCATCGAAATGTTCCAGAAAACTCTGGACCGTGCGATTGCAGGCGACAACGTCGGCGTACTGCTTCGCGGTATCGACAAGGACGGCATCGAGCGCGGTCAGGTGCTCGCTAAGCCGGGTAGCATCACTCCGCACACGCGATTTGAAGGGAACATTTACGTTCTCTCGAAGGACGAAGGCGGTCGTCACACGCCGTTCTTCAGTGGCTACAAGCCACAGTTCTACTTCCGCACGACCGACGTGACGGGTAGCATCACGCTCCCCGAAGGCGTCGAAATGTGTATGCCTGGCGACAACGTCCGGGTCATCATCGAGCTGATGGAAGGGATGCCCGTCGCCATGGACGAAGGCCTTCGCTTCGCAATTCGCGAAGGCGGTCGTACGGTCGGTTCGGGCGTGGTCACCAAAATTCTCGCCGAACCGATCCCCGTGAAGGGTGCCGCACCCGTCAAGGGCGCACCACCAGCGAAGAAGTAAATTGTATGGTTCGACAGCGAGCAAGTGGCTCGCTGTCGTCCGTTAGTCGCGTGTCGGTCCGATGGCCGACTCGGTTTTAGGTGCGTAGCTCAATTGGTAGAGCAGCGGTTTCCAAAACCGCAGGTTGAAGGTTCGAGTCCTTCCGCACCTGCTCCCGCCTCTGCCAAGCGGTTCGAACGCAAAGCCTGCAAACATTATCAACGCCCGTCAGCCAAGTAAGGATGGAAATGGCTACTGCCGTCCAACCCAATAGTCCGGTATCGTCCGCTACGAACCCGAATACGCGATTGCTGTTCGCCAGCGTCGTCGGTGCCGCGTTCCTCATCGGTGGGGTGATCCTCGCAGGCTACGGCGTGCCACGATTGCTGAGCGAGTTGCTGCCCAGCGGGAAGTCGGCGACCTTCCTGTCCTCGTTCTTGCAAATAGCGGTCCAGATCGCGGCTATAGCCGGGCTGGTCTACGTCGGCTCACAACTCGGCGGTGCGAATCCACCCAAGGGACTTCGCGGCGGGATTTTCCTCGTCATTTCGTGTGTGATTGCCACCTTCTTCATCACTCGCGCGGTCGGCCTCAGCTTCGGCGACATCCCCGGTGCGGTGGTTGGGGCGGCGCTCGTTTACGGCTCGTTCTGGTTCCTCACCAGTAAACGCGGCATCGGTACGATGCACACTCTCGAAGAACACGGTTGGTTCCACGCGGTCGGCTACAAGAAAACCCAAGGCCGACGCATCCGCCAATACACCATCGGTGGACTGCTGTTGATCGGTCTCAGCGGCGTCTGGTCGCTAATGAGCCACAACACGATCGGCACCGGCGATCTGACGTACGCGATGCCGTTCGGCCTCAGTAAGCTCACCGTGCTTTCCAACAAACAATACGCGGTGCCGATGCTCCTTGCCGCCGCCGTCATCTGGCTCGCATGGCGGGCTGTGAACATCCCGACGTTCGCCGACTTCCTCATCGCAACCGAAGCCGAAATCAACAAAGTGTCGTGGTCGTCGCGCAAACGACTCATCCAGGACACCATCGTCGTGCTCGTCACGACGATATTGCTGACGGGGTTCCTGCTCGTGATCGACTTGTTCTGGGGTTGGTTACTCGCCGATGTGGTTGGCGTGCTGCCGAAACCAGACCCTAACAAAGCGAAACAGGCGAAAGATCCGACTCAGTCGAGTACGTGGTAAGTAGCGATGGCAAGGTCTAGTCCCCATTCCGAGTTAGACATGACGACCGACGACGTGACAACCGATTCCGAACCGATGACGGACGCAGCCACGGCGGTGGAAGATCCACCGGAACCGGACGCCGTCGAGAGCGCGGAACCGGCACACGTTCCCGAACCGGTTGCGGCTGAGCCCGTGATCGAGAGCAAGAAGCGTTGGTACGTCGTCAAGGTAGCCAGCGGCCAAGAAGAGTCGATCAAGGCACGCCTCGAACGCAACGTCAAAGTCGAAGGTCTCGAAGAGTTCATCGCGCAAATTATCATCCCCGTCGAGCGCGTGACCGAGGTCAAGAAGACCACCAAGAAAAACGAGAACGGCGAGAAGGTCACGAAGGAAAAACGGGTCATCAAGGAAAAGAAGAAGTACCCCGGCTACCTAATGGCCGAGGTCGAGTTCAACGACCAAGTTCTCTATCTGTTCCGCGAAACGAGTGGCGTTGGCGACTTCGTCGGTGGCGGGCCGAACAAACCACCGGCACCGATGAGCGACCGCGAAGTCGCCGTCATGCTCGGTACGGAACTCTCGGCTGCGGCAGGTGGCGACGTCAAAACCACGCGAAAGGTGAAGGTCAAGATCGACCTCGAAAAGGGCGACAAAGTCCGACTGCGAGATGGTGCATTTGCTGGGCAAGAAGGCGAAGTTCTCGAAATCGCCGAAGCCAAAGACGACAACGACACGCCGAAAATCACCGTCGTCGTCCAGATGTGGGGCCGTCCGGTTACGATGGACAATCTCGAATTCTGGCAGGTCGATAAAATCTAGTCTACGCAGGTCATTCCACAGAATATTTAGCAAAAGCGTACGCCTTCGATGGACGAAGGCACCCGCTTTTCGTAGACAACTAATTCCAAAATAATCGTATTGAAGGTGGATTCATGGCGAAGCAGGTCACCGCACAAGTCAAGTTGCAATGCCCCGGCGGCTCGGCAACACCCGCACCGCCCGTCGGGCCTGCTCTGGGTGCTCACGGCGTCAACATCGGTCAGTTCGTGAAGCAGTTCAACGAAAAGACCGCTGGACCCGAAACGAAGGGTCTGATGCTGCCCGTGATTATCACGGTGTACTCGGATCGCTCGTTCGAGTTCAAAATCAAGTCGCCACCGGCTGCGGTGTTGATTAAACTCGCGGCCAAGATCCCTGCTGGCAAGAAGCAAGGCAAGGAAGTGATTCCCGCCGAGATGAAGAAGCAAGGCAAGTACAAAGGCTTCACGCTGACGCAGAAGCAGATTTCCGAAATCGCAACGAAAAAGTTCACCGACCTGAACGCCCGCGACGTCGAACATGCTTCGCGAATCATCGCTGGCACGGCACGCAGCATGGGTATCGTCGTCGTCGAGTAATCGACGTTGTCGATTGCCTGCCGAATTACTAATAAACTATTTCTTCCCGATTGTCGCGATCGGTAGTTTCGACGCGATAACGGGTTATTTTCGTTTCTGGTACTGCCAGGAGCGAGTTTCTCGAAGAAGTGATCCGAGACCATGGCCAAAGAGAACGACGCCGCTATTCAGGCCGAGGGGAAACCCCAGGCCGAGGCGAAGGCCAGTCCGGTTTCCGCGCCGAAAGCAACGACTGCACCGGCCGGTAACGCGACTGCCTCCGCAGGGGTAGACCCCAACGCACCGAAGCGCAAGAAGACGCCGGGCAAGCCACCGCGCCGCGGCAAAAAGCTGCGGAACATTCTCAAGAACATCGAGAAGCGCGTCGGCGATGCGGGACAGATTCCGCTGAAGCAGGGCCTCGTGCTCCTGAAGCAAATCAAGCGTGCGAAGTTCGACGAAACCGTCGAATTGCACATCAACCTCGGCATCGACTCCACGCAGTCCGACCAGATGGTTCGCGGTAGCGTCCCGCTGCCACACGGCTTGGGCAAGACGGTTCGCGTCGTTGTGTTCTGCCAAGGCGAAAACGTGGCAAAGGCCAAAGCCGCCGGTGCCGACTACGCTGGCTCGGCAGACCTCGTGGAAAAGATCCAGAAGGAAAACTGGCTCGATTTCGACGTGGCGATCACCACGCAAGACATGATGCCGCAAGTGTCGCGCTTGGGTAAAATCCTCGGGCCACGCGGCCTGATGCCTACGCCGAAAGCCGGTACGGTGATTTCGGCCAACGCCGATGTGGCCGCTGCGGTCAAGGAATTCAAAGCGGGCAAAGTCGAGTACCGTTCGGACAAAACCGGACAGATCCACTGCGGCGTCGGCAAGTTGTCGTTCGACGACCAAAAGCTGGTCGAGAACATCACGACGCTGATCGAAGCCGTTCGCGGTGCGAAGCCTTCTGGCATCAAAGGGAACTACATCAACGGCATCGTGCTCTCCGCAACGATGTGCCCCGGTATCCGGGTGACGATCTAACCAACCACCCGCGCCATTCGCTTTCACGCCCGCGCACCGGGTTGTCTGGAAGCGAATTCGCAAAGATACATAAGGCAACCATCGCGATGAGCAAGAAGATCAAAGAATTCGAACTGAAAGCCTTGCGAAAGTCTTTCGAGGGCATTACGAGTTACATCGTGCTCGAACCGATCAAGGTTGATTCCTTGACCGATTCAAATTTCCGCAAGACGCTTCGCGGCAATAAAGTCCACGTTCGAATGGTGAAAAACACCTTGGCGAAGAAGGTGCTTTCCGAGAATGGCGTCAACGTCGGCGAGTGGGGCGGCATCACGCTGCTTTGCTACGGCAGCGAGAGCGTGAAGGGTCTCGCCTCGGCGGTCGATACCGCGATCAAGGATGCCCGTAAGGATCCGAAGTTACCCGAAAAATTCAAAGTCAAAACGGCCGTCGCCGACGGGATCGTGATCCCGTTCGAGATGGCGAAGACCTTGCCGACTCGCCTCGAAGCGATTGGCGATGTGCTTTCGGCAATCCTCGGGCCAGGTGCCAGCCTCGCGGCAGCACTCACCGGCCCCGGCTCGGAAATCGCCAGCATTCTGACGACGATCGAAGAAACGAAACCGACCGAAACGGCAGCGGCGGTCGACGCACCCGTCGAACCCCCCGCAGCCTAAACCGTACCGATTTCAGCGGTCGAGCGACCGCTGGTCATAAGTTGCTATTACGCGAAGCCGGATTGCTTCACCCGGCACTACTTCACCGAAAGGGATCTACCGATGAGCGCAGTTGCAGAATTGGGCGACAAAATTTCCAAGTTGACGATCGCCGAGGCCGTCGAACTCAAGACGTACCTGAAAGAAACCTACAAGATCGAGCCAGCCGCCGGCGGCGCGATGATGGCTGCCGCACCCGCAGCCGGCCCAGTTGCAGCCGCAGCTGAGCCGACGGAATTCAACGTCATCCTCGAAGCCGGCTTCGACGCGACGAAGAAGATTCAGATCATCAAGGTGGTTCGCGAAATCACCGGCCAAGGTTTGGCCGAAGCCAAGGCGACCGTCGAAGGCGCGCCGAAGGCGATCAAGGAAAACGTCGACAAGAAGACGGCCGAAGACCTCAAGAAGAAGGTCGAAGACGCCGGTGCCAAGGTGACTGTCAAGCCAGCGTAAATGGGATGCGAATATTTCCCGAAGATTCCGAAAAGAATTTTCGGGAATTTGGCATCGGATTTCGACTGGATTTTCAGCGTTTCGGTAGTTTGACTGACAAAAACGTACTCGGACCACTCGACAATGTCGGTGTTCCGGGTATTAATGTTTATTGACGGTAGCAGACTACATTCCCGACTTTGCCGAATCGGCCCAACCGATAACGCCGGTCGTCCCGCACAGCCAGTGGTGACAATGCACGCTACCCACTTGCTTATGCCTTTCGAATCTCCCCCACATGCTTTCACACCGGATTTCGGTCCATCTATTGGATCTCTCTTCGGTCGAAAACCGCCTCACCGGTTGGTATTTCGGCCCAGTTTGCTGATTAGTCGATTCGCCGTGCTCGAATCGTTGCGGAATTCATAACGACTTTCTTCGACTGACGCAAGCCCCGTTGTCATGTGACATCGGTTGTCGTCGTGTCGATTTCCCGTTTGTTGGCAGGAGCAAGATCGATGCCCATCCCGGCAGTACGAATTATCGCCCCAACCGTCGAGCGGAACTTCGGTCGCTTCGGCGATGCCGCACAAGTTCCGAACCTCACGGAAGTCCAGACTCGCTCGTACGACCGCTTCTTGCAGCTCGACGTGGGTTACGATCGCCGAACCCCGACCGGTCTCGAAGGGGTGATGCGCGAGATTTTCCCGATTGAAAGCTACGACAAGAAATCGTCGTTGGAGTACATCAAATACGAACTCGGCAAGCCGCGTTACGACCCCGACGAATGCCGTCAGCTGCGACTGACGTACGGTAGGCCGTTCCGCGTCTGGTTGCGTTTGCGCAAAGCAGACGGCACTTCGCAAGAGGAAGAAGTCTATCTCGGCGACATGCCGATCATGATCGGTGGCGGCGAGTTCATCATCAACGGGGCCGAGCGCGTCGTCGTCAGCCAGTTGCACCGTTCGCCGGGTGTCGATTTCGTCGTCGAGCGCGAAGCGGACAAGGATTTGCACTCGTGCCGGGTCATCCCGGAGCGCGGTAGCTGGATCGAAATCAACGTCACGAAGAAGGAAACCTTCGGCGTTCGCATCGACCAGTCGGGCAAGTTCTCGGCGGTGACACTGTTGCGGGCCATGGATCCACAATACAGCGGCACGCCGGCGATCATCCGCGAGTTCTTCACGCCGATTACACTGAAAATGAAGGATGCCACAACGCGCGACAAGCTCGTCGGCAATCCCGAACTGACGATCCCGCCGATGATCGCAGTCGATGAAGTGATCGACCCCGAAACGGGCGAAATCTACGTCGATGCGGGCAAGCCGTTCACGCGCGAAACCGTCGACAAGATCATGCTCACGCTGATCAAAGAAGTCACGGCAATCGAGACGCCGAAAGATGGCATCGTTCTACAATCGCTCGTCGAAGACGGCACCGATTCGCACGAATCGGCACTGCTGAAAATCTATCAGCGACTGCGTCCGGGTAATCCGGCGCAACTCGACAAGGCACGCGATCTGTTCAAGGAAAAGTTCGCGGACCCGAACCGCTATCGGCTCGGTCGCGTCGGTCGATTCCGCATCAACCGCAAGTTCGATCAGAACGTCCCCGAAACCGAGATGACGCTGCGTGCGGTCGATTTCGTCAACGCGATCAAGTACCTGCTCGACCTGCGTGCAGGCAAGGGCGGCGTCGACGACATCGACCACCTCGGGAATCGTCGCTTGCGGACGATCGACGAACTGGCCGCCGACGAACTGCGTAAGGGCTTCTTGAAACTTCGCCGGACCGTGCAAGAGCGGATGGCGATCAAGAGCCTCGAAGATATGTCCCCGCGAACGCTCATCAACCCGAAGAGCGTGTCGGCAGCGATCGAATACTTCTTCGGACGCAGCGAATTGTCGCAGGTCGTCGATCAAACGAACCCGCTCGCCCAGCTGACGCACGAGCGTCGCCTCTCCGCACTCGGGCCAGGGGGTCTGAACCGGAAGCGTGCGGGCTTCGAAGTCCGCGACGTGCATATTTCGCACTACGGTCGGATTTGCCCGATCGAAACCCCGGAAGGGACGAACATCGGTCTGATTTCCTCGCTGTCGATCTTCGCGGAAATCGACGAGTATGGCTTCCTCATCACGCCGTACCGGAAGGCCCTGAAGGGCCGCCTGACGGAAGAAGTGGTGAAGCTGCGTGCCGATGAAGAATCGCAACTGCGGATCGCGCCTGCCGACACCGAAACCGACAACGGTCGGATTTCCGTCGACCGCGTCAACGGTCGCGCCAGTGGCGATTTGACGACGATTCAAGCGGATATGATCGATTATCTCGACATATCGCCGAAGCAGATGGTCGGCGTGTCGGCCGGGTTGATTCCGTTCCTCGAGCACGACGACGCGAACCGCGCGCTGATGGGTTCGAACATGCAGCGCCAGGCGGTGCCGTTGTTGGTGACCGAACCTCCGATCGTCGCAACCGGTCTGGAGAAGGAAGTCGCCAAGCACTCGGGGATGTTGGTCCGCGTGCAAGAAGAAGGCACGGTCGTTTACGTCGACTCCGAGCGAGTGAAGATCGAGGAAAAGGACAAGATCGTCCGCGAGTACGTGTTCCGCAAGTTCCACGGGTTGAACGAGCGAACCTGCTTGAACCAGAAGCCGATCGTGAAGATGGGCCAGAAGGTCAAGAAGTCGCAGATCATCGCCGACGGTGCCGCGACGTATCAGGGCGAACTCGCTCTCGGCCGGAACGTGCTCGTCGCGTTCATGTCGTGGGAAGGTTACAACTTCGAAGATGCGATCATCATCAGCGAACGCCTCGTGAAGAACGACACCTACACGTCGTTGCACATCGAAGAGTTCGAGATCGAAATTCGCGAAACGAAGCTCGGTAAGGAAGAATTCACCCGCGACATTCCGAACGTGTCGCCGAAGGCGCTCTCGAACCTCGACGAACACGGCATCGTGGCCGTCGGTACGTTCGTGAAGCCGGGCGACATCCTCGTCGGCAAGGTTTCGCCGAAGTCGCGATCCGAGCTGACGCCGGAAGAGAAGCTGTTGCACGCCATCTTCGGGCGTGCGGGCGAAGACGTCAAAAACGATTCGCTCGAAGTGCCATCGGGCATCGAAGGCGTCGTCATCGACACGCACCGGTTCAGCCGCCGTGCCAGCATGACGGAAGACGAACGCAAGGAAATGACGCAGCACGAGAAGCGAATCGGCGGCGAGTATTCCGAAAAGATCGCAGCCCAGTTCCGCGAGTTCGTCGATGCACTCGAACAGATTCTCGACAAGAAGGAGCTCAAAGATCCGAACACCGGCAAGACGCTCGGTGCCGACAAAGACGACGAAGTCATGGCCGAACAAGCCAAGGCGTTCAAGCTCGAAAACCTCGACATTCGCAGCCCGGACAAGGTGAAGTCGGCGACGAAGGTCTACTATCGCCACTGGGAGCGCATTCAGTTCTTCATCGACGAACAAGAGCGCAAGCTCAACTCGCTGAAGCGCGGCGACGAACTCGGCAGCGGCATCCAGCAAATGGTGAAGGTCTACGTCGCCACGAAGCGGGTGATCTCGGTCGGCGACAAGATGGCAGGCCGCCACGGTAACAAGGGTGTGATCTCGAAGGTTCTCCCGGAAGAGGACATGCCGTATCTGCGCGATGGCACGCCGGTCGATATCCTACTGAATCCGCTCGGCGTGCCGAGCCGGATGAACGTGGGCCAGATTCTCGAAACCCACCTGGGTTACGCTGCCGCGAAGCTCGGCTTCAAAGCGATAACTCCCGTGTTCGACGGGGCACCAGAATCGGAAATCAAGGCGGCACTCGTCGAAGCGGGCGAGTCCGACACCGGCAAGAGCGTACTCATCGACGGTCGCACCGGCGACCCGTTCGAGCAACCGGTGACCGTCGGCTACATCTACATGCTGAAGTTGCACCACCTGGTCGACGACAAGGTTCACGCCCGAGCGACGGGGCCTTACTCGTTGATTACGCAACAGCCACTGGGCGGGAAGGCTCGCTTCGGCGGTCAGCGATTCGGCGAAATGGAAGTGTGGGCGCTCGAAGCCTACGGCGCGGCGTTCATCCTGCAAGAACTGCTCACCGTGAAGTCCGACGACGTCGAAGGACGGACGAAGATTTACGAGAGCATGGTCAAGGGCGAGAACACGCTGGAAGCCGGCACGCCCGCCAGCTTCGACGTGCTTACGCACGAAATCCGCGGCCTCGGGTTGAACATGCAACTGGAGAAGAAGCGGGTGTAACAACCCCGATTTGCCCGCACACAATTACCGTGTGTGGGCCTCCGTTCAACCCCCAATAACCTGCGAAACTCCTGCCATAACGAGGCATTATCATATGAGTACGACTGCTCCTTCCGCGATCACGGCCGAAACCGGTAACTACGACCGCATCAACGACTACGGTGCGGTGCGGATCAGCCTGGCCAGCCCGCACGATATTCGTTCGTGGAGCTTTGGCGAAGTCAAGAAGCCCGAGACGATCAACTACCGGACGTACCGCCCCGAAAAGGACGGCCTGTTCTGCGAGCGGATCTTCGGGCCAGAAAAAGACTGGGAATGTACCTGCGGTAAGTATCGCGGCATGAAGTACAAGGGTATGATCTGCGACCGTTGCGGTGTGAAGGTCACGCACAGTCGCGTGCGCCGCAAGCGGATGGGGCACATCGAACTCGCCGCCCCCGTCGTCCATATCTGGTTCTTCAAAGCGATGCCGAGCCGCCTCGGTACGCTTTTGGACATGAAGACAACGAGCCTCGAAAAGATCATCTACTTCCAGGATTACGTCGTCGTCGATGCGGGCGAATCGCCGCTGAAAGAGCGCCAGCTTCTGACCGAAGACGAATTCAAGAAGGCCCGCGCCGACTACGGCGACACCTTTGAAGTCGATATGGGTGCCGACGCGATCAAGAAGCTACTGGAGAAGCTCAACCTCGTCGAGTTGTCGAAGGATCTTCGCGAACGCCTCGAGAAGGAAACGCTGCGCGGCGAAAAGGCCTCGAAGCAACGCACGAAGGAACTCGTCAAGCGGTTGAAGACCGTCGAAGCGCTCCGCGACTCGAACAACAAGTGCGAGTGGATGGTCCTCGAGTGCATTCCGGTCATCCCGCCAGACTTGCGCCCGCTCGTGTTGCTCGATAGCGGTAACTTCGCCACGTCGGACTTGAACGACCTCTATCGCCGCATCATCAACCGCAACAACCGCCTCAAGAAGCTCGTCGACCTGAACGCGCCGGAAGTGATCATTCGCAACGAAAAGCGAATGCTCCAGCAGTCAGTCGATGCGCTGTTCGACAACAACCGTTGCAAGCGTCCGGTACTCGGCAGCAGCAACCGCCCGTTGAAGTCGCTGACGGACATGATCAAGGGCAAGCAAGGCCGCTTCCGCGAAAACCTTCTCGGCAAGCGAGTCGATTACTCGGCCCGTTCGGTCATCGTCGTCGGCCCCGAACTGAAACTGCACCAGTGCGGGTTGCCGAAGAAGATCGCGCTCGAACTGTTCCAGCCGTTCATTATCCGTCGCCTGAAAGAGCTTCAACACGCCGACACGATCAAGTCCGCAAAGAAGATGCTCGAACGCAAAGACGATGTCGTTTGGGACATCCTCGAAGAGGTCACGAAGAACCACCCCGTGCTGTTGAACCGTGCCCCGACGCTGCACCGCATGGGCATCCAGGCGTTCGAGCCAACGCTCATCGACGGCAATGCGATTCGCATTCACCCGCTGGTGTGCAAAGGCTTCAACGCCGACTTCGACGGCGACCAGATGGCCGTCCACTTGCCGCTGTCGATCGAAGCGCAAGTCGAGGCAACTGTGCTCATGATGAGCACGAACAACATCTTCAGCCCGGCGAACGGCAACCCGATTATCAGCCCGTCGCAAGACATCGTCATGGGCTGTTTCTGGTTGACCACGTCGCGCGGCGAAGAAGGCGAGAAGGTCGAAGCCGGCGACGGCATGATCTTCCACAGCCCCGGCGAACTGTTCATGGCGTACGCCGAGCACAAGCTCGGGATCCACGCGCGGATTCGCGTCCGATTGCCGATGGGCAAGAAAGTCATCAGCGAAGTCAAGGACGAACGCGGTACTGCGAAGGTTGAAGAACTGCCGCGCAAGCCGAGCGGCCTCGTGAACACCACCGTCGGCCGCGTCATCTTCAACGACATCTTGAACCCCAAGATGGCGTTCTACGACCTCGCGCTCAGCACCAAGTACCTCGCTCGCATCATCGCCGACTGCTACCAGTTGCTCGGCCGTCGCGAAACAATTACCCTGCTCGACCGCATGAAGGAAACCGGCTTCCGCGAGTCGACGAAGTCGGGCCTCAGCTTCGCCGCATCGGACCTGCGCACGCCCGACAACAAAGAGCAGGTTCTGAAGGACAAGGATAAGGAAGTCGAGAAGTATCGCCGCCAGTACGAGCGCGGCCTCATGACGCAAAAGGAGCGATACAACAAGACGCTCGACGCCTGGAACGAAGCCCGCGACATCATCACCAAGCAGTTGATGAAGGACTTGGCCAACGATCGACGCGACGGCAAGCCGTACCTGAACCCGATCTACCTCATGGCTACCTCTGGTGCCCGTGGTGGTCAGGAACAGATTCGCCAGCTTGCCGGTCTGCGGGGTCTGATGGCCAAGCCATCGGGCGAAATTATCGAGACGCCGATCAAGTCGAACTTCCGCGAAGGCCTGAACGTGCTGGAGTATTTCTCCAGTACGCACGGAGCACGGAAGGGACTCGCCGACACCGCACTGAAGACCGCCGACTCGGGTTACCTCACGCGGAAGTTGGCCGACGTCGCGCAGAACGTGGTGATCACGATGCACGATTGCGGCACGACCCAAGGCGTGACCAAGGGCATCATGTACAAGGGCGACGAAATCGATCGTCCGCTGTTCGACGCGATCCGTGGCCGCATCAGCCGCGTGTCGATCAAGCACCCCGAAACCGGCAAGGAAATCGTTTGCGAAAACGAGATGGTTACGCCGGACAAAGCGCGGATGCTCGAACGGCTCGGTATCGACAAGGTCTACGTGCGTAGCCCGATGACGTGCCAAGCCCCATTGGGCGTGTGCCGTCAGTGTTACGGCATGGACTTGTCCACCGGCAACATCGTCGAAGACGGCATGGCTGTGGGGATCATCGCGGCCCAATCGATCGGCGAGCCGGGCACGCAGTTGACGATGCGCACGTTCCACATCGGTGGCGCCGCGGCGCAGACGTACAAGCAGCCGCAGATCAAGTCCAAGCACGACGGTATCGCCCGGTACAACGAGCTCCGCGTGGTGGAGCTCGGCGACGGCAACAACATCGTCCTGAACAAGAACGGTTCCATCGTCATCTCGAGCCCGGACGGCAAGGAGCTGGAGACCCACACCATCGTCGTCGGCTCGATCATCGCGGTGCCGGACGGCGGCCAGGTGAAGAAGAACGAGGTCTTCGTCGAGTGGGACGCGTACAACGTCCCCATCATCTCCGAGAAAGCGGGCCGCGTCCGCTTCCACGACATCATCGAGGGCGTCACGATGAAGCAGGAGACGGACCAGGCCACCGGGACCGAGGACATGGTCATCGTCGAGCACAAGGAGGACCTGCATCCCCAGGTGGTCGTCGAGGACAAGAACGGCGACCCGATCGCGCAGTACCCGATCCCGGCCGGCGCGCACTTGGTCGTGGGCGAAGGCGACGACATCGGCGCCGGCGCGCTGCTGGCGAAGACGCCCCGCAAAGCATCGAAGACCAAGGACATCACCGGCGGTCTGCCGCGTGTCGCCGAGCTCTTCGAGGCCCGCCGTCCGAAGGACGCCGCGGAGATCGCCAAGATCGACGGCGTGGTGGACTTCGGCCCGAGCGTGCGCGGCAAGCGCTGCATCGTGGTCAAGGATCCGCACACCGATTCCGAGGAGGAGCACCTGATCCCGATGAGCAAGCACGTCATCGTGTACAAGGGCGACTTCGTGAAGAAGGGCCAGCAGCTCACGGACGGACCGGTCGTCCCGCACGAGATCCTCGACATCTGCGGACCTCACGAGCTCCAGGAGCACATGGTCAACGAGGTCCAGGAGG